>JBJXGK010000177.1:0-5330 GCA_046153705.1 Gemmatimonadaceae bacterium
GCCGAGTGGGCGGCGACCGAGATGGTGCGCCTGATGCGCGCGTGGGCCGGTCGCCACGGCATTCCGTTCACGGCGAACAGCGCGGGCACCATGTGGGGCTCGTTCTTCACCGACGCGACCGTGCGCGACTACGCGACCGCCAAGCTCGCCGACACCAAGCGGTACGGCCGCGTGTTCCACGGATTGCTGGACGCCGGCGTGTATCTCGCGCCGAGTCAGTTCGAGGCCGGCTTCACGTCGATCAGCCACGACGCCGGCGTGATGGCCGAAGTCGCCGAGGCACTGGATCGCGTTACGCCGTGACAGTGCGCGCGCGGGGTCAGAACGACGAACGGGGGACCCATCCGGGTCCCCCGTTCGATTCGTATTCACTGAGAGGCGCCGGTCGGAATCGAACCGACGAATAGCAGATTTGCAGTCTGCCGCCTTACCACTTGGCCACGGCGCCGTAGCGTGCAAGGTAGCCGAGTGGGGGGCCCGTCTCAAGCGACTGGACACCGAAGGCGACAATGGGTCTTCCCCTGTGGCGTTGCGCGGGGGCCAAGCGTCTCCAGAGGAGGCCGGTCATGTCGTGTCGGGCCGACCCTAACTCAGTCATTCTCTCAGGAGCACAACATGCGACATATCCTCCGCCCGACGATCCTCGCCTTGGCTCTCCCCCTGTCCCTCGGCGGCTGCGCTTGGCTCGGCATCGGGGGTGGGTCAAGCGCCCCGGAGACGAAGCCCGCGCCCGCGACGGAGGCCAAGCCCGCGCCCACGACCGAGGCGAAGCCCGCGCCTAAGACCGAAGCCAAGCCCGCTCCCAAGACCGAGGCCAAGCCCGCGGCAACGGCGCCTGCCCCTTCTCCCAAGCGTGGCAGCGGACTGACCGATGCGAACATCGCGGCGATCGTGGTGGCCGCGAACAACGCCGACATCCTCTATGCCGATCTTGCGCTTGCCAAGAGCAAGGACAGCGAGGTCCGTACATTCGCCACGATGGTGAAGAAGGACCACGAGTCGGTGAACCAGGCGGCGGTGGCACTCGTGACGCGTCTCAAGGTGAAGCCGGTGGACAACCAGCTTTCGTTCGATCTGCGTGACGACGCCGAGACGAAGCGATTGATGTTCCGCGACCTCGAGGGCTTCGCGTTCGACAGCGCGTATGCAGCGAATGAGGTGTCCTACCACGTCATGTTGCTCGGCGCGATCGACGCGACGCTGATCCCGTCGGCGCAGAACGCTGAGTTGCAGATGCTGCTCGTGGAAGTGCGGCCGGCCGTGCAAGCACATCTCGATCACGCGCGAACGCTGGCGGCCGCGAAGACCAGGCGTCGGCGGTAGGATGCGTCTCCTGCCGCTCGGCGCGGTCTTGTGCGTACTCGGTTGTTCTGCTGCCGATGCGGCCGTCACGGGCGAGCCGCGGACGCATGACGTGACCATGCGTGCTGTATCGTTCACGCCGAAGGAGCTCGTGGTGGCGGTGGGCGACACGGTGCAGTGGGTCAATGCGGACATCGTGCGACACAATGCCGTCCGGCCGGGGCTGTTCGACACGGGGGAGCTCAGACCCGGCGACAAGTACGGGTGGGTCCCGAGCGATACCGGCGAGGTCAGCTACCAATGCACGATCCACCAGCGGATGCGGGCGAAGGTGACGGTGGTTGCGCGGTCAGCCAGGGAGTAGTACCGCCTTAAGTCGTTGTGATGAAACATCTTATGACATAGGAAGGAGAACTGGGACCCCGCGCGGATGCACCGTTGCGGGGTCCTTTTCGTTGCCGGCCGTGCGAGCTTGATCGGGAATCCGTGCAGTTTGTGCACGCGGTGCGTGTCAGTTGGTGCGTTTTTGGCTTGAATCATGCTCATGCCGTGTCTAGATTTGCTCCTTCTGCACGCTAATCCCTACACCCAATACATTAATGTCTGCCTCAAGCAACCGCGCCGCTGTCCTGCACGCGATCTCGACCCGCGCTGTCCAGGTCCCCGACGTCCCGTCGATGGCGAAGGACCCGAAGCCGACCTCCTCATACTTCGGCGAGAACACCTTCGGCGCGCGCCAGATGCGCGACAAGCTGCCGAAGGACGTGTTCGAGAAGCTCAGCGAGTCGATCCGTCTCGGGAAGAAGATCGACCGCGAGATCGCACCCGCCGTCGCCAAGGCGGTCAAGGAGTGGGCGATCTCGAATGGCGTGACGCACTTCTGCCACTGGTTCCAGCCGCAGACGGGTCTCACCGCCGAGAAGCATGACGCGTTCCTCACGCTCGATGGCGCGAAGAACGCCGTAGAGCAGTTCACGGCCGAACAGCTCATCCAGTCGGAGCCGGACGCATCGTCGTTCCCGTCGGGCGGCCTGCGTGCGACGTGGGAAGCGCGCGGCTACACCGCGTGGAACCCGGCCTCGCCGCTCTTCATCATGGAAGCGGCCGGCACCAAGACGCTGTGCATCCCGTCGGTGTTCATCGGTTACAACGGCGAGGCGCTCGACGAGGTCACCCCGCTGTTCCGTTCGAGCGAGGTGCTCTCGAACGCGGCGCGCGAGTTGCTCGACACCATCGGTGATACGGGCGCGCTCCGCGTCTATACGACGATGGGCACCGAGCAGGAGTTCTTCGTGATCGACCGTTCGCACTTCGCGTTGCGCCCCGACCTGGTGATGGGTGGCCGGTCGCTCGTGGGTGCGCCGCCGCCGCGTGGGCAGCAGCTCGAGGACCACTACTTCGGTGGCATCCCGGAGCGCGTGCAGGCCTTCCTCGCGGAAGTCGAGTACGAGCTCTACAAGCTCGCCGTGCCGATCGTGACGCGTCACAACGAAGTCGCGCCCTGCCAGTTCGAGATGGCGCCGATGTTCGAAGAGACGGACATCGCGACCGACCACAACCAGCTCGTGATGTCGGTGCTCAAGGACGTGGCGCTGCGTCATGGTCTGCAGGTACTGCTGCATGAGAAGCCGTTCGCCGGCATCAACGGCTCGGGCAAGCACTGCAACTGGTCGCTGTCGATCACGTCGGACAACGCGCTCAACGGCATCAACCTGCTCAAGCCGGGCAAGACGCCGCACCAGAACCTCCGCTTCCTCATGTTCCTCGCGGCGGTGCTGAAGGGTGTGCACAAGCATCAGGGGCTGCTGCGCGCGGGCATCGCGACCAGCGGCAACGAGCATCGTCTCGGTGCGAACGAAGCGCCGCCGGCGATCATCTCGGTGTTCATGGGTGCCGCACTCACGAAGATGATCGAGGACATCATCGCCGGGCGCGCGGGCACCAAGGCCGAGCAGGCGATGCTGCAACTCGGCGTGGCGAAGCTGCCCGAGGTGGAGCAGGACAACACGGACCGTAACCGCACGTCGCCGTTCGCGTTCACGGGCGCGAAGTTCGAGTTCCGCGCGGTGGGTTCGTCGCAGAGCATCGCGTTCCCGGTGATGTTGCTCAACGCCGTGGTGGCCGAGGCGATCATCGAGATCACCGCAGCGCTCAAGGCCGAGTTGAAGAAGGGTGGGTCGAAGGACGACGCCGCGCTCCGCGTGGTGCGCAAGGTCTTCAAGGAGACGTCGGCGATCCGCTTCGAAGGCAACGGCTACAGCGACGCGTGGGTGAAGGAAGCGAAGAAGCGCGGCCTGCTCAACCTGCGTCGCGCGCCGGAAGGTTTGGCGCAGATGGGGACGAAGGCAGCGAAGCATCTGTTCACGTCGACCAAGATCCTCACCGAGGCCGAGCTCGAGAGCCGCTACCATGTGCGCGTCGAGCGGTACGTGAAGGACGTGCTGATCGAGATGGAGACGATGGCCGAGATGCTCGACACGCAGATCCTGCCGGCGGGCTACGCGTACTTGAACGCGCTGGCCGAGGGTGCGGCAAAGTCGAAGCAGGCGGGGATCAAGGTGGTGCCGCAGAAGGCGGCGGCCGAAGCGACGGGCAAGGTGGTGACGGCGTTGCAGACGAAGACGGCGGCGCTGCATGCGGCGATCAAGCGGGCACATTCACTGCATGAGGACGGCGCGAAGTGCGCGGCGTTCCTGACGAGCACGGGTGCGGATGCGATGATGGCGTGCCGTGAGCTGTCGGACAAGCTTGAGGTGTCGATCGGGGATGAGTATTGGCCGCTGCCGCGGTATCGGGAGATGCTGTTCCCGGTTTGAGATGGGGAGATGGTAGTGGGGAGATCGTTGAGGGGAGAGGTGAGAGCGGGGGCGGAGCCGGGAGGCTTCGCCCCTTCTTCTTTGCGCTCGGATTGGGGCGATCTGCTGGCGGCCTCGGGCGAGCGAAGGATGGCGGTCGCGAAGAATCGATGTGCGATGGGGTGTCGGTCGACGCGAGTGTTTTGCGAGGCACAGTCGCTTCAACCACGTCTCCTGTCATGCCCACTCAGAAGCCGCGCCTACTCGACCAGGTGAAAGGCCGCATGCGCGCCCGCCATCTTAGCCCGCGTACCGAGCAGGCATACGTGGGTTGGATCATTCGCTATATCAGATATCACGGCACACGCCACCCGCGTGAGCTCGGAGAGCCGGAGGTCGTGGCGTATTTGACGCACCTGGCAAGCGAGCGACGTGTCTCGCGGTCAACGCAGATGCAAGCCTTGAGCGCTTTGATGCTCTTGTATCGGGACGTACTCGCCATTCCCCTTCCCGACCTCCGGCGCGTTTTGCGATCGACGTCGCCCGCGCACCTGCCAGCGGTGCTGAGTCGGGAGGAAGTTGGCGCCGTGTTCGCCCATCTCGAGGGGACCAGTCGACTGATCGCTCTCCTGCTCTACGGCGCCGGCCTGCGGCTGGAGGAGTGCCTTACACTGCGGATCAAGGACGTGGACTTTGACCGGCGCGAGATCCGCGTGCGTCGTGGCAAGGGCGGCAAGGACCGTGTGACGATGCTGCCGGAGATCGCGCGAGCGGGACTCGACGCACACCTTGCCCGCGTGCGTGCGCTTCATGGAAAGGATGTGGCGTCGGGTGCCGGGCGCGTCGCGTTACCGGCTGCGCTCGAGCGGAAGGCACCTGGCTGGGCGAGCGACCTGGCGTGGCAGTGGGTCTTCCCCGCCACTCGTCGTTACGAGGACGCGGCGACCGGCGAGGTGCGTCGCCACCATGTGCATGAGACCGTGATGCAGCGTGCCATGCAGCGAGCTGTTCGCGCTGCCGGAATCGCCAAGCGCGCGACGTGTCACACGTTGCGTCACTCGTTCGCCACGCATCTCCTCGAGGATGGGTACGACATCCGGACCTTGCAGGAGTTGCTGGGTCACACGGACGTGAGCACGACGATGATCTACACGCATGTGCTGAATCGCGGCGGGTTGGGCGTGCGGAGCCCGGCCGACCGGCTGGGTGGGCGTTAGGTTGTATTGCGGGTCA
>JBJXGK010000186.1:0-3748 GCA_046153705.1 Gemmatimonadaceae bacterium
TGCTCTCGATCAGCACGATGCTCATCTGCACCAACGATGGCTTCTCGGGCCTCGACGCGGTGCGTCTGCCGCGCGGACGTCGTGCGGAGGTGTACTACGGCGCCGGCTACGACGCCGGCACGGAGAAGAACACCGAGGGGGCGAGCTCGATCGTGCCGCCGTGCTTCGGCATCGGCCCGGTGCAGGGTCCAGTGGGTGGTGGTGACCGCACACCGACCAACGGGCGTATCCGGCATCACCCCGGCATCAAGGGGATCGCCGATCTGACCGCCGCCCACGACTGGAAGGGGCCGGTCTTGAAGGTGGTCGTCCAGCGCATCGACTAAGCTCAAGCATGGCCCACCGCGTGCTCATCGTCGAGGACGACCGGAGTCTGCGCACCTTTCTCGAGAAGGCTTTCCGTGAGGAAGGCTACCACGTGGACGGCGCAGCCTCCGGTGACGATGGGCTCGCGGCTGCCGTCGACGGAGAGCACAGCTGTATCGTGCTCGATCGCAATCTCCCGGGGCGGGACGGAATGTCGGTCCTCGCCGCGCTCCGTGAGAGCGGACACCGGACTCCGGTGCTGTTGCTCACCGCGCAGGGCGAACACACCGAGCGGGTGCGTGGACTCGAGGCCGGCGCGGACGACTACTTGCCCAAACCGTTCGACCTCGCCGAGCTCTTGGCGCGGGTGCAGGCCCTCATCCGTCGCGCCGTATTGGCGCACGACGAGCTGCTCATCAAGGTGGGCGCCTTGACGATCGATCCGGTGCGCCGCCGCGTCACGGTCGCCGGACGACACGTCGAGTTGACCCCGCGGGAGTTCGCGCTCCTTGAATACCTCGCGAAGAACACCGGTCGCACGCTCTCGCGGGCGCGGATCGCGGAAGCGGTCTGGCAGTACCAGTTCGATCCTGAGACCAATGTCGTCGATGTCTACGTGAAGTACGTGCGCAAGAAGCTCGGGGAGATGGCTGACGGTACGGAGATCGTGACCGTGCGTGGCGTCGGCTACCGGATGGAGGGCCCGTGACCGACCGGCGCATGAAATCGGCTGCGACCGTCGCCGAGCACTCGCTGGGCGACGTGCTCGTCCATCGCATCGGACGCCTGACTTGGCTGACGCTCGCGGGGTACGCGGCCGTCGTGATCCTCGGCTTCGCCGTGTTGAGTGCGGTCATGCTCTCCCGATCACTCGTGCAGACCGCGAACGTCGTCGAGTCGTTGATCGGCCTTTACGCCGACCCTGGCGGTGCGCGCACACCCGTGGCGCCGGCGATGCTCGCCGACCAACTCGTCGGGATGGGAAGCCGCTTCGTCATCACGCGTCGCACGGCGAACGGCGACGGTACGCCGAGCACCTACTTCCTTACGCCGGACATGCCGGCCAAGGAGATCTCGGGCATCGACGTCGGCGCCGACGCGGCCGCGCTGCGCACCGCACTCCTCGATGCGATGCCGAGTCGCCGATGGCAGTGGCAGATCCTGCACCGAGAGGTGGGCGAGTTCGACATCTTCATCGCGGGCGATCGACTCCCCGTGTTGCTGGGGATCGCGAGCGTGACGGTCGCTGCGGTGCTCCTCCTGCCCTTGGGCGTCTGGCTGGCGCGGCGCTCGACGCGCGCGGCGGTACACGAGAGTCTCGCGCCGATCGAGCGCGTGCGCCGGACGATCGCGGTCATCGGTCCCGATGATCTCAGCCAACGAGCGGCCGTTCCCACCGGTCTCGCGGAGACCACAGAGATCGCGACGGCACTCAATCACCTACTGACGCGAGTGGAGGGGGCGCAGCGCGCATTGACCGCGTTCACCGCCGACGCCAGCCATGAGTTGCGCACACCGCTCACGTTCCTGCGCGCTCAGGCACAGTGGGCGCTGGATGGGGCACGGTCCGAGGAGGCGTTGCGGGACGCGTTGATCTCGGTACACGCCGAAGCGGAGCGCATGCATCGGCTCGTCGAAGGCCTGCTCTTGCTGGCCCGCGGCGACAACAGGGATCTGGTCGTCGAACGCGAGCGGTTCGAGGTGGCTCCCATCATCGGCGAGGTGGCGGAAGTGGGGTCGTCGCTCGCCGCGGATCCGGTAGTGACCGTCTCCACCGAAGTCTCGTCGGGCACGTTCGTGCTCGGTGATGCGGGTCACACGCGACAGATCCTGCTGAACCTCGTGGTCAACGCGGCTCGGTACACCACGGTGGGATCCATCCGGATCAGTGCGGCGCAGGAGAACGGATCGGTGCGGCTGTCGGTCGCGGACACGGGGTGCGGCATCGCAGACAAGGACCTGCCACGGATCTTCGAACGGTTCGGCCGCGCGGAGTCGTCGCGGAGCCGGGAGTTCGGCGGCGCCGGACTCGGACTGGCGATCGCGAAAATGCTCGCCGAACTCCAAGGGGGATCACTCGCGGTGCAAAGTGCCCCGGGCCAAGGGAGCACGTTCTCGCTGATCCTGCCTGCGGCGGGCATTGCTCCGTCGGTGTAACAGCGCGTGCAACGGGATCCGAGATTCGGAACTCTTCGCGGTCGCCCGGTCTACTCACGTCGAGTCGGTGCACGACGCACGCATCCCGCGAGCGTCCCGCAGCGACACAACCGAGGATTGATTCGATGACGTTCCGCACCCGCCTCCGCAGCATCGCTCGCCGCCTCACCGCCGTGGTGGCGCTCACCGTAGCCTCTGCCACCGTTGCACTCGCCCAGAACGGAAAGACCGCCGTCAACGTGGACGACAACGGCGTCATCCTGAAGGGTTTCGACGCGGTGGCCTTCCACACCGAGATGAAGCCCACGAAGGGCAGCATGGAGTTCACCGCGACCCACGACGGCGCGATCTATGCGTTCGCTTCCGCCGCCAACCGCGACACCTTCAAGGCCGACCCGGCCAAGTACGCCCCGGCCTTCGGTGGCTACTGCGCCATGGGCGTGGCGGTGGGCAAGAAGCTTGATGTCGATCCGGCCGCGTTCACTGTCGCCAACGGCAAGCTCTTTCTCAATCTGAACAAGAACGTGATGGGCACGTGGGCGAAGGACATCGCCGGCAACAACAAGAAGGCCGAGATGAACTGGTCCAAGGTCGCGGTGCACCGCGGGTTCGACGGCATGTGAGTGGCCGTGTTGGCGGCGTGTGTGCGCAAGTCGAACGGGGATGCCTCCTTGCGAAGGCATCCCCGTTCGTCACTCACTCCGCAAGGCGTCAGCCGAGCTCGGCGAGCGCATCCTCATAGCCCACTCCTTGGGTGAGCCGCTGGTACACGTGGCCCAGCACTTCCTGACTGCCGAGCAGGAACCGGCAGCGCGAGTGCCCGGCCGAGCGGCACTCCACTTCGATGCAGCCGAGCGCGCCGTCCGCCACCCGTCCGTAGAAATCGCCGAGCATCCCGGCCGAGTAGTAGCAGCTCGGGTAGGGCATCTGTGCATTCACGTCCGACTCGGCCCAGTCAGGTGAGTCGAGTGCGACCACGGTGTCGCCGATCGCGTTGAGCGTCATGGTGCCCCAGCCGGCTTCGGAGAAGAAGCGCGCGGCCGCCTGCTGGAACTGCGGCACCGACATCGACTCGGGCGCGCCATGGCCGTTGTTGTCGCACCAATCGTTGAAGGCGTTCCACACCGACTCGCCGCCGGCGTAGCCCGTCTCCTGCAGCACGGCCGCGAAGCCGTCGCCCAAGTCGCGGACGAGTGCCGCGCGCAGGGCGCGCAACGACGCGTGTGGCACCGCGGAGAGCATGGAGGGACTGAGCGACGTGATGGTCATCGAGGGGTCCTCTGGT
>JBJXGK010000192.1:0-18144 GCA_046153705.1 Gemmatimonadaceae bacterium
TATCCCGAACTCCGCATCGCGCACGTGGTACACACGGGACCCTACGAGGATCTCTTCAAGGCGTGGACGGCGTTCGAGATCTGGATCGCCGCCGCACGACTCTCCACGGCGCAGACGATATTCGAGCGCTACGTGCGCGGGCCGGAATCCGGCGAGCCGGCGAGCCAGTGGGAGACGGAGCTCATCCGACCTCTCGCCTGAGCGGGAGCGAGGGGGAATCGGCCTGCGTCGCCTCTCTGGACGTGAACGCCATCCAAGGGCGGGGCCGCGAGCGCTCGGCGTTCCTCATCGGGCCGAGCAACAAAAGTTCTCCGGGCTGTGGCCGAGACTTGATGCATGCCTGGTGAGGTGATGCCACTGGGCGACCGACCTCACGCCACGCGACCGACCCACTCCACCGTATTCCTGCGGACGTTCATCCCGTGGCGGTTCCATTGCTCCGCACGCCCCGATCGGAAGATGCCCGGATTCGTTCGCGACGTTTAGCGATCGCGGCTGCACGCGCGGTCGTTTTCGCGATCGCTCTTGCGCCGACGGTCGCTACCGCCACGGCGCCCGCACGACCGCCGGTGTGGTTGTCGATGCCGGCATCGACAGGCGACGATACCGCGGCCGTGCTGCAGGCGGCGGCCTCCGAATGGCGCGGGTGGGAGTCCGCGCGCCAGACCATCGCCCGCGCACAGTGCCGTGCGGGGATCGCAGGGACCTGTGCGCCGAGACCCGCCGTCGCACAGTGGTCGGCGGAGTTGCTCGATCGAGCGAACGTCCGTGTGTTCGCTTCGGCTATCGGGGTTCGCGTGGTCGCGGGCAGCGCTGTGCCCTCCTGCGGCTCTACGAGCGCGCCGCAGTACCGCGCACGCGCGCGTGTGCGCTTCGTGACCGCGGACTCGGCGGTCGTCACCGTCGAGATCCGGTGCCAACCCGCACGGGTCGAACTCCGGGCCTACGCCGTGCGCCGCGTGGACTGCAGCTCGTGGGTCGCCCGCGAGACCGCGTCGCTCACGTCGGGGTGAGACGCTGGTCGGCCGCCGCCGCGATGGCGCGTGACAACGCCTCCATCGTGTACGGCTTCACCAACCGTTCGCGGAAGCCGAGTGACTGCAGATCCTCCTGGTCAGCGGGATCGAAGAAGCCACTGGCATAGACCAGCGGCAGCGCCGGGTGTCGCGCGTGCACGCGTCGCGCCGTCTCGATGCCATTGAGTCGCGGCATGTTGCCGTCGAGCAGGACGACGTTGAAGCCATGGTCGTCGCGGTCGAGCCGTTCGATCGCGCGCATGCCGTCCTCCACCGCCTCGACATCGTATCCGAGTCGGTGCAACATGCGCACTGCAACATCGCGCACGAGGTCCTCGTCATCCACCACGAGCACGCGCACACCGGGTGCCGCCGGGATGACCGTGCGTTCGCCGGGATCCGACGCGACGCCATCCATCGTGCACGGGAGGAACACGCGCGCCGTGGTGCCTTCACTTGGCGTGCTCTCCAGCACGATGGCTCCGCGGTGGTCCTTGATGGTGCCATAGACCATCGCGAGTCCGAGTCCGGTGCCCTTGCCGGCCTCCTTGGTGGTGAAGAACGGTTCGAACACCCGGCTCAACACCTCGGGGCGCATGCCGCCGCCGGAGTCGCGCACGGTGATGCAGACCATCGGGCCGTCGTCCGGCACGCCGTGTCGCACGCGGAACGTGGTGCTCGGATTCGATTCCTCGGCGGTGAGGAACAGGGTGCCGCCACTCGGCATGGCATCGCGCGCGTTGAGGGCGAGGTTGAGCAGTGCGTTGGACAGGAGGGAACGGTCGCCGAGGATCGTCGCGCGTACATCGACCGACGCCTGGACCTCGATGCGGCGGTCGAAGGTGCGTCGGATGAGGTCCACCGTCTCGCGCAGCATGGTGTCGAGCGCGAACGGTTCTTCACGATGCGGATTGCGCCGTGCCAGCGTGAGGAGGCTGCGCGCGAGGTCCGCGCCGCGCGCGGCCGTGCGTCGGATCGCGATAGCATCCTCGCGCACCTCGGCGGAGTTCGTCGCGTCGTGCTCGAGCAGTTCGGCGTAGCCGATGATGCCGGCGAGCAGGTTGTTGAAGTCGTGCGCGACCCCACCGGCGAGCTGGCCGACGGCGTCCATCTTCATGGATTGCAGCAGTTCGTGTTCGAGACGGCGTTGTTCGGTGACGTCCTGCACCACGGTGATCACTTGTCGTGGCGCGCCGTCGGCGTCCTTGAGCAGTGCGCCGGTGACCTGCACCGAGGCGACCGAGCCGTCGCCGCGCCGGTACCGTTTCTCGATGCGGACGATGGGTTCGCCCTGCAGGAGCCGCGGCCATCCGAGCGCGTCGGCGCCCGCATCCTCCGGGTGGGTGAACTCGGTGAAGCGTCGGCCGACGATCTCGGACGGTTCGCGCCCGAGGATGGCCGACATCGCGCGGTTGATCCGCAGGTACGTGCCATCCAATGCGATCTCCGCGAGTCCCACGGCCGCGTGTTCGAAGGCGTCGCGATAGCGCTGTTCACTCTCGGCGACGGCTGCCGCGGCGGCGGCGCGGCCGAGGGCCGCGCGTTGCGCGCGGAGGACGGCGGTGGTGTTGTTGAAGTGTGTCGTGAGGCGACCGAGCTCGTCCGGCTGCGCCGCGGGCAGCTCGACGTTGAGGTCGCCTTCGCGGATCCGCGTGAGCGAGGCATCGAGGGCTGCCAGTGGCGTGAACAGCCGCCGCTGGAGCAGCCACCAAAGCAACGGGACCGCGAGGACCACGGTGAGCAACCACACCCCGAAGAGCAGGCTGATGAGCCCAGCGGCGCGCTCGAGCCGGGATTCCGCGCGCGCCAAGTCGTTCAGTGCTGCCGACGTGACGGCGACGATCCGGATCCTGTGCGCTTCCTCGAGTGAGTCCGAGCGGACGAGCAATCGCCGGGCGGCGGCCGCATCGCTGACCTCGAGGGCACCGATCGTCCCGAGTATCGCGCTCGCGAGGTGGGTGGCGGAGCCATCCGCCTGCTCGAGCTCGAAGCCGAGTTCCGGCGAGAACGTCGCGGGATCGAGGTCCAAGCGGAGCATCGACGCGCTGCGGAGCATCGCTTCGACGCGCAGGCGGTACGCCGCGAGTTCCTCTTCGCTCGGCACGCGTTCCTCGGGGTGCTCGACCACGACCCGCAGTTCTGCGACCATGGCGCCGAGCGAACCCGCGAGGTTCGTTTGCCGTCCGAAGTCCGTGAGGGTGCGCGTCGCGCGCGCGCGCAGCGTGGTCGCGCTCGGCGCGACCACGAAGACGAGGGCGACGACGATCGACCCGACCATGACGAGGGTGATCGTGGTCGCGATCAACAGGGCAGCGCGGACAGTGAGCACCCGCGGTCCTGACGCGGCGCCGGTCACTCCCGCTCCGGGGTAAGGGCGCGGACGCGGAGGATGGTGCGCCGTGGTTCCGCGAAGCTGATCGGTCCGGTCACTCCGACGTAGGGAGGATGGCCGGGTGTCCCGAGCGTCCGCAGCCAGCGAAGGATCGCCGCCCGGCTCGTATGCCCCTCGCTGACGGCTTGTGCGACGAGCATGAACGCGTCGTGCGTCAGTGCCTGGCCCGGGGTGGGATCGCGGCCCGTGAGCGCGCGGGCACGGCGAACGAACTCCAGTGACAAGGAGTCCGAACCCGGCTCCCAGAAGACGACGTGACGGAGCGCGTCACGTTCGGAGCGTTGGAGTGTGCCGCGGCTGAGCTCGCTGGGGTCGAACGAGTCCGCCGCGAGGACGCGGATCCTCGGGTCGAGCGCCACGAGCGCCCGCACGGCACAAACGGTCTGCGCGGTGGACAGCGCGACGATGACAACGTCCGGGGCCGCGCGCTTCATGAGCGCCCGGACGATGCTGGGCATCGCATCGCGCTCCCCCTGCTGGCACTCCTGGCCCGCGAGGGCGGCGTCGCCGGTGAGCGAGCGGCCGCGGCCGCCCAATCGCGCACGCACCCCGACGTGGATACCGATGCCGAACGCGTCGGAGACGTACAGCGTTGCGACTCGCACGGCTTTGAGGGAATCCAATGCATAGTCCGCGAGGAATGCCCCCTCGACATCGTCCGGCGGCGAGAGCGGGAACAGGTGCTCGCGTCCATCGCGCAGCAAACCTGACGTGGCGGTCGGCACGATCACCGGCATCCCGGCGGCCGCGTAGATCGGCGACGCGAGGAGCGTGCTCTTGCTCCCCGCGTGCCCGACGACCGCGATGACCCGCGGGTCAGATGCGAATCGCTCGGCCTGGCCCGTCTCGCTCCCCACTTCGGTCGTGCGGACGTGCTCCCACGGCACGATCACGAGCCGCGGTACGGCCGCGCTGTCCAACGACGCGCGCGCGACATCCACCAGCACTCGAGCACGGTTCCCCGTCGGCACGGCGTGACCGACGCGCAACTCCCGGTCGGGTGGCGTGCACCCGAACCACATCAAGGAGACCAGGCCCCATCCTATCCTGCGCGCATGGCCGAACACGCCGCTCCCGGCACAAGTACGTGCAAAGTGGGGAATAACCCCAGGAACGGCCAGTGGCGCATTGTCGGATCTTTGCGGCGGAAAGAGCGCGGCAAGCTCTTCTTCCGTGGGTCACTTGCGGGGCGCCCACACGACGCGCAAAATAGCGGACTTCGAACTCCGCACTTCTTGTCAGCTCCCATCCCAGAACCGACTCTCTCGGATTCATCGCACGCCGCGGCACCGCCGTCCGACGACAGTGCTGACGCATGGCGTGAGGCGTGGCGCCGCGCCGCCCACGACGCGCGCCAAGGGCACGAGCGGATCGCCGAGCAGTTGCGGCATCGCCAGGCGATCCATGCTCTGGCGATGATGGATCACGTCGACCTCGAAGCCTCGGTGCGGCTCACGGTCGAACGGCTCGCCGAGGCGCTCGGTGTCGCCCGAGTGTCCATCTGGCTCTACAACGCGGATCGCACGGAGATCGCCTGCGTCGGTCTGCTCTCGCAGGGCGCGTACAGCGACCGGCGGATCGAACTGTCCTCGGTCGCGTGTCCGCAGTACTTCAACGCGATCCGCGAGTCCCGCCTCATCGATGCGAGCCACGCGCAGACCGATGCGCGGACGGCGGAACTCCGCGAGCACTATCTCGTGCCGTTGGGCATCACGTCATTGCTCGACGTCGCGCTGATCGTTGGAGGCGAGCCGATCGGCGTGGTCTGCGCCGAGCACGTCGGCGCCGAGCGCACGTGGTCCGACGCCGAGGCCGATCTCATGACGTCTTCGGCCGCGCTGTTGGCGATCGCGTTCGCCATCGAGCATCGCCGGTCGCTTCAGGATCAGTTGCGGCAGTCGCAGAAGATGGAAGCGGTCGGATTGCTCGCGGGGGGCATCGCGCACGACGTGAACAACGTGCTCAACATCGTGCTCGGCGAAGCGGACCTGCTCGATGATGAGAGCCATGACCCGACCGCGATACGCGAGGGTCTCGCCAATATCCGCGAGGCCGCCAAGAAAGCCGCCGGACTCACCCACAAACTCCTGACGTTCTCTCGGCAGCGTGCCGTCGCGCTCACGCCGATCGACCTCAACGCGGTCGTCGGGGACTTCGAGCGCATGTCGCGCCGCGTCGCCGGCGAGGCCGTCCGCGTGGTGTTGCGCAGCTCACCGGTCCCATTGCCGGTACTCGCGGACGCCACGCTGCTCGAGCAAGTGCTCCTGAATCTGGTCGTGAACGCACGGCAGGCCATGCCCGACGGCGGTGACCTGGTGATCACGGCGTCGGCGATCCCGGCCGGTGCTCTCGCGGTCGATGCCAGCGGCGATGAGGCCAAGGCGTACGCCTGCATCACGATCGCGGATACCGGCGTGGGGATGGACGCCGATGTCGTCGCGCGTATCTGGGAGCCGTTCTTCACCACCCGCGAACTCGGTTCGGGGCTCGGCCTCTCGATCGTGCACGGCGCCGTGCGCCAGATGCGCGGGTTCGCCACGGTGGAGAGCGCGCCAGGGCGCGGGACGACGTTCGCGCTGCATTTCCCGCTCACGGGGGAGTACGCCGCGCAGGCGGCGGCGGAGGTGCACGAGCGGCCGTCGTATCGTTCGAGCGTCGGGCGGATCCTGTTGGCCGAGGACGACCCGCAGGTGCGACGTGTGCTCGCGTTGGTGCTGCGTCGCGCCGGCCTGACGGTGACCGAGGCCCAGAACGGGGAGGAAGCGCTCAACCTCTTCGTCCGGCATCCACTCGGCTACGACCTCCTGGTCAGTGACGTCGCGATGCCGGTGCTCGACGGTCCCTCGGCGTATCGCCGCATGCGCACGATGCGGTCGGGGTTCCCGGCGCTCTTCCTGACCGGATACGCGCCGGAGACCATGCGTGTGGAAACGCTCGGGCGCGACGGGGCGCCGGTGCGCTGGCTCTCCAAGCCGGTGGCGCGCGAGGTGCTGCTCGCGGCCGTGGGTGAGCTCCTCGGGAAGCGAGCGCCGCTGCTGAGTTGAGCGGTCGGTCCCGGCGCTGTCGCCGCGCGTCGCTCGGACCCTCAAGAAGCGCTGGTATTCGTCCGACACTTCTGCAATGGACGTCTACGTCGCGCGACAGCCCATCTTCAACACCCTCGGCGCTGTCGTGGGATACGAGCTGCTCTACCGTGAAGGTGCCACCCACACCTCCGCGGGCGACCACTGCGACAGGGCGACGATGTCCGCGCGCACCATCGTCTCGTCGTTGGTCGATATCGGCCTGTCCGAACTCGTCGGCTCGTCGCGCGCGTGGATCAACATCCCCGAAGCCGCCCTGGTGGAGGATGCGTGGTCGTTGCTCGACCGCGCGAGCTGCGTGATCGAAGTACTCGAGACGGTACCGGTCACCGACGAGACGATGGCGGCCGTTCAGCGCATGGTCGGGGCGGGGTATGAGATGGCGCTCGACGACTTCGTGCACACGCCGGAGTACGAGCCCTTCCTGTCGAAGGCGCGGATGATCAAACTCGACGTGCTCGGCAAGGACCCGCTCGCGCTCGAGGATCAGGTGCGCGCATACCGCAAGCGTGGTCTCACGGTGCTCGCCGAACGCATCGAGACCCAGCAGCAGTATCAGGCGTGCGTACGCGCGGGGTTCGAATTGTTCCAGGGTTACTACTTCGCACGCCCCGAGGTGATGACGGGCGTGCAAGTCGCACCGCAGGTACCGGTGCTCGCCCAGGCCATCAACAAGCTCGCCGACGAGGAGTTCAACGTCCGTGACCTCGAGCAGACGTTCCAGGGCGATCCGTCGCTGACGTACAAGTTGCTGCGCATCGCGAACTCGGCGGCGCATGGCAATGGCCGGGTCGACTCCGTGCGCAAAGCCATCGCGATGGTGGGACGCACGTCGCTCCGCCGCTGGCTCGTGGTGTTGCTCGCGGCGAGCGGGCCGCAGAGGCGCGGCGAGGATTCGGAGCGCTTCCGCGTGGCGCTCGAGCGCGCCCGGTTCGCCGAACTCGTCATGGAGCGGATCGATCGCCGGCGCAGTCCGACGGCATTCCTCGCGGGCCTCCTCTCCATGCTCGACGTGGTCCTCGGCGTCCCGCTCGAGGACATCATCTCCACCGTCAACGTGTCCGATGAGGTGCGCTACGCGTTGCTGGACCGGCTCGGACCGTTCGCCGGCCCGATCCTCCTCTCGGAGCACTGCGAACTCGGCCTGTGGGAAGCGGCCACGGGTCAGGCCATCGAACTGGGCCTCACGCCGGAAGAGGTGCAGCAGACCGTGCTCGAAGCGGCACGGTGGACCCGCAGCGTGCGCTCCGCGATCTAGCACCGTCTAGAACCAGCGGCCCACGCGGATCAACGCCTGACGGCGATTCAGATTGTTGAAGCCCTGCTCAAGCCGGATCGGCCCGAGCGGCGTGTCGAGGTCCACGCCGAGGCGCGCGCCGCCGAGCACGACGCCCTGCAGGTGCAGTGAGTCGCTGTGCCAGTCGCCGGTGCCCATGAGACCGACCATCGGCTCGACGCGCGCGTGAACGCCGCGCCAGAGGCGCCAGCGGAGCAGCACCGACGCGAAGAGCTCGTGATCGCCGCGGCCTTCGAGCATCCGCAAACCCGCGAAGCCGTCGAGTCCGCCGAGGTTGAAGGTCTGCGTGAGGGGCAGGGCGTTGCCCCAGCCGACGCGGATGCGCGGCGCGATGGTGGCCTCTCCCAGGCGATGCGTCCGCGAGACGTCCAGTCGCGCGCGCTGCCACTCGGTCGAGGCGATGGCCTCGAGCGCGATGAGCGGCTGCGGCGCACCCGGTCGCCGCAGCCGCACCGCGTACCGCACGCCGAGGTGCCCTTCTCGCGACGTGCCGGACACGCGCCAAAGCCGTGCGTCGAGTCCGAACTCCTGCGACCAACCCGGCTCGAACAACGGGCGCACGCCGATCACCAACGTCTGTTCGTCCGTCGGCACACTCGGCTGCTCGCCATTGCCGTCGAACAGGCGCACATCCTCGGCGGCGAGTTCCGCCGTAACGCCCACCGGGATGTAGCGTGCGCCCACGCGCGCGCGCCGCCGCGCCGCGAGGGTGAGGTCACTGCGAAAGGTGCCAGCGGTGAGCAGCGCCGTGCCCTCGAGATCGTCGCCGAACAACGCCCGATCGACGCCGCCGATCCACAGCCGGCCCGACATCGTGTGGTCGAACGCCGCACCGAGTCCGAACGACTTCCGCGGCGCAACGTCGACCGCGACGTCCATCGTCAGGTCGTGCTCACTGCCGGTCGGTGCGATCCAGACGCTGCGATAGCGCTCGTTGCGCGCGAGTCGTGCCAAACCCGCCGCCGTCGCATCGACGTCGAACGTCTGTCCGTTCCCGAGCGCCAACTCCCGGATCACGGCCTCCCGTTCACGGATCGTCTCCGGTAGCACGCGCGTCCGCGCGATGCGAGTGGGCAGCATCGGTGCGACGCGGGCGGTCCGCAGGGGGCGCAGGCAGGTCGCCACACCCAACGCGGCGTCCGCGGCGCGTCGCCCGGTTGCGATCAGCGTATCGTACGCGACCGGTGAGAAATCCAGCGGGTCGAACGTCGCCGTCGGCATCGCGACGCGCACGTCGTCGGGACCCAGGTCGAGCGAATCCTGCACCCAGAGATACTCGAACAACGCGCTGGTGACCGTGAGCGGATCATCGAAATCGTCCGGGTCGGGCAGTGGTGAGGCGATGGTCGACGCGATGACGCGCCGGGCGCCGAGTCTGCGGGCGATCCCCACGGGGATGTTCGACGAGAGCCCGCCATCGACGAGCGCGCGCCCCTCGAGATGCACCGGGCGCAGGATGAGCGGGATCGACATGCTCGCCCGGACCGCGCGCGCCAAGTCACCGCGTCCGAGCGAGACGACGCTGCGATCGGCGAGTTCCGTGGCCACGGCGCGGAACGGGATGGGCAGCGAGTCGAAGTCGCCGCGGGCGATGAGATTGCCGCGCAGCATCAGACGCGCGAGCGCCGCGCTCACTTCGCCTTCACGCACCGCGCCCGTCTGGATGACCCAGCGAGCGCCCTGCTTCTCCCAGACGACCGCCGGCTTCAGCCCTTCGAGTGACGACGAGACCACGGGGTCGTAGTCGCGGATGATCGCCTCGAGATGTTCGTCGCGCAGGGCGCGTTCGACCTCGGCGGCGTTGAGACCGCTGGCGTAGAGCGCGCCGACGATCGCGCCGATGCTGGTGCCCACGATGAGGTCGGGGACCACGCCGAGCGAGTCGAGGGTGCGGAGCAGGCCGATGTGGGCGAGGCCCTTGGCGCCTCCACCGGCGAGCACGAGGGCGGTGCGCGCGGGCTCGCAGCTGAGCTGTGCGCGGGCAGGAGGCGCCGCGCATAATACGAGCAAGGTGATCAGGCAGCGCTTCACCGTCGCAATATGTGGGCTGGGACGCCCCATTACTATTCGCTCGTGGACGTCCGCATCCTTCTCGCCTTCGCTGCGACCTGGCTCGTCTGGGGCTCCACGTATCTGTTTCTCGCTCTTGTGGTGCGGGAACTGCCGCCCTTCCTGGTGTCCGGGACGCGCAACCTAACAGCCGGTGTGCTGATGTTCGGTTGGTTGCGCCTGCGCGGCGCAGCCGCACCGACCGCGCTCCAGTGGCGCAACGCCGTCATCGTCGGGGTGTTGCTGCTCGGGGTGGGGAATGGCGCGGTAACCTGGTCCGCGCAGCGCGAACCGTCGGGCGTGGTGGCGCTGGTGGTCTCGCTCGTGCCACTCTGGCTCCTGGTATTCGGGTGGCTCGGGAAGAAGGGCGTGAAGCCGGCGACGCTTGAGGTGGTCGGCGTATTGCTCGGTGTCGTGGGCATCGCGATGCTGGCGATGCCACACACCGACGCTGCCGGCACCGCCACGACGGGCGTGAGCCTGCTCGGATTGAGCGTGCTGCTGATGAGCACGCTCAGTTGGTCCGGCGGCTCGTTGTTCGCGCGTCAGCTGCCGCCGATGCCCGAGCCGATGCTGGGCAGTGGGATGGAGATGATGGCCGGCGGGACGGCGCTGCTGTTGCTGTCGATGCTCACCAACGAGTGGGCGTCGGTGGACGTCGCGCGGATCACCTGGAAAGGGATCGGCAGCCTGCTCTACTTGATCGCCTTCGGGTCGATCATGGGCTTCACCGCGTATAAGTACCTGCTCGCACGAGTGCGTCCGGCGCTGGTGGGGACCTACGCGTTCGTGAATCCGGTGGTCGCGGTCGCGCTCGGTTGGGCCGTCCTCGGGGAAGCGCTGACATGGCCGGTGGCGATCGCGATGGTGACGATCGTGACTGCGGTGGCGATGATCTCATTACGACCGTACCTTAGCAGACGATGACGCAGAAGCCCGATTTCACGGGCAGCACCGGCCATGGCGACGCGGGAACCGCTGCCGGCACGCTCCCTTCCGAACAACCGGTGTTCCTTGGTGAGCCCGAGACCGACGTCGCCCTGTGGGCGGTGATCTTCGCGGGCGGCATCGGGTCCCGCTTCTGGCCGCTCTCCACACCGGCACGCCCGAAGCCCCTCCTCGCGCTGGTCTCCGACCGTACGCTGATCGAGGACGCGGTAGGACGCTTGCAGCCGGCTATTCCGCCCGAGCGCGTGCTGATCCTCACCAGCCGCGACATCGCGCCGGCCATCCGCACGGTCACCAAGGACGTGCCCGAGGAGAACGTGCTCGTGGAGCCGCGACCGCTCGGCACCGCGGCCGCGCTGGCGTGGGCGTCGCAAGAGCTCGTGCGTCGCGCCGGGCCGAGTGCCATGATGTGCGCCGTGCACGCCGATCTCGCGGTGGATTTCCCCGAGGAGTTCCGCCGCACGCTGCGCCGCGCGGCCGCCTATGCGGCGCGCGAGCGCGCGTTGGTGAGCGTCGGCATCCGGCCCACGCGCCCGGAGACGGGGTTCGGCTACGTGATGGTCGGTCCGCCGCTCGACTCCGACGCGCCGCTGGCGCGTGGTGGCGCTGCGACAACGCTTGGCTATGTCGAGAAGCCGTCGACGGCCGAAGCCGAGGCCCGGATCGCCGACGGCGCACTGTGGCATGGCGGCGTGGTGGTGGGCCCGGCGGGCGTGTTCCTCCAGGAGCTCAGGCGCCACTGTATCGAGGTACGCGATGCGCTCGATCCGCTCGCGGCGGGGAATCTGCCCGGCTTCGTCGGGTTGGTGCGCGCCACCTCGTTGGAACGAGGGCTGCTCGAACGCACCGATCGGCTGCTCGTCCTGCAGGGCGACTTCGGATGGGATGACGTGGGCACCTGGGCCTCGCTGCGCCGCGCACGGGAGCTCGACGATGACGGCAACGGCGCGTTCGGCGACGTCACGTTCGTCGACGCGGACTGCAACGTCGTCCACTCCGGAAACGGCAGCGTGGTGATGTACGGCGTGAGCAAGATGTTGGTGGTCACGCTCAACGGTCTCACGTTCGTGACCACGCTCGACCGCGCGACGGATCTCAATCGGCTCCTCGACGCGCTCCCCGGGTCGATGCGCATCCACCCGTCCGGACTACCGCGCTAAGGCCTTCCGCGGCGTCATCGCGGCAGTCGCGGCCAACAGCACCAGCGTGATCCACAGCCCGTCGGCGAGCAGCAGGTGCAGGAGCTGTATCCAGATCGGCGCCAGCAGCAGGATGTTCACGAGTCCCGCCGCGAGCTGGACGGCCACCAGCGCCGCGAGTGCGATCGCCAAGCGCTTCACCGTGGGGTTCACGCGTCGTTGCGCGTTCACCCCGGCCGCGAGCCAGAGCACGAACGCCATGAGCACTGCGAACGTCGGATGGATGATCCGCAGCCGGAGCAGGAAGTGTGCGGTGGGCGAGAAGTCCTGCGCGATCCCTTCCGCGAGTGAGCTGGCAGGGAAAAGCGTATCGCCCAGCGCCGTGATCGCTCCCGACATGCCGAGGAAGAGCGTGCCCAGCAGACCCATCACGAGCAGCGTGATCTCGCTGCCCTTCATGTCGAAGGTGGGTTCGGCGGGACCATCGGCGAGCCAGGGCACCAGCGTGAGGGCGGCCACGAGCCCGAACGTGTTGAGCAGGTGCGCCGCCAGCCAGTACGCACGCGCGACGCTCGCGTTGTCGGCGACGTACTCGAAGAGCACGAGTCCCGCGCCGACCAACGCCTCGGTGACCATGAGCGCCATGGCCACGTGCGCCACGGCGCGGACGGCCGACCCGCGCGCGAAGGTGCGCCGGGCCCACACCAGCTGCCCGACCACCAGGAGGAACGCGATGCCCGACGTCGCGCGGTGGGTGAGCTCGACGATGGTCTCGAGCGAGGCGTCGCGCGGGATCACGGTGCCGTTGCACAACGGCCAATGCGCGCCGCAGCCTGCGCCGGACCCCGAGGCGCGCACATAGGCACCCCACAGGATCACGAGTAGGTTGTATGCAAGGACGGCCCAGCCATATTTCGCAAAGCGCGACATCACCCGAGCTCTCCACATGAAAAGCAGCACGATCATCACTATCCTGCTCGCCGTCGGATTCGCCGGCATCCTGCTCTACTCGACGCTCGCCGCACAGCAGGTGGAATGCACCGCGTGCGTGACGTTCAACGGCAAGGAGAACTGCGCCGCCGCGTCGGGCAAGACCAACGAAGAAGCGCTCAGACAGGCCGTCAGCACTGCCTGCGGAACGTTGGCGCAGGGCATGGACGAGTCGATCCGGTGCTCCAACCTGCCGCCGCAGCGCCCCGCCTGCCGCACGCGCTGAGCACGCACTGAGCACGCACTGAGCACGCACTGCGCGCACCCAACCTCCGCCGCCGACCGACGTGAACGAAGCGAAGTCTAACGAGAGCGAACGCGAGGCGCTGGTCCGTTGGCGCAGCGAGACACCGGGCTGTGGCATCCGCGTACACCTGAACAACGCTGGGGCTTCGCTCATGCCGGCGGTGGTGAAGGATGCCATCACGGCGCACCTCGGCCGGGAGTCGATCGAGGGCGGGTACGAGGCGGCGGACGCGCAGGCACCGGCGATCGCCGACGCCTACGACGCGGTCGCACGGCTGATCGGTGCCGCCGCACGCAACATCGCCATCGTCCCGAGCGCCACCGACGGGTTCGCCCTCGCGCTCTCGGCGTTCGACTTCGCGCCGGGCGACGTGATCCTCACGAGCAGCGACGACTACATCTCCAATCAGTTGATGTACCTCTCGCTCGCCGCGCGACGCGGAGTGCGCGTCGTCCGGGCGCCCGATGGGCCGATGGGCGGGGTCGACCTCCGCACACTCGAGGAACTGATCGAACGCGAGCGTCCGAGGCTTGTCGCACTCAGCTGGATCCCGACGAATTCCGGACTCGTACAACCCGCGGCCGCCGTCGGAGCGCTCTGCAAGGCCGAGGGCGTCCCGTACCTCCTCGACGCCTGCCAAGCCGTCGGGCAGATGGTCGTCGATGTGCGCGAACTCCAGTGCGACTACCTCGCGACCACCGCGCGCAAGTTCCTGCGTGGACCGCGCGGCATCGGCTTCCTCCACGTGAGCGATGCGGCGCTCGAGCGAGGCGATCACCCACTGCTCGTCGACATGCGCGGGGCGCGGTGGACGGAACCCGATGCTTTCGCGCTGGTGGACGACGCGCGGCGGTTCGAGAACTGGGAGTTCGCGTACGCGCTCGTGCTCGGCCTCGGGGCGGCGGCGCACTACGCCAATGCGCTCGACCTCGCCACCGCGTCGCGACGCGCGCATGCGCTCGCGGCGCACGTGCGCCGCCGCTTCGGCAGCATCCGCGGCGTGCGCGGACTCGACCGCGGCGAGCGACTCTCCGCCATCGCGACGTTCACGGTGGACGGCCATGCCGCGCGCGACCTGGTGCTCGCATTGCGTGAGCGCGGCATCAACACCAGTTCGCAGTCACGCGCCGACGCGCTGATCGACCTCACGCGGAAGGGTGCCGAGACGCTGTTGCGCGTCTCGCCGCACTACTTCAATACGGAGGACGAGATCGAGACGGCCGCTCGGGGGCTGGAGAAACTCCTGGGGTAGGACGCGGATCGGTGGGACGACGCACGGGTCGAGTCGTGTCGCCGGGGTCCTTCGGCGGTTTCTCCGTCGCCATCCACACACAGAGCCGCGCCGTCAGCAGCGACGAGACGATCAGCAGCGCCCAGGCGACGAAGCGCAGCATCCGCGCGATCCGCAGGTCGGACTTGAGCAGCCCCGCCTCGCCGAGCAGGTAGTTCCAGTCATGGATGCCGCCTTCGGGTGAGAAACTCACCAAGTCGAGCATCTCCGTGCGCGCGTCGGCCACGTACCACGAGAGTTCGGCGAGACTCGTGGCGAGGAAGAGCCCCACCACGGCGACCCCGAACCAGTCGCGCGACTTCCATACGAGCGCGAGCGCGCCGATCGGCACCAGCAGTTGCATCAGCGAACCGCCGGCTACCCCGAGCCATTCGCCACCAAGCGCGAAGAACAGGTGGCCGAACTCATGTGCGCCGAAGATGATCCCGCTGAACAGCGTCCAGTCGCCCTGTTCGCGAAGTGGCTTGAGGACCTGGCTGGCGAGCAGCACGAACAACGGGAGCCGCCACCACCAGGCCCGACCGACACACCAACGGCGCATCCGCTCGGTGAGCGGGAGGTGGTCCAGCGCGGGGTCCGGGGCAGGGAACACGGCCCGAATCTACCCGTCCCACACGTGGCGGGGTATGATTTCACTATGACCCTCCCCCCCGCCGCGCCCCCGGGTCTACTACGCGTGTGCCTGCTGCTGGTCGCGGCGGGCGCGTTGGCAGCGTGCGCCGACCCGCCGACGGGTGCCGGCGACGTGCGCGAGTTGGCGTTGACCTCGCCGGCGCTCACACTACGACCGGGCGATGCGATGCAAGCCCGCGCGACGCCGCTCAATGCGCGCGGCTTGCCGGTGGAGGGCAAGGTGGTGCTTTGGCGATCACTGACGCCGGCGACGCTCTCCGTCACACCCGACGGGTTCATCCTCGGGCTCGCGCCCGGTGTCGGTGTCGTGCGTGCGACGGTGGGCTCGGTCTCGAGCGAACTCGAGATCACCCTCGCCAACCCGCCGGTGGCCACGTTGACGATCGACTCGGCGACGCTCGCTCTCGCGCTCCCCGCGGGGGCGTATCGGCTGCGCGCCACGCCTCGTGATGCCGCTGGACTACCCGTACTCGGCGCGCCGTTGGTCTGGTCGTCGAGTGCCATACGCATCGCGTCGGTCGATCCGAACGGTCGGGTCGCTGGGGTCGCTGCGGGGACCGCGAGCGTCACCGCGAGTGTCGAAGGCCACGTCGCAAGCACGACGGTGACGGTGTCGCCCGTCACGTCGCCGACGTCGCCCCAGATCGTCGCCACCGCACCGAGCATCGCCGAACCGGCCCAGTTGTTGTCGATCACCGGCGCGAACTTCGGCGAGAGCGTCGGTGCCAACACGGTGTTGGTCGATGGCGTCCCGGCGGTCGTGACGAGCGCCAGCGCCACGCAACTCTTCGTGCAGTTGCCGGCCGCCGATGCGTTCGCATGTGAACCCGTGCGCACGGTGCAGGTGCAGGTGAGCACCGCCGGCGGCATCGGCGCGCGCGCGATCACGCTGCGCACGCTCACGCCGGTCGCGTTGGCCGCGGGACAATCGCTGATCCTCTCGTCCACACCGCAGGCGCGCTGCCTCGAGCTTGCGCACGCGCAGGGGCGGTATCTGCTCACCGTGCCGAACGCGGCGCGCACGTTGGGTACCAGCGGTGGTGCGATCGCGGTGTCATTGCGCGGGGTCGGCACGGGGCTGCCTGCGGTCACGGCACCCGCGGCCGCCGCGGCGAACCTGTTCGGCCCGGCGCTGCCAGGCCCACAGGACTCGCGCCCTCCTCGCCACTCACGCGCCGAACTCGCCCACGACGCACTCAGTGCGGCGAACCGCGACATCATCCGCACCGCGATGCACGGCGGCGCGCGCCCACGCGCGATGAGCGCGCAGGCGCTCGCACCGGCCGTCGGGACCATCGTACCGGTGCGCCTCGCCGACATCGGGAATCCGCAGCTGTGCAGCGATTTCATCAGTCTCAACGCCCGGAGCGTCTTCGTCGGCGAGCGTGTCGTCATCCTCGAAGACACGCTCACGTCGCTCGGCGGGGTGCCGACCACTGCGGGGCAGGTCGACGCGGAGATCGCACAGGTCGGGAGCGAGCTCGAGAGCATCACCTGGGACATCGTGCGCACCTTCGGCGACCCGCTGCGCATGGACAGCCGGCTCGACGACAACCAGCGCGTGTTCATCGTGATCACGCCGCGCATGAACCTGAAGCTCGGCGGTGCGGTGCTCGCCGCCACGGTCAGCTGCGACTTCTTCTCGCGCGCACAGTTCGCCGCGAGCAACGTGGGCGAATACATCTACACACAGGCCCCGAAGCACCTCAACGCCGACTTCTCGCTCGGCTCACGGCAGCGCTGGCGGCATGAGATCCGCGCCACACTCGCGCACGAGCTCAAACACGTGGCCAGCTACGCCGAGCGCATCGTGCGCGCGCAGCCGATCGAGGACCCCTGGCTCGACGAAGCCACCGCTCGGCACGCGGAGGAGTTGTTCGCGCGGGCAACGCTCGGTGCGACGCGCTTCGGCGATGAAGGTGGGGCGCGCATCGCCTGCGAGCTCCGTGCCGGCCAGCTCGCGTATCCCGCCTGCGCCGAGACACCGCGCGTGATGCGTCCGCACTTCGAAGGACTCTGGGACTTCCTCGACGCGCCGCACGTCCGCTCGCCGCTCGGTCCGACGGAGTCCGGCGACTTCTCGTTCTACGGAAGCGGCTGGGCGGTCACGCGCTGGGTACTCGACCAGGAGGGGCTCGGCGAGTCCCCGTTCTTCACGGCGCTCACGCTCAACGGGTTCGCCGGTGTGACCAACCTCGAAGTGCACACGGGTCGCAGTTGGGATCAGATACTGCCCGAGTGGTCGCTCGCGATGGCGGTCGATGGGCGCATCGCCGATCCCAGCGCGTCTCCGCGCACGCGCTTCCTCTCGTGGGATCTCGCCTCGGTGTTCAGCCTCATGTGCGACGAGCTCGGTCCCTGCGCCGGCGGTGCGGGGACGCGGATCCCTCGCGCGAATCCGCTGCGGCCCACGCAGCGCGCCATGGGGAGCTTCACGCTCGACTTCCCGAGCATCGTGAGCGGAGGGTTCGTGGCCGTCGAGTTGAGCGGCACGCCCGGCGACGTCACGCAGGTGCTGGAGTTGCGCGGTCCGAACGGCGCGCCGCTCCCGGCCTCGGCGCGCCTCGCGATCATCCGACTGCAGTAGCGCGCTCAGCCCTCGCGCAGCGCCGCCATCGGCGTCTCGCTGAACACATCGCGCCCGGTAAGCACGCCGATCGCCACGGCGAGGAGGATCATCGTCCCCGCGATGGCCAGGGCCGGCCCCACGGCGAGCACGAACGTGCCCTGGAACACGAACGTCACCAAGGCCCACGCGCCGCCGATCGAGAGCAACATCCCGCTCAGTGCCCCGAGCAGGCCCAGCAGCGCGTACTCCGACAGCAGGATCCGTCCGATCTGCGCCCGCGTCGCGCCGAGCGTCTTGAGCAGCACGCCCTCGCGCAGACGGTCGCGTCGCGTCGCCGCGACCGCGCTGAACAACACCGGCACGCCCATCGCGAGACTGAACAGCGCGAGGAAACGCACCGTGAGGGTGACCTTGTCGACGATCTGCCCGATGGTGCGGCGGACGAGCGAGAGATCGATGCTCGCGACGTTCGGGAACTGTCTCACCGAGG
>JBJXGK010000193.1:0-76303 GCA_046153705.1 Gemmatimonadaceae bacterium
CTCCGCGGAGCTGGAAGTCCTTCGCGACGCGGTCCGATGCGCTTCTCACCACGCTCGCGTTCCCATCCACGCGCGCCGCGTTCCGTACGGCGGAGCAGCAGGCCGGTGAGCTCACACGGTTCGCGCGCAAGATGCCGAGCCGGCTCGCGCGTCGCGGTGACGACTCCGGCCACGCCGGTACGACCACACGTCTCGCCTTCGACCTCGGCATCGCCGAGTGGCTGGTCGCGCGCCACCCCGATCACGTCGAGATCGACTGGCACGATGCGTCCGTGGGCGACGCACTCGACGAGCTTCTCCGTCCGACGATCCGCCGCACCGAAGAGGATGGGTTCGACTCCGACGCCCTCACGCTGCGTGCGTGGGTCCGCGCCGCTCGCGGCAACGCCTGGCGCTCCGACCTCGCGTGGTTGCTCGACGCCCTGCGCGATACGGGGGACAGTCTGCCGCGTCGCGCGGCGGAATGGGAGCGAGCCGCCTTGCCGATCGTGTGGAAGCTGGGTGCTGCCGGGGTGCTGCACGCGCGGATGGAGGTCGGCTCGCCGGTGCTGCGGACGAGCTTCCGCGTTCCGCCTGCGCGGCCGGCGCGGACCATCACCACTCCGCTCCGCGCGATCCGCCTCCTGCCAGCAGCCCGTGCCGACCGCATCATCGAAGTCGCGCGTGAGACCTTGGCGGTCCGATGTCGCGAGGTGCACGCCATCTCGTATGCGAACCGCGAGGAGGTCTGGCTCGCCGACCTCGGGAAGGGGACAAGCATCGCGATCATCGGCGTGCTCCCGGCACTGCGCCTCTCGCTCGAGGCGAACTACGGGTTCATGCTCTTCTCCAACGGCGTCCCGGTCGGCTATGGCGGCGTGAGTCCACTCTTCCGCCAGGCCAACACGGGCATCAACATCTTCGCACCGTTCCGCGGCACCGAGGCGGGCATGCTCTGGGTGCGAGCGTTGCAGGCGTTCCGCACGCTGTTCCGGGTCGATCGATTCATCGCCAACCCGTTCCAGATCGGCGGCGGTAACACCGAAGCGCTGAAGAGCGGTGCGTTCTGGTTCTACCATCGTCTCGGATTCCGCCCGAGCGACCCCGCGCTCGCCGCGCTCGCCGACGCCGAGCTCGCGCAACGGCAGCGCGATCGTTCCCACCGCAGCCCGATGGCGACGCTCAAGCGCTTGGCGGGTGCCGACCTGGTGCTCACGTTGCCGGGTCACGATCCCCGCGATGCCTTCGACGAACGCTGGCTCGGCGAGATCTCGGTGCGCGCGACGAAGCAGCTCGCAGCCGAGGGAGGCGTGAGCCGACGAACGGCCTATCGGCGAGTGGCCGAGCGCATCGCGGCGACCTTGGGCGCCGACCGGCGCACGTGGAGCCACGATGAGCGCGAGGCGTTCGAACATCTCGCACCGATCGCGGCGGTCATCCCCGACCTTGGCCGCTGGTCCCGTGGGGATCGACGCGCGCTGCTGCGCATCATGCGAGCGAAGGGTGGGACGCGCGAGCGGGATTACGTGCTGGGGAACGTCTCCGCGCCGCGCTTCCTTAGTCTCCTCGCACGTCAGTGCAGTCCTAGGTAGCCGTTCTCGCAACGCTTTTTGCTTGACACGAGTAGAGCGGGGGCTAGTATTCTCCCCATAGACAATAGTACTACTACTGTCCGATGGGTGTATTACTCTCTTTCGGTAAACTGTTGCCTATGTCTGCGCTGCTGAAGGACTTCAAGCAGGACCTGCCGGCGAGCGTTGTGGTCTTTTTCGTCGCCGTGCCCCTTTGCCTCGGCATCGCGTTGGCGTCCGGGGCGCCGTTGTTCGCGGGACTGATCGCTGGCGTGGTGGGCGCGATCGTCGTCGGCGGCGCCAGCGGGTCGCCACTGGGGGTCAGCGGACCGGCAGCGGGTCTCGCGGTGATCGTGCTCAACGCGATCGGCACGCTCGGCGGATCGTTCGAAGCGTTCCTCGCCGCGGTGGTGCTCGCCGGAGTCCTGCAGCTCGCCATGGGCTACCTCGGCTTGGGAAGCATCGCCTATTACTTCCCCTCCTCGGTGATCAAGGGGATGCTCACCGGCATCGGCCTGCTGATCATCATCAAGCAGATCCCGCATGCCTTGGGCTCGTACCCACCGCCGGGAGACGCACAGATCGTGAGCGGTGGTGCTCCGTCCGGTGGAACGATCGACGCCGTGATCCAATCGATCAGCGCCGGCGCGGTGGTGGTGGCCGCGATATCGCTCGCCCTGCTCGTGGCGTGGGATTCCGTGCTCGCCCCGCGGTTCAAGCTGTTCCGCACGGTGCCGGGGCCGCTGGCGGCCGTGGCCGTCGGTATCCTGCTCAGCACACTGTACTCCTCCGGCGCGCTCCCGTATTCGCTGGAGTCGCATCAGATGGTCACCATCCCCATGGCGAGCAGCCTCGCGGAGTTCTTCGGGCAGTTCACGGCGCCGGACTTTTCCGCGTTCGCCCGCACCGACGTCTACGTGATCGCGTTGGTCCTCGCGCTCGTTGCGAGCATCGAGACCTTGCTCTGCGTCGAAGCGACCGATCGCCTCGACCCGCAGAAACGGATCACACCGACCAACCGCGAACTGAAGGCCCAGGGACTCGGCAACATCGTCTCGGGCATGATCGGCGGGCTTCCGGTCACACAGGTGATCGTGCGCAGTTCCGCCAACATCACCTTCGGTGGGCGCAGCAAACTCTCGGCGATCCTGCACGGGTTCTGGATCCTGCTGTCCGTCGCCACCATCCCGTGGTTGCTCAACATGATCCCGCTCGCGACGCTGGCGGCAGTGCTTTTCGTGGTCGGCTACAAGCTGGCCAAGCCGGCGCTGTTCAAGCAGATGTACCGCCACGGCTGGGAGCAGTTCGTGCCGTTCATGGCGACGGTGGTCGGGATCCTCGCGACCGACCTGCTGCGTGGCATCGCCATCGGCATGGGTGTCGCGGTGGTCGTGGTGCTGCATCACAACCTGCGGAACCCGTTCACGGTGCCGCAGGTCGACCATGGAACAACGGAGTACCGCATCCAGTTGGCCGAGGAGGTCTCGTTCCTGAACAAAGGACGGATCCTCGAGCAGCTCGCGGCGATCCCCGGCAGCGCACGGGTCGTCATCGATGCGAGCCGGTCGAAGGTGATCGATTTCGATGTGCGCGAGATCCTTCGCGATTTCGAGGCCAGTGCCCCCGCGCGCGACATCACCGTGGAGTTCCACGGACTCACCCTCAGTTAAGACGATCCTCCGATGAGAACCCTCACCCGCGAGATCCGCGACTCGCTCACGCCCCACCAGATCCTCGACGTCCTGCGGAAAGGCAATGACCGCTTCGTCAACAACCTCAAGGCCAACCGCAACCTGCTGCAGCAGGTCAACGAGACCAGTGACGGCCAGCACCCGATGGCCATCGTGCTGAGCTGCATCGACTCGCGCACGTCCGCTGAGCTGATCTTCGACCAGGGCCTCGGTGACATCTTCAGTACCCGCGTCGCGGGGAACGTGCTGAACGACGACATCCTCGGCAGCATGGAGTTCGCCTGCAAGGCAGCGGGGGCCAAGGCGATCGTGGTCCTCGGGCATTCCAAGTGCGGTGCCATCAAGGGCGCGTGCGACGGCGTGCGCTTGGGCAACCTCACGACCCTCGTCCAGAAGATCGAGGCCGCGATCGCGCTCGAAACCGAGACCGTCGGTGACCGCAACTCGAACAACGAAGCCTTCGTGGAGCGCGTCGCCGAGTTGAACGTGCTGCTCGTCAAGAGCCAGATCATGCAGCGCAGTCCGCTCCTCGCGGAGATGGTCCGCGCGTCCCAGATCGCGATCGCCGGGGGCATGTACGACGTCGACTCCGGTGCCGTGACCTTCTACGACTCGAGAATCCTCATCGGCGCCTCATGATCCCGCACGGCCTCGACCATGTCCGGTTGACGATGGATCCCAAGTTCCATGTGAAGGATCCGGAGACGAGCGAGCTCGGCATGGCGATCGTGGGGCGGGGCATCGAGTTGATTGCTGAGCTGGGTTACGAGGGGTTCACGTTCCGGAAGCTCGCCGAGCGCATCGGGACGACGGAAGCCTCGATCTACCGGTACTTCAAGAGCAAGCACCGCCTGTTGCTGTACGTCACGGCGTGGTACTGGACGTGGATGGAATACCGGGTGGGGATCGCGACCGTCAACGTCGGCGACGCACGGAAGCGGCTGCGGCTGGCGCTCCAGGAGCTCACCCGCCGGATCGAACGCGATGAGCTCATCCCGCACATCGATGAGACGGTGCTCTACCGGGTGGTCGTCGCGGAGTCGTCCAAGGTGTATCTCCACCGGGACGTGACGGCGGAGAACCGCGACGGCCTGTTCGTCAGCTACAAGCGACTGTGCGGCACCGTGGCCGCCTTGGTCGCCGACGTGAGTCCGACGTACCGCTACCCGGTGGCACTCGTCTCCACCGTGGTCGAGAGTTCGCACCTGCAGCGGTATTTCTCGGAGCATCTGCCGCGACTGACGGACGTCGATCCCGACGATCCCGACGCCTCGACCACGGATTTCCTGACCGAGATGGTGTTCAAGGCCATTGCGGTCGACGCCTGAGCGGCACGCGACCGCCGAGGCCGTCCGCGGAGCTCAAGGCACGAACCGCGTCGTCACCGGTCTGATCCCGTCCCCGAACGTCGTCGCCAACAACAGCGCCAGCTTTGTCCCCTGCAACGCGCTCGGCCAATGTGCCCACTCCGCGAGCGTGTGCTGGTTCCCGCCCTGCGATCGCCCGATCGCGATGCTCGGCACGTCGAGCACCACACCGACGTTCGCATCGGTGCTGCCGCTCGGGACCGCCTCGGCCGCGCCCGGCATGCCGAAGTCGACCTTGAGATGCTTCTGGATGTCGATCGCCGTCTGCACCAGCGGATGCCGCCGCTTGGGCTCGAGCATGCGCTCGGTGCCGCCCGCGCCGTTCTTCTGTTCGGTCTCCACCACGAGTGTCACCTTCTCGCGGTCGGCGGCTTCCTGCACGATGCGCGTGATGCGACGGTCCAGCGAATCGAGCAGGGCCGGGTCGGGCGTGCGGAGGTCCACCGTGAAGTAGAGGTCCTGCGGGATGCCGTTGAAGATCTCGCCGCCGTGCACCTGACCGATGTTGATGACCGCGCCATTGGGCAGCGGCGCCGGCTGGATCGCGTAGATGCGCTGCACGGCCTCGGCGAGTGCCTTCACCGGCGTCGGCATGCCGCGTGAACGCAGCGTGTGCGCGCCCGCGGACTTGAAACGATAGCGCGTCCAGTAGATGCCGAGCGCGCCATAACTCACCGCACCCAGGCCGCCGTCCATCGCGATGAGCAGGTCGGGCTTCGGGTTCGTCTTGAACCAGTAGTCCATGCCGCGCAGGCCGAGTTCTTCCTGCACCGTGCCCACGAAGACCAGATCGCCGGTGGTGACGACCTTCGCCGCGTTGAGCGCACGGATGGTCGCGAGCATGTTCGCCACCGACGCACTGTTGTCGAAGATACCCGGCGCGTGCAGGGTGTCGCCCGCGCGCCGCACGGTGGTATTGGTCTCCAGCGAGTGCACGATATCCATGTGCGCTGCGAACACGATGGTCGGGCCACCACCGAGGCCCTTCCGTACGCCGGTGACGTTGCCGATCGAGTCCACGCTCACGCGCAAGCCGGCCTTCTCCATCTCGGCCTTCACATATGCACCACGCTGCTGTTCGTGGCCCGACTTGCCCGGCATCTGCGCGATCAGGATCCACTCGTCCACCTGCTTCGGGAATCCCGCCTCGAGGTGCGCGAGCGCTGCCTTCACGTCGGGGCGGTTCAGATGCGCCGGGTCCCAGCTCGTGGGATACGGCTGCGCAGCGAGCGGCGCGATGAGTACGGTTGCGACGGCGCCGCTGGCGCAGGCCAGACGCAGGAGGGCACGAAGTGGCCGCGAGATCGCGGCGGAACGGGAGCAGGACATGGTTTGGAATTTGTAGCGTCGCGATCCCGACCGTGAGGGTGCGTTGGGATGCGAGCCACCCAGTGCGTGTCCAGCCGTTCGTGGCTGTGGTGCCCCCACCCACGGAGGGCTAAGTTCCCCCCATGACCGCTGCCAACGCGCTCTTCCTCGCCGTCCTCGTCGCCTCGCTCGGCTACTTCGCCGCGAACGTCCAACGCCTGGTGGGCTACCTGCGACTCGGCCGGCTCGACGACATCCGCTGGAACGCACTCCCCACGCGCTTCGGCAACCTGATCACCGTCGGCATCTTCCAGTCGAAGATCTTCCGTGACTCCATCGCCGGCCCCATGCACGCGCTCATCTTCTGGGGCTTCATGGTGCTCGGCGCGAGCACCACGGAGATGCTCATCGCGGGTGTGTTCCCGAGCTTCGGCTACGACAACTTCCTGCCGGAGCCGTTGTTCCGGCTGTACGTGCTCAGCCAGGAAGGCTTCGCGGCCATCGTGCTCGCGATGGTGTCGTTCGCGCTGTACCGCCGACTCACCAAGAGTGTGCCGCGCCTGCAGGGCGCCGAGACGCACCCGAACGATCCGCTGCTGATCCTCTCGTGGATCGCGGCACTCATGATCACCATGTTCCTCTCCGAGGCCTTCCATTTCGCCTCGGAGCCGACGCCGCTGGTCTCGGCGTATCCCGTGAGCTACCCGCTCGCGCAGGTCCTCGTGAAGGTCGGTTTCGCGCCGGGCATGCCTGCGCCCGCGCTCATGCACAGCGTCTTCTGGTGGGCGCACGCCCTGCTCGTGCTCGGTTTCCTGAACTATCTGCCGTTCTCGAAGCACCTGCACGTCGTCGCGTCGCTGCCCAATACCTTCCTCTCCGACACGAGCGGTCCGGGCACCATCGGTGCGATGCGCATGATGGACTTCGAAGGTGCCGAAGCCGAGCAGTTCGGAGCGAAGGACATCGAGCACCTCAGCTGGAAGTCGCTGCTCGACGGATTCGCCTGCACGGAGTGCGGACGATGCACGAGTGTCTGTCCGGCCAATACCACGGGCAAGCTGCTGAGCCCGCGCAAGATCATGATCAACGTGCGCGAGCGACTCGAAGCCAAGGCCCCGTGGATGGAGCGCAATGCGGAGGGCGGCCTCGCGCTCCGCGCCGATGCTCCAGCCGGCCTCGCCGAGAAGACGCTGCTCGACGGCTACATTACCGACGAGGAACTCTGGGCCTGCACGTCCTGCCGCGCCTGCGTGTATGAGTGCCCGGTCTCGATCGACCAGCTCTCGGTCATCAACGAGCTCCGCCGAAACCTCGTGCTCTCGGAGTCGCGCTTCCCCGAGGAGATGATGCCGGCGTTCGAGTCGCTCGAGGCGAGCGGGTCACCGTGGGCCTTCGACCCCGGCGATCGAGGCAAGTGGGCCGACGGCATGAACATCCCCACCATGGCCGAGATGGCCGGGCGCGGCGAGCAGCCCGAGGTGCTCTACTGGGTGGGTTGCATGGGCTCGTTCGACGATCGTGCCAAGAAGACGACGGTCGCGTTCGCGCAGATCATGCAGGCCGCGGGCGTGAAGTTCGCGATCCTCGGGCAGGAGGAGAAGTGCAACGGCGACCCCGCGCGTCGCATGGGCAACGAGTACCTCTACCAGATGCTCGCCAAGGACAACGTCGAGACGCTCGAACGGTACGGTGTGAAGACGGTCGTCACGGCCTGCCCGCACTGCTTCCACCAGATCGGCAACGAGTACCCGCAGTTCGGTGGGAACTACGACGTGGTGCATCACTCGACGTACATCGAGCACCTCATGGCGCTAGGCCGCGTGCCGATCCGCGAGGACCTGCACGCCCCGGTGCGCACGTTCACGTATCACGACTCCTGTTACCTCGGCCGCTACAACGAGGTGTACGACGCGCCGCGCGAGACACTCAAGCGAGCACTGCCGGTGGTGAACCTCGTCGAGATGCCGCGCAGCAAGGACAAGGGCCTCTGCTGCGGTGCCGGCGGCGGTCGCATGTGGATGGAGGAGAACGTCGGCAAGCGCATCAACGTCGAACGCGCCGAGGAAGCGCTGGGGACCAAGGCGGATGCGGTCGCGGTGGCGTGTCCGTTCTGCATGACGATGATGGCCGACGGCGTGAAGGCGCAGGGCAGTGAAGTGCCGGTGTTCGACATCGCCGAAGTCGTCGCACAGCAGTTGGCCTGACCGCAGGCGCACCGGGGGACTGAACGATGAGCCAAGTGAATCCTGCGATCCCGGTGGGGCCGGACCATCCCGACCTTCCCGTGAAGCCGCCGCTGGTCTGGCTCTTGGCGCTCGTCCTGGGTTGGTGGCTGCACCGCTTCATGCCCTTGCCCTCGCGCGGAAGCGCGTTCGGGTGGGTCGGGCTCGTGGTCCTGGCTGCAGGTGTGCTGCTCGCGCTCTGGTCGCTGCTCTCGCTGCGCGCTGCGCAAACGCCCGTCGAGCCGTGGAAGGCCACGCGCTCCATCGTCGATCGCGGCCCCTACGCCTTCACGCGCAATCCGATCTATCTGGCGTTCGCGATCGTGGTGCTGGGCGCCGGGCTCTGGATCGATCGATTCGCGGTCGTCGTCATGGTCGTGCCGGCCCTGCTCGTCACCGACCGCGTGATCGTGCGACGCGAGGAGCGTTATCTCACGCGGAAGTTCGGCGAAGCGTACCTGTCGTACCGGCAGCGCGTGCGTCGCTGGATCTGAGCGAGTAGCTCAGCAGCAGGCGCGCACCATCGCGTCGGAGCACGAGTTCGCTGCCGCAGCGCACGCACGTCGCCTTCCAAGGCAATCGTTCAGGGAAGTTCTCCACCTTCGTGCCGCACGCGGGGCACCAACTCTCCGGCGCGGCCGAGCCCTGAAGCCCGCCCGGCGTCTGCTGCGCCGCCGTCACCAGCATCAGCGCCGTCTGCGCAAGGATGCGCTGGCGCTCGGGTTCCATCAGGAACAGTTCGGCCGGTGTGGCCAAGCCACGGGAGACGATCGCGTCGATCTCCATCTGCGAGAGCAGCATCCGGTCGCCGCCCTTGCTCGCGGCGTCACCGCCGGCGATGTGGCGCTTCACCATCCGCCCGACCAGCCACATCAGCGTGATCGTGGTCAGACCGAAGATGATGAGGATGAGGATCGGACGCTGGTTGCCCATGGCTACCCATGCCGGAGTTCGAAGATCGTGATGGCGTGTACTGCGGACCCGACTGGAGACGCCGGAACCGTGGGCCGCGTTTCACGATGTACCACTTTGTGCACCAGCCCACGGGCGGTGGACTCCTCGAGGAACGCGCTGAGCGCCACGCGGCCCTGGTCCGCCACCAGCACCGTGCCTCCCGGCGCGAGGGTGCGCCGTATCACCTCGGCGACCAACGCGGCGTGCGGCGGCTCGTACAGGACATCGGCGGCCAACACGAGATCGTACAGCCCGAGGTCATCGGGAAGGGCGCGCCAATCGACCATGCGTGCGGCCGGCGCGCGCCCCGCGTTCATGACGGCGTTGCGCGCGGCGAATCGCGTGGCGTCCTCGTAGTAGTCGGTGGCGGTGACGTCGAAGCCCGCCCTCAGTGCGGCGATGGTCACCAGCCCAAGCCCGCAGCCGAGTTCGAGCGCCCGCCGCCCCGTCCCGCTGGGTGCGACGCGCGGCTTCGCGCCTCGGGCCCCACCGAGCGTGGTTTCGATGAACGACGCGAGGATGATCGACGCCGACCACAGATCGGCCCAGTACGGCAGCCGCTCGTCCTTCACGAAATCCGCCTCGCTGATGAGATCGTCCGCGCTGCGCGGCTTGCACAGGGTCACGCGGCCGAGCGGCATCTCCACCGCTTCCTCCACGAGCACGAACCGGCGGTCGAGTGCGTGCAGATCGGCGGGCAGGGCATGCTGAGCGGTCACAGCGTGAAGGCCTCGCCCATGCCAGCGGCGTCCGAGAGGAGGAACGCCGACAGTGATTCGCCCGCGGCCACGGTGGTGCGATCGTCGGGAACGATGAGCAGCGCGTTCGCGAGCGACATCGAGGTGAGGATCGAGGAACCCTGCGGCCCGGTGAGGCGCGCCGAGAGTCCACCGTCGGCCCGAGGCGTCACGATCGCCCGAAGGAAGTGCGTGAGTCTGGCCTGGATGGTCACCGGCTCCTCCAACCGCACGCGCACCGGCTGCCGATGGATCCGCGTGTAGCCGAGCATGCGACGAACTACCGGTCGCACGAAGAGCTCACAAGTGACCATCGCCGAGACCGGATTGCCCGGCAAGCCGATCCACGGCGTCGCGCCAAGATGTCCGAAGCCGAGCGGTGCGCCCGGGCGCATGCGCACTTTCCAGAAGTCCAGGTGCGCCCCCATCGCCTCGAGTGCTGCGCGGGTGTGGTCGAACTCCCCGACCGACACACCGGCAGTCGTCACGATGAGATCCGGAGCGAGTGCCACCGCGCGTTCGAGCAGCGCGCGCATCGCGGGCAAGGTGTCCTCGCAGTGGCCGAGGTCGATCGCTTCGCCGCCGGTCGCCTCGACCATCGCGGCGATCGTGTAGGCGTTGGAGCTGACGATCCGTCGTCCGGCGCGCACTTCGTCGAACCGGTCGATGCTGACCAGCTCGTCACCCGATCCCAGGATCACGACACGCGGCCGGCGATGCACGGCCACATCGCGCTGCCCGATCGACGCCAAGATGCCGATCTGTGCGGCGCCGATCGGCATGCCGGCCGGCAAAGCGATCTCGCCCTCGCGGAGGTCCTCGCCGCGTTGACGGAGGTTCTTCCCCGCATCGCGGTCGTGCAGGATCCGCACGTGAGCGACGCCACCGTCCGTGTCCTCCACGCGGATCACCGAGTCGGCGCCCTCGGGCACCGGGGCACCCGTCATCACGCGTGCCGCCTCACCGGGCTGGAGGGCGCGCGACGGGAACGTGCCCGCCGCGACCGTCTCGTGTACCGGCAGCGTGATCGGTGCGTCGTCCGTGGCGCCACGCACGTCCGCTGCCCGCACCGCGTAACCGTCCATCGCGGAGTTGGTCCAATGCGGTAACGTGATCGGCGAACGGATCGCATCGACCAGCACACGCCCCATCGCCGCGCGCAGCGGCACACGCTCCGTCGAGAGAGGCGCGAACGCGGCGCTGATCCGCTGAGCCGCCTCGGTGACCGACTGCATCAGCGCTCGAACCGCGTGCTCGCCAACCAGACCACGATCGCGTCCTGCACGCGCTCGACCTCGCGGTTGGGCGTCACGTGGTTGTTCGCGAGCATCGACACCAACAGCAGCCGTCCGTCCGCGGTGGTCAGATACCCGGAGAGTGCGCGGGCCTTGTCGAGGGTGCCGGTCTTCGCCCGCAGGTTGCCCTGCGCCGGCGTGCCGCGCATGCGCTGCTCGATCGTGCCGTCGACGCCGGCGATCGGCAGCGACTCGTAGAACACCGCGAAGTCCGGATGCCGCCGCATCGCGTCGAGTACCCGCACGATGGTCTCGGGCGTGATGTAGTCGTGGCGCGAGAGCCCACTGCCGTCGCGTACGGCGAATCCCGCGCTGTCGGCTCCCCACGCGAGGAGTTGCCGTTCCACCACCACGCGCCCGCTATCCGCCGTCCCCACGCCCGTCTTCTCGCGGCCAAGCGTCTTGAACAACAGCTCGCCCAACTGGTTCTGCGATGGCTTCTCGAAGCGCGCGAGCACCGCGCGCAACGGCGGTGACTGCCGTGTGGCCAAGGTCGAGAGTCCGGTCGTATCGGCGATCAGCCTCGACTCCACCCCGCCACTCACGCGGATCCCGCGCTCGCGCAGCACGTCGTGGAACGCATCGAGCCACGCCCCTGCGGGGTCGCGCAGCGCGACTTCGACGGTCACCGAGTCGCGCGGACGCACCGAACCGCTGAGGCTGAGCATCGGACGCTCACCGCGCACGTCCCCGACCCACTGCACGCGCGAACGCCCCGTGTCCGCGGTGATCACCGAGACCGGACCAAGTCTCGGCACCACGCGCGACGGTGAGGTGCGCAGCGACACCGGCGCTCCCACCTTCGCACCACCGTACACGGTGACCCGCGCATACCCCTCGTTGAAGAACAGCTCGTCCACCGGCGCGGAATACGAGTAGTCGAGGTCGTCCCACGCCCAGCCGAATCCGAGCGTGGAGTCGGGGAAGTGATCGCCACCGCGGATCAAGCGTCCGGTCACTTGCCGGATGCCGCGCGCCGCAAGAGAGTCCGCGAAGGCCCGCATCGGCACCAGCACGTCGCCGCCCGCCAGTGAGTCACTCCACGTGGGATCGCCCGCCGCGACCACCACGAGATCGCCGGTGAGGATGCCCTCCACCGGCGCCGATGCACCGAGCAGCCGTGTGGTGTAGCGATAGTCCGCACCGAGCTGCGCGAGCGCCGTCGCACCCGTGAGGAGTTTCTGGTTCGAGGCGGGCATGAAGAGCTTGCCCGCGTTGCGCGAATACAACGTGTCACCGTTCGCTGGGTCGACCACGAGCACGCCCCAGTGCGCGGAGCGGAAGCGACGGTCCGCCAGCAGCGAGTCGGCGAACACGGCGAACGCGCGTCGCGCGGTCGGCGCCATTGGCGCCATCGCCGGCGACTCACTTCGCGTCGGGGAGGGGGCGCTCGAGGGCTGCGCCTGGCACGCCACCGCGACGAACATCGAGAATGCCGCATTAAGTCCGCGGCGCAGTGAACGAGGCAGCATGGGCGGGATCAGGTTGAACGAGATGATGGCAGGAACCGCTGAACGACCCAATCAGCGAGTGCGTCAGTGACATCCGACGCCGAGAGCGCGAACCGCCGCCCCGGAAACTCGCTCACAGGGAGGTCCGTGACGAGGGCCTCCCAGGTCGCGGCGTTCGCGAGCGCGGGCGCCCAGAGCGGCGACGCATGCGCGGCCGCACGCGCGATCTCGAGCTTCGGCAGCAGCGAGTTCTTGAACCCCTCGCAGAGCACCACGTCGGCGTCGGCCAGATACTCCGCCGCGATCTCCTCCGGGCTTCGCTCGCGCGACCACCGCTGCACCACCGCGAACACATCCGGCGACACCATCGCCACGCGCTCGGCGTTGCCTTCGTGGAAGTGACGGTATGTGTCGGTCGCCTCGGGGTCGAGCGCGAACGTGTGCGACGAGTGCTTGAGCGTCATGATCCGGAGCCCCCGCCGCGTGAGTGTGGCTGAGAGCTGCGAGACCAACGTCGTCTTGCCCGCATGCTTCCTGCCGACCACCGCCAACATCGGTGGCGTGCGGGGCAGATCCGCCGGGGCGTTGACGTTCGCGAACATGCGCGCCGGCTCGCCGAACCGCTGCACCTCCGCAAACGGCAGCCGTGCCACGCGGACCGAGTCGTGGAACGCGACCGCGCGCCGGTCGCCGGCGTCCAGCGCGGCGACGATCGCCGGCACACAGCGCGCGGAGTACCACGCGCACAGGGGCTCGATGCCGCGCGGCGAGCCATCACTCTCCGGGATCACCGCGTCGACATCGCCGCGCTCGCCCCGCGCACGCAAGGCGGCCAACAACGCCGACTCCACGAACGGCATGTCCCACGCCACGACGATCACGTCGCTCCTGGCCTCCACGAGCGCGGAGAGCAGTCCGCCCAACGCACCCTCGCCGGGCCGCACGTCGCGCACCACGCGTGTCTCCGGCAGCCATGCCGCCGCATCATCGGCATTGGCCACGAGGAGCAGGGCATCGCAACTCGTGGCCAGCGCGCGCGCCACGCGGTCGATCATGCGGACGCCGCCGACGCGCTCCAGCCCCTTGGGGTGGCCGCCGTAGCGCGTCGCCGCGCCGCCGGCGAGGATCACCCCGGTGCACGTCATCCCGTCACACTCACGATGGCTCGACCTCGGCCCACAGTCCGGGCTCCTCTGCGAGCCGCACGCGCAGCACGCGCGTCGCGGACCCGAGCGCGTCCTGCACCTCACGGGCGATCCACCACGCCACGTTCTCCGACGTCGGGATGAGCTTCCCCTCCGCGAACGCGGGCACGTCGAGCACGAGGTTGCGGTGGTCGAGTACGTCCATCACACGCGTCTTGAGCGCCGCGTCGAGTGCGCCGAGGTCGGCGGAGAATCCGGTGAGCGGATCGATCTCACCGCCCACCGTCACGTCGCATTGGTAGGTGTGCCCGTGCCAGTTCGGGTGTGCGCACGCGCCGAACGTCGCGGCATTGCGCGCGTCGTCCCACTCCGGTCGACGGTACCGATGGGCCGCTGAGAAGGTGATCCGGCGAGTGAGTGTGGCGCGCATCGCGGGGCCGGCGGTCAGCGGAAGAGGTAGCGGCTCACGCCCACACTCAGGCGCATGTTCTGCCGCCACGCGTTGAGCGACGTGAGGCCGAGGATCGACTCATCGTTGATCGTGCCGTTGCCGCCGTAGTCGTTCGGATACTTGTACTGCCACATCGTCTGCGTGAGGTCGGCCTGGAGTTCCCACGACGAACCCGTCGCGATCCGCGTGCCCAAGCCGTAGTTGACGATGAACTTGGTGCCGAAGCGGTAACCGCCCACGTCGAACCTCGCCGTGCCGCCGGTCGCCACGCCGAAGCCCGTGTGGACGTACGGGGCCAACCGTCGCCACGACTTGTTGCCCGTGATGTTGAACTGGAATCCGGATTCCAGGATCGTCAGCGGTCGCTTCGACTCGCCCACGATCCGCCCGGCGCCGGTGAGGAGCGGGTCCTTGATCGTGCGGGTGAGCGACGGTGCATACGCGAGCCGCGTGTAGAGCCACAGTGGCCCCGTCACGCGCAGGTCGTGCCGCGCCGACAGTAGCAGTCCCGATCCCGGCCCGACACCAGCGGGATCGCTCGCCGGCGCGATGCTGCCGAGGGCGAACGTCACCGCCTGCGAGCCGCGCAGGTCGGCGTACGGGCTCGACGCGGGAGCATGCCCCACCTGCGCGAGCAGCGCGCTCGCGCCGAAGCTGAGGAGAAATGCAGAACCGAGCAGGACAGGCAGCAACGAAGTACGACGCGTCACGCAGACACTCCAGGGAATCGCAAGTCGCGGCCCGTCATCTCGTCCGGCCGCTCGACGCCGAGCATCGCGAGGACGGTGGGGCCGATGTCACACAGCGCGCCACCAGCGCGCAGCGGGCCTGTGGGCGCGTCGTCCAGCACGACGAGCGGCACAGGGTTGGTCGTATGGGCGGTATGCGGCCCGCCCGTCGCCGGATCGATCATCATCTCACAGTTGCCGTGGTCCGCGGTGATCAACACCCGCGTTCCCGTCTTCTCCGCCGCCGCGACGATGCGCGCCAGCTGCTGATCCACGATCTCGCATGCCTTGATCGTCGCCGCGAGGTTGCCACTGTGTCCCACCATGTCGCCGTTCGCGTAGTTGCAGAGCGTGAAATGATGCGACTTGCCGAGGATCGCCTTCTCCAGCACGTCGGTGATCCCCGGCGCACTCATCTCCGGCATCAGGTCGTACGTCGCCACCTTCTGACTCGGCACCAGGATCCGTTCCTCACCGCGGTACGGGACCTCGTTGCCGCCGTTGAAGAAATAGGTCACATGCGGGTACTTCTCGGTTTCCGCCGTCCGCAACGTGGTCATCCCTTCGTGCTCCAGGACCTCGGCGACGATCTTGGCCATCGAGAACGGCTCGAACGCCATCGGCAGGCCGAACGTCTGATCGTACTGCGTCATCGTCGCCACGTGCAGCGTCGGCCGATCACGCACGTCGAAGCCGTCGAAACCGTCGATGACCAGCGAACGCACGATCTGCCGCATGCGGTCGGAGCGGAAGTTCCAGAGGATCACCGCGTCGCCGTCCCGCATCGGGGCGACGGCCCGCCCGTCCTGCATCACGACCGCCGGTTCCTGGAACTCATCGGTCACGCCGCGGGCATAGTTCGCCTCGATGAACGCGACCGGGTCCGTCGTCGAGGGTCCCACGCCGCGTACCGCCGCGTCGAACCACTTCTGGGTGCGCGGCCAGCGCTGGTCGCGGTCCATGCCGAAATAGCGCCCGCCGATGCTCGCCACCACCGCGCGCGCTCCGATGCGCGACACGAGCGAGCGCACGAACCCCAGACCCGACGTCGGCAGTGTGTCGCGCCCGTCGAGCATGAAGTGCAAGGCGACCCGAGGCACTCGCTCACGCGCCGCCAACTCCACCAGCGCGAGCAGGTGGTCGTCGTGCCCATGCACGCCGCCGTCGCCGACCAGACCGCACAGGTGCAGCGTTCCGCCGTTGGCACGCACCTTGGAGCACGCGGCACGGAAGGTGTCGTTCGCGTAGAACGACCCGTCGCGGATCGCCTCGCCGATACGCACCAAGTCCTGCATCACGATGCGTCCGGCACCGAGGTTCATGTGACCGACTTCGCTGTTCCCCATCTGCCCTTCAGGGAGCCCCACCGCGCGCCCGCTCGCCTGCAACAGCGTGCGCCGCCCCCTCGCCCAGATCCGGTCCCAGGTGGGCGTCTGTGCCATCGCGATCGCGTTCCCTTCGGTCGACTCGCGGAATCCCCACCCGTCGAGCACCACCAAGACCACCGGACGACTGTCCTGCGAAACCATCTTGGCCCTGTCGGGTGTGAGGTATACCTTCGATAGCGCGCGCTCGCGGATGCTCGGCGGCGCGCCTCGCACGACTCCGGGCGCAATCTAGTCCGGCCACACTCCCCCTACCAGCGATGCATCTCCTTCGTTCCGTGCTCTGCCTCCTCGTCGCGACGCCGCTCATGGCGCAGTCGCGGCTCCTGCGCGACACCGAGATCCGTGCCGTCCCCGAGGGCAACGTGATCGCCACGGTGCAGGCGGGCACGAGCTGGCGCACGGGTTCAGCGCGTGGGGGGTTCACCCAGATCACGCTCGAAGGCTGGATCGACGCCTCCCGGGTGGGCGCCAGGCGCGACACCTTCCCGGCGACCATCAGCGGCGCCGGGACGCTCCGCCTGCGCGCCGAGCCCTCGCTGAACGGCCGCATCCTCGGCGTATTCGAGGCCGGTGCCGGTATCCGCGTACTCGAGAGGAAAGACGACTGGGCCCGCGTTCGGCGTGATGGCTGGGTGCTCACCAGCACGGTGGCCGCGCCCGCCCCGACCACGGCTGCCGCAACCAAGGCACCTTCCCGCGCCGAGACCAAGCAGCCGACACGCCCCGAGACCAAGGCGCCCGTGCGAGGCAGCACAGCCAGCAGCGCCGAGCCGGAGACGGAAGAACCCGCCCCTCGCCTCGGTGCGATCCGCGCCGACACCGCGACCACGCTGAGCCTCGCGCCCGGCTCCACGCCGGTCGCCGTCCTTGCCAAGGGCGCTGTCGTCGACCCTATCGCGCGTGATCGCGGTTGGGTCCGTGTCCGCCTCGACGCGTGGGTCCCTGAGGACGCCCTAGTGGCGGCAGACTCCGGCGTGGTGACCAGCATCACCGCTGCGGACCTTCGACTCGACCCCACCAGTTACCGCGGCCGCACCGTGCGCTGGAACGTTCGCGTCGTCTCGCTGCAGCGGGCGGATGGACTCCGGCCGGCGCTCAGCGCCGAGGAGCCCTACCTTTTGGCGATGGGGCCGGGTGGTGAGAGCGCCATCCTCTACCTGGCCATCCCTCCGTCTCTCGCTAGCGAGGCCAAGGCGTTGCCGTCGATGAGTGAGATCACCATCACCGCCCGCGTGCGGAACGGCCGCTCCGAGCCCACCGGCGCGCCCGTGCTCGACCTCCTCTCCATCATCAAGCGATGAACATGACGCCGCGCGGGATCCTCATCGCGCTATCGCTCCTCCTGGCGATCGTGAGCGCAGGTCTCGTCGCGCAGCGCCGTTCGATCATCGCCGAGCTCGACGTGCTGGCCGAGGCCAGCGCGTCGGCCGTCGATGCCACCGTTGACGCCGGGATCACGCTCGATGTCGATCGTATCCGCCTCGCGCTCGAGCGCGCGAGGTCGGCGTCGGCGAAGGATGCCGTGGCCCATCTCGCGCTCGAGCTCGGCGACGGACGGCTCTCGCTCGAGCGTGGCGAGATCGTCCTGCGCGCCACGGCCGTCCGGTCGGCCGTACCGCGCGGCGTGCACCTCGTCGAGTCGATCCAACCGAAGCTCATTCGCTTGAGCGGGGGCTACACGCTGGTTCCCGTTGCGGCCGATGACACCACCGCCGCGGTGGCCGGGACCGTCCGAGTACCTCGTTCCGACTTCGACGCGATGCGCCCCAACCTCGCCGTCGGCATGAACGCCTTCTTCTTCTGAGCATGACGACCCTCGCCAAGAACTTCCTCATCCCGGGCACCGCGAGCCTGGTTCTCGCGGCGGTGGCCGGCTGGCAGTGGAGCGACCTGCGCGTGCTTCGCGCCGAGCGCGACGCGCACCGTCGCGCGCTCGCGGGCGACTCGACCTTGCTGAAGTCCGCGCTCACCGAGGCCAAGGTCGTCACCGATTCGTTGACGTCGCTGCTCGATGCCCGGGCGGCCAGCGACTCGGCCGCGAACCGGCCGTATCTGGTCGTCTCGATCGCCGACAATCGCCTGTGGTTCCGACAGGGCAACGAGGTGCTCTTCACCACGCGGGTCGCCACGGGCAGCGGGAAGTTCCTCGAGAAGGCCGGTACGGGGGAGCAGTGGAAGTTCGAGACCCCCCGGGGACGTCTGGTCGTGCAACGCAAGGACATCGAACCCGCCTGGGTTCCGCCCGATTGGCATTTCGAGGAGGCCGCCCAGAAGCGCAAACTCGCGCTCGTCCGCCTGGAGAAGGGCATGGAGATCCCGGCCGCGGACGGCGCCGTGGTCACCATCTCTGGTTCCAATGTGGTCACCCGCTATCCGGACGGCCGCGAGGTGCCGTTCGAGGTTCGGGACGGCGCCGAGATCCGGGTGGGCAATCAGCTCATCATCCCTCCATTCGGCACCAACCAGCGGCGGTACACGGGGGTCCTCGGCGCCAACCGCCTCTACCTCGGCGACGGCTACGCGATACATGGGACTGACAATCCGAACAGTATTGGTCGTTCGGTCAGTCACGGATGCATAAGGGTTCGTAACGAGGATATCGAGACGTTGTTCAGTATTGTAAGTGTTGGTACACCAGTGTATGTGTATTGATGATGGTGGATCGTAGATCTGGGATGGCGGGCGTGTGGCGGGCTTTCCAGCGTGTCGACGGTGCGAATGCTGATTGAACGGTCAGGCCAGCGTCCGTGAGATTGTCCTAACGGTCAGCCAGTATGTATCGCCGAAACTCGATTCAGCTTGTCACAATGTACGGGGCGGGGTTTCAAGGCGCCGATAGCGGCCTATCTTCAGACTTCGTGCGCCCCACGCCTCTCCTTCCGACCTTCCTGATGCCGGCATCCCGGACCCGTCGCCTTGCGCTGAACTGCGCTCTCGTGGGCGCGGCTTGGGTGTTGGGTATGGCGGCGGCCGAGCCGGCGTATGCGAAGCCAGTTGCCGGCGTCGAGGACACTCTTCTCGTGGTGCAGGACTCGCTGCGCGGGTTCAGCGGTGAGCTCCGGTTCAGAGCGCTCAAGCCGGATCGCACGGCGCCCGAACAGCTGGAGTCGCTCCTCGACCTGTTCGGTCTCGACGCCTTGAGCCGCCCGGGCATCCATAGAGTCACGGACCCCGTGACTCAGGAGCCGTTCAGCTTCGCCTCACTGGTGCCGTTCACCGAAAAACAGGACGGCAGGATCGGTGTGTATCGGGTCGGCCGGTGGCCGGCGGAGGTCCGCCGCCCGCGTTCAGAGGCCTACCAGCTCCCGGCCGGCTTCATCGAAGTCACCGAGGAGAACCAGCATACCCAGGTCTCCACGAACTTCACGCTCGGGCAGTTCCTGACCAAGGACCAGCGCGACGTGTGGCCGAAGATGCTCCTGCTCGACGAACGACTGGTCGACAAGCTGGAACTCATCCTCGTGGAGCTCCGTCTGGCCGGTCACAAGGCGCCTGGGTTGCACGTCCTCTCAGGGTTCCGTACCCCGCAGTACAACTCGCGCGGCAAGAAGAGTGGCCGCGCCACCGACAGCCGGCACCAATACGGTGACGCCGCCGACGTGTTCGTGGATGCCGACGGGAACGGCAAGATGGACGATTTGAACGGCGACAAGCGGATTGACACAAAAGACGCCCTTGCGTTCGTACGTATCGTCGACAAGGTGGAGCAGAAGTATCCCTCCCTCGCGGGCGGGGTCGGCCTCTACCGCGCTGTGGCAGGACGCGGACCCTTCGTCCACGTCGATGCCCGCGGCGAACGTATCCGCTGGGGAATCCCCTGATGCACGAGATCCTGAAAGACCGAATCCTCCGCCGTCTTGAGACCCTCCCCGAGGATCGGCTCTACCAGGTACTCGACTACATCGAATTCCTCGAATCCAAGTACGCCACGCGCCAAGCGCCCGGTCCGAACGCTTTCCAGCGCTTCGCCGAAGGCATCGAGGACACGCTCCGCGCCGGCAACGTCTCGGCCAGCACGATCACCGAGGCGATGGGCTTCATGAGCAAGGCGATGGGCGTGATGAACGGCGTCGCCGCGGCAGGGAAATCCGTCGCGAGCGACATCGTCGGCACGGTGGGCGCAGCCGCCACCAAGGCCACGGCCGCGGCAAAGGAAGCCTCCGCCGCCACGCCGTCCGTGACGCCCGCCGCTACACCGCCGGCCGCGACGCCGACTGCGCCTGCCGAGCCGCCCAAGCCCTAGGCGCTGTGCTGGAAAACCGGGCAACGCCCGGCTAACTTGCGAGATGGGACTCCCGACTCGCATCCGATCCGACGCCGCGCTGACCTTCGACGACGTACTCCTCGTCCCGCGGCATTCGCTCATCCATCCGAAGGACGTCAGCACCTCCAGCCGCTTCTCCCGCGGCATCGTCCTCCAAGTGCCGCTGGTCTCCGCGGCCATGGACACCGTCACGGAATCCGAGATGGCCATCGCCATGGCGCGCGCCGGGGGCATCGGCGTGTTGCACAAGAACATGGCGATCGACCGGCAGGCGGCCGAGGTCGACCGCGTGAAGCGCTCCGAGAGCGGCATGATCCGCAATCCGATCACGCTGCAGCCCTCGGCGACGCTGCGCGAAGCCGTGCAGCTCATGGCGCGTTTCAAGATCTCCGGCGTGCCCGTCGTCGACGGCTCGGGCAAACTCGTTGGCATCATCACCAATCGCGACCTGCAGTTCGAGCGCAAGCTCGACCGCCCGCTCGCCGACGCGATGACGAAGGACCGCCTCATCACGGCACCGGCCGGCACCTCGCTCGATGTGGCGGAGCAACTGATGGGCAAACACCGCATCGAGAAGCTCCCCGTGGTCGATGACGCGGGCAAGCTCATCGGGCTCATCACGGTGAAGGACATCCACAAGCGTCGGCAGTACCCCAACGCGGCCAAGGACCAGCACGGGCGCCTGCTCGCGGCCGCCGCGATCGGTGCCGGCGGCGACTATATGGCCCGCGCGAAGGCACTCATCGACGCCGGCGTGGACGCCCTCATCGTCGACACTGCGCACGGTCACTCACAGGGCGTGCTCGACGCCACCGCCAAGGTGCGCGAGAGTTTCCCCGAGGTGCAGTTGGTCGCCGGCAACATCGCGACCGAGTCCGCCGCCCGCGCGCTCTGCGAGCGCGGCGTCGATGCCATCAAGGTCGGCGTCGGCCCCGGTTCCATCTGCACGACGCGCGTGGTCACCGGTATCGGCGTGCCGCAGCTCACCGCCATCATGGACGCCGTCGCCGGCGCCGGTGACGTGCCGATCATCGCCGACGGTGGCATCAAGTACTCGGGCGACATCGTGAAGGCGATCGGTGCGGGTGCGGCGACGGTGATGATGGGCTCCATGCTCGCGGGCACGGAAGAGAGCCCGGGTGAGTCGCTGCTCATGGAAGGCCGCCGCTTCAAGATGATCCGCGGCATGGGTTCGCTGTCGGCCATGCAGGACGGCAGCGCCGACCGCTACTTCCAGGACGGCGAGATGTCGTCCAAGAAGTTCGTCCCTGAAGGCATCGAAGGGCGCGTGCCCTACAAGGGACCCGTCGCCGATGTGCTGTACCAGATGGTCGGTGGCCTGAAGAGCGGCATGGGATACGCGGGCTGTGGCTCCATCGACGCGCTGCGCACCGAAGCCGAGTTCGTGAAGATCACGCCGGCCGGTCTGCGCGAGTCGCATCCGCACGACGTCACCATCACGCGTGAAGCACCCAACTACAGCGCCTGACGTCGTGCTCCTCTCGCCGCCCAACGTGACCGACCTGCTCGCCATCCCGGAGACCCGCCGCACGGCGATCGCCGCCCTCCGAGCCGCCTTGCGCCCGGGGATGACGGTCGCCCTCTCCACCCACATCAACGCCGATGGCGATGGCTGTGGGTCGCAGACCGCGCTCGCACGCCTGCTCGCGCAGATGGACATCAAGGCGTTCATCGTCAATCCGACGCCGTGGCCTGAACTGTTCCGCTGGATGCTCGGCGACGACGTCGAGGATCGTTCGGCGAAGGGTGCGGCGGCGCTCAAGGGCGTCGATCGTCTGATCGTCCTCGATATCAGCGACATCGGCCGACTCGGGCTGCTCGCCGATGCGGTGCGCGCGCTGCCGCAGGACGCGCTCGTGATCGACCACCACCTGCCGGGCAAGGAACCGCCGGGCCGCACGATGCTCAGCGATACCAAAGCCTGCGCGACGGCCGAGTTGGTGTTCGACTTCGCGCGCGAGTGCGGGCTCGAGATCACCACCGCCATCGCGCAGTCGCTCTACACGTCGCTGGTCACCGACACCGGTGGCTTCCGGTTCGGCAACACCTCGCCGCGCTGTCTGTCCGTGGCCGCACAGCTGCTCACGCACGGTGTGAACCCGGAGGCGATGTATGCGCGCATCTACGGCAGCGTGCCGCTGGGGCGGCTGTTCCTGCTGCGCGACGCGCTCGACACTCTCGAGGTGGACCTGCCCGCCGAGCTCGCGTGGGTGACGGTCCCCGCGGGGGCACTCGAGCGGCATCAGGTCTCGAGCGAGGACCTGGACGGTGTGGCCGAGTACCCGCGCTCGATCGCCGGTGTCTCGCTCGCGCTCTTGTTCCGTGACCTCGGGCATGGCAAGGTGAAGGTGTCCTTCCGCAGCATCGCGGGAGTGAACGTGAACGCGCTGGCCAAGGTATTCGGCGGCGGCGGGCACGCACGCGCCTCTGGCGCGTTGATCGAAGGAACGATCGACGAGGTGAAGACGCGCGTGCTGGACGAAGCGCGCCGTCTCCGCGCAGAAGGCGCGCTCGCCGACTAATGACGGTTGGACTCCACTGACGGACCTGACATGACTGATGCACTCCAGGCGCGCCTCGCGGCCGCGCTCTCGCCCATCGCCAATCCGCGCACCGGCGCGTCCATCTACTCCACGCAGCAGGTCCGCGACATCGCCAGCACGCGCGACGGCAAGGTGCGCGTCACCCTGCTCCTCGGCGCGCAGGACGATCCCACGCTCGCGCGGCAGGTTCGGCAGGCCCTGGAGAAGGTCGAGGGCGTGACGGATGTGCGCGTGGATGTGAAGGACGCGGCAGAGGCCAACGCAAAGGCGGGAGCGCAGGCGCATGCGCATGCTCATGCTCATGCGCACGGCGCGCCTGCGCCGGCCAAGGCGGCGTCGCGCTCGCTGCCGGTGATGGGCAACGAGCCCGCGCCACGCACGCCGCCGGCCCCGACGCCGGTGACCTATCCGAAGCTCGGGCGGATCCTCGCGATCTCATCGGGCAAGGGCGGCGTCGGGAAGAGCACGGTGACCACCAACCTCGCCATCGCACTCGCCAAGGCCGGCAAGCGCGTCGGGATCATGGACGCCGACATCTACGGCCCCAACATCCCGCGCATGATGGGCGTGGATGAAGCGCCGCCGGTGAAGGACGACAAGATCCAGCCGCTCGAAGCGCATGGTGTGAAGATCATGTCGCTCGGGTTCTTGATCGAGCGCGATCAGCCCGCCATCTGGCGCGGTCCCATCGTGATGAAGATCATCACCCAGTTCCTGCGCGATGTGGATTGGGGGACGCTCGACTTCCTCCTCGTGGACATGCCGCCGGGCACCGGTGACGCGCAGCTCTCGCTCGTGCAGGCGACGAACGTCTCCGGGGCGGTGATCGTCACCACGCCGCAGGAAGTGGCCGTGGGTGATGCGCTCCGCGGTGCGAAGATGTTCGAACGCGTCGGGGTGCCGGTGCTCGGGATCGTCGAGAACATGAGTTACTTCGAATCGCCCGAGACGGGGAAGCCGATGGCGATCTTCGGGACCGGAGGCGGGAAGCGCTTGGCGGACGAGCTCGGTGTGCCGCTGCTCGGGGAGGTGCCGTTGTATCCGCCGGTCCTCGAAGGAGGGGATCGGGGGGCGCCGATCGTGGTCTCCGACGCGGGGAGTGCGGCGGCGAAGAAGTTGACGGCCGTTGCGATGAAGTTGGTGTAAGGCTGGTCTGACGGCCTGCACCACAGAAGGCACAGAAGGCACATCGAACCGACACCGCCGGTGTCTTCGAATGAACCGGAAGTGAACGGGGGCTTGGCGGAGAGATCTCTCCACCAAGCCCCCTCGAGAATTCGATCGGTCGTGCGCGAGCGACCTGGTCGTCGCGCCCGATGCTCCCTGTGTTCCCTACGTCCGCTATGGCCCTGTGGTGAAGCGGTCGCCTTACTGCGGCGTCGCCCCGGGCCGCGCAGGAATCGGCCGCCGCGCCGCAGCGACACCGGCCACGGGCGTCGGAGTCTGCCACCCCTGCATCGGCGGCATGGGCCGCTCGGCGGGCTGACGGCGACCGGCACCCGCACGAGAGAGCAGGGACGCACCGAGCCCGGCGGTCGCCCCGACCCATCCGATCCCGATCGCCACGATGCGCGCGATGGCGGCAGCCGTGCCCGCGCCCTGCAGCGCTGCCGCAATGATCCAGGGCGTCATCAACAGGAGCACGCCGAACACCAACGCCTTCAACGCCTCGGCGCGCGATGTCCCTTCTGCGCGTGCTCGGGTGACCGCACGACCCATCGTCAAGGCCAGCGCCAGCCAACCCAAGGTGACCATGCCCGCCAACGCGATCGGTGCCGCCACGAGGACAAAGGGGATGAGCAGCACACCGACGATGGTGATCGCGAGTGCGATCGTCGCGATGAGCAACAGCGGCAGGAACCCGAGTTCTCCCACCACCCCGAGGAAGAACGCCCGCCCGAAATCCTGTTCCAGGATCCGTGCGGTGGCTTCCATATTCGTCGCCGCGATCACCAAGACGAGGATGCCGATGATGATCAGCATCGCGGTCCATCCGCCGGCCAACTGCAGGGCGCGACCACGGGTCATCGGTACCGCGTCGGCGACCGCCACCGGCGACCGTGCGCTCCAGGCCGTCATCGCTCCGTTCACACGACCGCCGTCGAGGATCACGCGGCCACGGTACGCGGTGGCACCGCCGTTCACCTGCGCTCCCTCGTGGACGACCACGTCGCCCCAGAGCGAATAGACACTGCCCTGCACGGTGCCGAAGATGTTCGCGGTGCCGGTGAGCACCACGAGCGGACCGTCGATCGTATCGGTGGCGGCGACGGTGGTGTTGCCGCGCACGTACTTGCCGTTGAAGTCGACGCCGTCGCTGCCGAGCCCCACGGCGCGGAGCGCCACCGAGAGACTATCCGCCGCCGCAGGGGTGCCGCTGACCTGCGCGCTCGCCGAACGGGAACCGGCCGTGAGCGCAGCGAGCGTCACGGCGAGAAGGAGGATCGTGCGCCGCATCGGTCTACTCCCGTGTGGCGCGAGCGGTGGCGGCGAGTCGACGGAAGGCGAAGACCGCGCCGACCGCCGTCACCGCCAGGACTCCAGCGGAGAGGGCAGCCATCGCGGGACCGCCACTCGCGAGCGTCGCCGTGGCATCGGCACCGAGGGCGCTGGCAGCGACCCCACTGGCACCGGCCACGATCGAGTCACGTGTGCGGTCGACGAAGAGATTGAAGACGAACCCCGCGAGATCGCCGCGGAAGGCGAGCCATGCGGCACTTCCGGAGATGGCCATCGCTGCAGCACCCGCGCCGACGCCCGCCAACACACGCATCGGCGTGCTCTCCGGAACCAATCGCTTGGCCGACTCCGTGAGCGCCACATGCCAGGGCTCGATCACCTGCACCTTCGCCATCACACTGTCCGAGAATCGGAGCGAGGGCGTGTGGTGCGGCAGCGACTCGAGCACATCGGCCAGGTCCCGCAACTCGTCGTACCGCGTGCGGCATTCCTCGCACTCGGCGAGGTGCGCACGCAGCGGCCCGACGCCGAATCCGGCGTCGCCGTCGACCAGAAGGTCGATCTCGTTGGGAAGGAGGTGGCGCTGGTTCATGTGTTTCTCCAGAGGGGCGTACGGGGGCGGGGGCCCGATGGTTTCAGAACGGCAGCTTCGAGCTGGGAGATGAGAGTTGGGAGTCGGACGCGTACGGCGTTCGGACTGTGTTCGGGGTCACATTCTGCGTCCTGAGCTGCCGAGACACCGCCGTCCGTCCTCCTCCCTCCACTACTTCGCGGCAGCTACTCCCTCAGATGCTCCAGTGCTTCCCTCAACTGGTGCCGCGCCCGGTGGATGTAGGTCTTCACGGTGCCAAGGGGGAGATCCAGGGTCGCCGCGATCTCCTCGTAGCTGCGGCCCTCGACGTGTCGGAGCATGATGCAGTTCCGGTACTCGGGGCGGAGCTTGCCGATGGCTTGTTCGATCGCGCTGCCCAGTTCGCGGGAGGCGAGCTCGTCGAGGGCGTTCTCGCTGTCGTCGGCGATGTCGAACGACGTGGCCTCGACGTCCGACGCCGTAGTAGCGTGCGGCGACCCATCCATGGAGATGGTGTCGAGCTGCCGGCGGCGCAGATGATCGATCGCGATGTTGTTCGCGATCTTGAAGAGCCAGCTCGAGAACTTGAACTCGGGCCGGTACTTGTCGATGTGGTTCAGGACCTTGATGAACGCGTCTTGCGCGAGGTCCTCCGAGGTGGCGCCGTCGCGCACCATGCGGAAGATGAGCGAATAGACGGGGCGCTCGTACCGACGGATGAGCTCGCGGAACGCCGCTTCGCGGCCTTTCTGGGCGAGCGCAACGACGTCGGCGTCCGGGAGATTCGGGAGGTCGAGGGGGGGCGCCATTCGCAAAGACAAACTTGCCCGGGTGCAGCGTCCCGGGCAACTTTCCTTTCTATGTCGAAAGCGCTGGATTCCGAGGCTCTTGAGGCCGAAGCGGCCGCCGAGGGCGCTTCGGCGGCGGGCAAACGCACGTACGTGCAGCGGATCTTCTCCGAGATCGCCCCGCGATACGACCTGCTCAATCGCCTGCTCTCTCTCGGCATCGACAAACGCTGGCGCACCGTCGCGCTCAAGCGACTCGGCTGGGACCACGCGCCCAACGGCACCTACCTGGACCTCTGCGCGGGAACGCTCGACGTCGGCGCCGAGTTGAGCCGGAAGCCTGGATTCGGTGGCGTCATCTTCGGAGCGGATTTCGCCGAACCCATGTTGCGGGCGGGCGTGGGAAAAGCCTCGGCGCAGGTACTGAGTCCGGTGGTGGCCGACGCGCTCGCGCTGCCAGTGAAGGACAATGCGTTCGACGGGGCGATCGTCGCGTTCGGCATCCGCAACGTCGCGGATCTGGGCGCGGGGCTACGTGAGGTCCACCGCACGCTCAAGTCGGGTGCGCGGTTCGTGATCCTCGAGTTCTCCACGCCACGCATGCCTTTGGTTCGGGCGGGTTATCTGTTCTACTTCCATCGCATCCTGCCGCTGATCGGGCGCGTGATCAGCGGGCACAAGACCGCGTACACGTACCTGCCGCGCTCCGTGGCGAACTTCCCCGAGACCGATGTGCTGGCCAAGGCGATGACCTCGGCCGGGTTCCGCGAGGTCCGGTTCGAGACGCTCACGTTCGGTATCGCTGCGGTACATGTAGGCACCAAGTAATCCCCCCGACCACTGCCGTGACCGACACGCTCGATACCCTGCAGGAGTTCATCGCCGCGATCGAACTGATCGGTGAACTGAAGCGCATCAGCCAGCCCGTTTCGGTGCATCTCGAGATGTGCGAGATCGCCGACCGCGTGATGAAGCTCCCGGGCGGAGGCCCCGCGCTGTTGTTCGAGAAGCCCGTGCTGCGCGACGGCAGCATCTCCAAGTACCCGGTCGCCATCAACCTCTTCGGCTCCATGAAGCGCATGGCGCTGTCGCTCGGCGTCGAGAAGCTCGACGACCATGGCGATCGCATCACGAAGCTGCTCGACCTCAAGGTGCCCGAGGGGCTGCTCGGCAAGCTGCAGTTGCTGCCGCGCCTGCTCGAGATCTCGAAGTTCCCGCCGCGCATGCAGTCCAGCGGTGCCGCCTGCCAGGAGATCGTGTGGCAGGGCAGCGAGATCGACCTCGACAAACTCCCGGTGCTGACCACCTGGCCCGAGGACGGCGGTCCGTTCCTCACGATGACGGCCGTGGTGTCGAAGGATCCCAAGCGCGGCATCCGCAACGTGGGCATGTACCGCGTGCAGCAGATGGGGAAGCGCGAGGTCGCGATGCACTGGCAGCGGCACAAGACCGGGGCCGCGCACTGGCGCGAGATGGCCGAGAAGGGCGAGAAGATGCCGGTGTGCATCGTGATCGGCTCGGACCCGGCCTCGCTGTACTCGGCGAGCGCACCGCTACCACCGAACATCGACGAGTACATCTTCGCGGGCTTCCTGCGGAAGAAGCCGGTGAAGCTGGTGAAGGCCATCAGCTGCGACCTCGAGGTCCCCGCCGAGGCGGAGATCGTGATCGAAGGCTTCATCGATCCCAAGGAGGCGTTGGTCACCGAGGGGCCGTTCGGCGACCACACGGGCTACTACTCCGAGGCGGATCTCTATCCGCTGGTGCACGTCACTGCGGTGACGATGCGCAAGAACGCGGTGTACTGCGCAACGATCGTCGGTCGCCCGCCGATGGAGGACTTCTACCTCGGCCACGCGACCGAGCGGATCTTCCTGCCGCTGCTCAAGCTCACCAACCACGAGATCGTGGACTATCACATGCCTGCGGAAGGCGTGTTCCACAACCTCGTGTTCGTGAGCATCAAGAAGACGTATCCGGGGCAGGCGTGGAAGGTGATGAACGCGCTCTGGGGCGCGGGGCTGATGTCGCTGGCGAAGGTCGTGGTGGTGGTGGACGATTGGGTGAACGTGCGGAACCCGCAGGAGGCCTGGTGGGTCGCGCTCAACAACATCGACCCCGAACGCGACACGCGATTCACGATGGGGCCGGTGGATGTGCTCGACCATTCGAGCCGCGCGTTCACGTATGGCTCGAAGATGGGCATCGACGCGACGAAGAAGTGGCCCGAGGAAGGCTTCACGCGTGACTGGCCGAAGGTGATCGAGATGGACGCGGCGACCAAGGCGAAGGTGGATGCGCTGTGGCCGTCGCTCGGGATCGACTGGCGCGCACCAGGATGAAACAGTGACGGCCCCGCGCGAAGGGCAGACGTTCGCTGGGGAGTCGGGGTTCGCCCGCTGGGCGAGCTTCGTGAAGCTGCCGCACACCGTGTTCGCGCTGCCGTTCGCGCTGGTGGGTGTGACGTTGGCCACCCGCATCGCTCCGATCACGCTGACCGTGGTGGGCTGGGTGATCGTGGCGTTCACCAGCGCGCGCTGGGTGGCGATGGCCGTGAACCGCATTGTCGACCGCGAGTACGACGCCAAGAACCCTCGCACGGCGCAGCGCGAGATCCCGCGTGGGGCGATCGGCGTGCGTGAGGCGTGGGTGACCGTGGCCATCGCGGCGGGACTGTTCGTGTGGGCGGCGGCGATGCTGAACCCGCTCTGTCTCGCGCTCTCGCCGGTGGCCCTGGGTTGGGTGTGCTTCTACTCGTTCACCAAGCGCTTCACGCGCTACGCGCATGTGGTGCTGGGCTTGGGCCTCGCGATCGCACCCGTGGGCGGGTATCTCGCGGTGACGGGCGCGTGGAGCGAGCCGTGGTGGATGCTGCTGGTGCTCACGCTCGCGGTGACGACCTGGTCGGCCGGGTTCGACATCCTGTACGCGCTGCCTGATGTGGAGTTCGACCGCTCGCAGGGGCTACACTCGATCCCCAGTGCGTTGGGTGTGCCGCGCGCGTTGCTGGTGGCGCGGGCGTTCCATGTGATCACCGTGCTCGCGCTGGCCGCAACCGTGTGGACCGTGGGGGCCGGTGTGCTCGCTTGGGTGGGCGTCGCAGTGGCGGCGGCGATCCTCGCGTACGAACATTCATTGGTGACGTCGGACGATCTGAGCAAGCTCGACGCGGCGTTCTTCACGATGAACGGCGTGATCTCCCTCTCGTTCTTCGGTTGTATCCTCGCGGACCGGATCCTCGCCTGATGCGCCCTCACGACTCTTCCGCGCCGATCGTCATGGCGATCACCGGTGCGTCCGGTGCGCCCTACGGTATCCGGTTGCTCGAACAGCTGCTCATCTCGGAGCGACGGGTGTCGCTGATCGTGTCGGCGCACGGGTTCCGGCTGCTGCGCACCGAGAGCGATGTAGGCGATCTCGAGGGGCTGCGTCAGGCAGTGGGAGTGAAGCGCTTCGACGGACTCGTGACCGTGTTCAGCGATGACGATCGCGGTGGGGCACCGGCGTCGGGCAGTTCGATCGCCGGCGGCATGGTGATCTGCCCCTGCTCCATGGGCACGTTGGCGAGTATCGCCACGGGCAGCTCCCGTTCGCTGGTGGAGCGTGCGGCCGACGTAGCGCTCAAGGAGCGGCGGCCGCTGTTGCTCGTGACGCGTGAGACGCCACTGTCGCTCATCCATATCGAGAACATGCGCACGGTGACGCTCGCCGGCGCGACCGTGATGCCGGCCGCACCGGGCTTCTACCATCGCCCGGAGCAGATCGACGATCTGGTGGACTTCATCGTCGCACGCGCGCTCGACCACCTCGGCGTGGCGAATACGCTGGCTCCGCGCTGGGGCGAGAGCGAGGGGTGAGCGGGACGCTCCGCATCGGCCTCATCGCCGACACGCATGGACAGTTGCGCCCCGATGTGCATCGCGCGCTGGCGGGCGTGTCGATGATCCTGCACGCGGGCGACGTGTGCGGCGACGAGATCCTCGACGAGCTCAACCTCATCGCGCCCACGCAGGCCGTGTATGGCAACTGCGATGAGCCCTGGAACACCCGGTTGGTGGAGCGGCTCGATCTCGAGATCGGCGGCGTGCGCATCCACGTGAGCCACGGCCATGAGCTCGGGCGACCGAAACCCAGTGCCGTGGCGGCGGCTTACGATGCGGATGTGTGTGTGTATGGGCACACGCACAAACAGGTGATCGAGCGCGTGGACGGACGGCTGATCGTGAATCCCGGAGCGGCGGGGCCGCGGCGGTTCGACCTGGTGCCGTGTGTGGCCCTGCTGACGATCACCGACGGACGCGCCGACGCGGAGCTGATCGTCCTGGCCGAGTGACTACTTCGGGCTGCGTCTCAGTCGCATCTCGATCGTGCGGACGGGTGAGACACCCTCGCGGACGAAGTCGCCGGTCTCGTGCCACGTCTCATCGGTGAGGGCGATGGTGTAGCGCACCCGGCCTCCGGGAACCACGAATCCCCAGACCATCGTGTCCGGCTTGATCTCCACGTCGGCCGCGACCGATCGACCGTCGCGGTGGGTACGGAACTGCAGCCGTTCGGTCTCCAGGTCGAACCACAGCGTGCCTGCCGCCTCGAACACGATGGCGTCGGTCTTGGGGTCGCGCCCGGTCCCGCGGATCATGATCACGGTCGCCGCAGCGCCCCACACGATGTCCTCGAATTGGCGAACCCTCATCGACTCGCCAGGGCCCATCGATACCTGAGCGTCCCCTTCCCATCGTCCGACCATCTTGGCGATGGGCGCCAGCGCAGCGCGTGCGCGTGCGGTGTTCGCGGCGGCTTGTGGATCCTGCGCGGAGACTCTCGTGGGGGTCAGCAGCAGCGAGACCGCACACGCGAGAGCGAGGGCGACAGGCAGTTGGGGCTTGCGACTCGAGGTGAACGCGGTCCGCGATCGAAACAATAGCAGCTCCGGCTGGGGTCGGCGGGGAAGCTAGCCCCGCGCGCCGTCGTGACGCTTGTATCCGCGCGACATGTTTCGACGCCCCGACCATCCTGGAGACTACGGGACGACATCCTGATGGCCGGTGCGCATCAACTGTCGCGCCGCGGCGGATGGTGCGAAGCCGAGCAGTGCGACGAACTCACGGGTGAGGTGCGCGTGGTCGGTGTATCCCGTCTCCGCGGCGATGCGCGACCATCCCGGGGGCTGGGCGGCGATCCGGTGTGCCAGCGCCTCGCGCAGCCGGCGGACTCGCGCGTACTCGCGCAACGTGAGCCCCGTGGCATCGGGGAAGAGACGCTGCAGCTGTCGCACGCTGAGCGCGGACTCGCGAGCGACATCGCTCATCTTCACTTCGCCCTTCGCGGCGACGATCGCGCGCACGGCGGCGCGGATGCGGGGGTCCGGGGCGGGCGCGTCCGCGAGGGCGCGAGCGAGCCATCGGGCCATGGCGGGGAAGATGACATCTGCGTCGTCGCTCTGCGGGAGCGAAGACGCCAGCGTCGAGAATCGTCGCTGGATCGCATCCGGAGGGGGCCCGATGAGATCACGGAGAGCACGTGGTGAGATTCCCGTGAGCGTGGCGGTGGTATCCGGCCAAAGCCGGAACCCCCAGACTCGCCAGTGTGAACTCACGGACCGGCTGTGACCGGTGTACCGCGGCCCGACGATGCCAAGTGCGTCCCTGATCTCCGGCGCGCGGATCACGCAGATGGAGGTACACCCGTCCGGCCATACGGTGTACGGCGGGAGATCTGCGGGAACCTCGTCGGACTGGAACGACCAGAACGAGAGCACCCACGGGGCGATCGCCGCATCCGGCGCGCGCTCGATGTACCACAGCGCCTCCGTCACGCGATGCGCTCCGAGTCCGACGGCACGTCGATCGGCGTGGTCTTCTTGAGCTCCTTGGGGTGTTTCCGGAACCAGGCCGCCACGAGCAACACTTCATCGACTTCGTGACCGGGGACGGTCGCCGAGCTTCGTTCGCTCTGTGTGAGGACCTGTGCGACGCGGTGATCGAGGGCCCGACGTTCGGCGGCGGTGCGCGGCGTCGGGAATTCGTCCCGGACACGCCCGCGACGGATGAGATAGGTCCGCGCGTCGTCGGGCTTCTCGCCCTTCACCGCGTACGTGAACGACAGCGACTCCAGTGCGAAACGGATCCGCGCGAACTGTTCGCGGAGTGACTCCAGTCGTTTGATCTTGTCGCGCATCACGGCCGCGCGCTCGAAATCGAGTGCATCGCTCGAGGCCTCCATCTGCGCCTGCAACGGCGCGAGCGGCGCGTCGTGGGTGCCATCGAGGAACTCCTTCGCCGCGCGAAATCTCGCGATGTACTCATCCTCGCGCACCGCGCCCACGCACGGACCCAAGCACTTCCCGATCTCGTGACGGATGCACCCCGGCGTGCGCGAGGGCAGCGGGAGCAGATCGGGCTGGTCGGCGAAGTGCATCGGCTGGTCGAGCTTGCAGTCGCGCAGGCCGAGCACATCGTTGAGTTCGCGGAGCGCCTCCTCGAGCTGCAGCGCGCCGCGGAAGGGACCGTAATAGGTGCCGGTCTCATCGGTCCCCGCTCCGCGCACCACATGAAAACGCGGCGCGGGCCCGCGCGAGACGCGCACGAAGGCGTGGTACCGCGCGTCGCGCTTCATGGCCACGTTGTAGCGAGGGCGGAGCAGCTTGATCAGCCGCAGCTCGCGGAGCAGCGCCGAGAACTCGCTCGGCAGCACCTCCCACTCGAGCGTCGCGGCCTCGCGGAGGATGCGAGCGCCCTTGTCCTTGGGGAACTGGGCGCGGAAGTAACTCAGCAATCGCGTACGCAGGGCCTTGGACTTGCCGACATAGATCACCTCACCGTCGGCGGAGGTCATGCGATACACGCCCGGCAGATCGCGCGCGGTGTCCTTCACGAGCGCGAGCATGTTGTCGATCCGCATCTCGACGTCTTTCGGCGGCGTGAGGGGACCGCGGCGTCGGCGGCGCGGGCTCATACGGCGGACCGGACGACGTGCGTGATCACTTCTGACACTGCGCGCACCAAACGGTCTGACGTCCTTCGAGCTTGTGCGTGCTGCGCAGGGCATTGCCGCAGCGAAGGCAGGGCTGGCCGGCGCGACCGTAGGCCTGGAGCTTGGCCGCGAAGCCACCGCGCTCGCCGTACGCGTCGCGGAAATCGCGGAACGTGGTACCGCGGAGCGCGATGGACTCACGTAGAACGCTGCGCAGGGAATCGAGCAGGGCAGACGTACGCGCGCGCGTGACCGAGGCGCCGCGCGCGCTCGGGCGGATGCCCGCGCGCCACAGCGCTTCGTTCGCGTAAATGTTGCCCACGCCGGCCAATCGCCGCTGGTCCATCAGGATCGTTTTCACCGCGCGTCGAGACCCCCGAATGATTCCCGAAAATCGCTCGGCGGAGAGGTCCGGGTCAAGCGGCTCGGGGCCGAGGGTCGATTCCCAGGCGGCGAAGCCAGCGGGGTCGAGCACGGCGACCGTGCCCAGACGGCGGACGTCGTGGTAGCGGAGGAGCCGGCCGTCGGCGAGGGAGAAGCGGAGGCAGGTATAGGCCTCGTCGGCGTCGCCGTCGAGGAGGAGGGCGCCGGTGAAGCGCGGGGTGACGACGACGGCGTATGCGGCGGACCGGGCGCCGGCGGACTCCGCGGTGCCATGCGGCACCGCCGATCGCAGCTCGATCACGATGCTCTTCGCCCGCCGCCACACCTTGGCGATGGCCGCACCGCGGAGAGCGCCGAGTGCCGTCGTCGCGGTGCGCGGTCGCAGCACATCCGCCCGCAGCACCTCGACCGAACGCAGGACGGCGCCGCGAAGGGCGCCGTCCAAGTCACGTGCGATGGTCTCGGTCTCGGGGAGTTCGGGCACGCGTCGTCGTGCGGCGCGTCAACTGCGCGCGAACCGGCTTTCCGGATCGCGCGCCAGTTCGCGCCACCCGATATCGCGACGGAACTGCGCACCCTCGAACTTCACCTGTGCGGCCGCGGCGGCACTGGCCTGCTGCGCCGTGCGGATGTCCGCAGCGATCGCCGTCACCGCCACCACGCGTCCGCCGCTCGTGACCAGCGTGTGGTCGGCAAGCTGCTTGGTGCCCGCGTGGAACACGATCACGTCGTCTCGGTCGTCGGGGATGGTGATCGCGTCACCCGTGGCGATGGTGCCGGGATAGCCCGCTGCGGCAACGACGGTACTGACCGACGCGCCCGGCTTCCACGTGAGCGGCGGCGCGTCCGCGAGTGAGTGCCCCCCGGCGATCGCGCGCATGGGGCTGAGCAGGCTCGACGCCATCAAGGGCAGCAGGGCCTGCGTCTCAGGGTCACCGAAGCGACAGTTGAACTCGACGACCTTGGGGCCCTGCTTGGTGAGCATGAGTCCGGCGTAGAGCAGGCCGGTGAACGCACAGCCCTGCGCGCGCATCGCGATGAGCGTGGGCGTGAAGATGCGATCGACGGCCTCGCGCACCAGCGCATCAGGCGCGATCGCGACAGGCGCGTAGGCGCCCATGCCACCAGTGTTGGGTCCTGTGTCACCCTCACCGATGCGCTTGTGGTCCTGCGCGCCGATGAACGGCAGCACATGCGTACCATCGGTGAGCGCGAAGAGCGACACCTCCTCGCCCTCCATGAACTCCTCGACGAGCACTTCGGCGCCTGCCGACCCGAAGGCGCTGTCGACGAGCATGGAGTCGATCGCCGCGTCGGCCTCGGCGATGGTCATCGCGACGATCACACCTTTGCCCGCCGCGATGCCGGAGGCCTTCACCACGACCGGCGCGCCGAGCCGACGGACTTCGGCCTTGGCTGGCGCGACCTCGGTGAACGTCAGCGCGCTGGCCGTCGGCACGCCGGCCGCCAGCATCAACTCCTTCGCGAACCGCTTGGAGGTCTCGATGCGCGCTGCAGCGCGCGTGGGCCCGAAGACGGCGAGTCCTTCGGTGCGGAAGCGATCGACGAGACCGGCCTCGAGTGGTGCTTCGGGGCCGACGAGCGTGAACGTGACTTCCTCTGCACGCGCCAGCGTGACGAGCGCGTCGAGATTGGTGGCGCTGATGTTCACGCAGCGGCCGAGCTTCGCGATGCCCGGATTGCCCGGGGCGGCGAGGATCTCACACTGCGGATCGTCGCGGCGGAGTTTCCACGCGAGCGCATGCTCGCGGCCTCCGCCGCCGACGATCAACACCTTCATCGCGCGCCGCCCTTGAAGGCGTCGGAGAACGCGCTCTTTGCGCGCGAGACGGTGTCACCGACCTTGTCCATGGCGGCCTTCGCCTGATCGGCGTAGTACGTGGACGCCTCCTTCATGTCGTCCTTGAATCCCTGACCCGGCTTCACGTCGGCGCGACGGACATAGTCGCCGGCGAGGATCTTCGCGTACGCACCGGAATCGACCCAGCGCTGGAGTTCACCGGCGCGCACCGTCGCGAACGGATGCTCGCGGAAGGCGGTGTTGAGCGCCTTCAGCACGGTGTCCCAGGCACTACCATCCGTCTCGTACTCCTTCGCCTGTTCCTTGAACGCGGCGAGGTCGAGCTTGTCACCGAACTCCCGGCCACCGGCGAGCTTCATGAACGTCGTGAGCACGAGGTCGGGGTCCTGCGCGTCGAGCAGTGAGGCGCGGTCGCAGGAGAGTTCGCTCTTGCGATACCACTCGAGCAGTGCGATCTGGAACGGCATGAGTGCGATGCCGGCGAGGAAGGGCAGGCTGGCGAGTCCGACCATCATGATGATCTGCGCGATGGTGCGGTACGTGACGTGCCCGCTCATGATGTGCCCGAGCTCGTGCGAGAGCAGCACGCGGAGTTCGTTCCGCGTGAGGTGCTCGAGCGCGGCCGAGTTGATGACGACGAACGGATCGCCGAATCCGACGGCACCGGCGTTGAGCATCGGCGTCTGCGTGACGTAGAGCTGCGGGCGCGTCGGCCAATCCATGGTCACGAGCACTTCGGTCCACAGCGCATCGAGGTCCGGGCGCTGCGTGGGGCCGACGCGGACGGCGTTGGCGGTGAAGAGATGCCGCACGCCGCGTTCGCCGAAGAACGCCGCGACCTTGTTCACGACCTGTTGGAACCCGGGGATCGCTCGCAGCGTGTTCAGCGCGGCGCGGTCGGCGGGGTGCTCCCAGGAGAGGGACGAGATGTCGGTCAGGGTGACGCGGGGCATGAGGGCTCCTCTGAGGTGATACCTGTTACTACGGGTCGTGCCTTCAGGAGGTTACGAAAGGGCAGTCTTGAGTGGTGAGTGGTGAGTTGACTGCCACTCCCAACTCACGACTCATGACTCACAACCCCTTGAACGCCTGTTCCAGATCGTCGATCAGGTCTTCCACGTCTTCCACTCCGCAGGAGAACCGGATCAGGCCGTCCGTGATCCCGATCTCAAGTCGGCGGGCCGGTTCGATCGACGCGTGGGTCATGCCGGCGGGCTGGCACACCAGGCTCTCCACGCCGCCCAGCGACTCGGCGAGGGTGAAGACCTTCACGCGGCTCACGACCTTGTTGGCGTTCTCCTTGGAGCCCGTCTCCACCGACACCATGCCGCCGAAGCCGCGCATCTGGCGCTTGGCGAGTTCGTGCTGCGGGTGCGAGGCGAGGCCGGGATAGAACACATTCGTCTCGCCGACCTTCTTGGCCAACCAGTCGGCGACCTTGCGGCCGTTGGCGTCGTGCTGGCGCATGCGCAGCGCGAGCGTCTTGGTGCCGCGCAGTGTGAGCCACGAGTCCATCGGCCCAGGTACGGCGCCCGCCGAGTTGAGGTTGAACTGCAGGCGCTTGGCGAGGTCGTCGTCGTTGAGCACCGCGATGCCACCGATGATGTCGGAGTGGCCGTTCAGGTACTTGGTGCTCGAATGCCAGACGATGTCGGCGCCGAGCTGCAGCGGGTTCTGGAAGTACGGCGTCGCGAACGTGTTGTCGACGATCGTGAGGGCGCCGCCCTTCTTGGCGATCTGCGCGGCCGCCGCGAGGTCGGTGAGCTGCATCAGCGGGTTCGTCGGCGTCTCGAGCATCACGGCGACGGTGTTCGGCTTCATCGCGTCGGCGATGCGCTGCGGGTCGCGGGTGTCGACCCAAGAGAACTGCATCCCGAAGTTCGTGAGGATCTTGTCGAACAGCCGGAAAGTGCCGCCGTACACGTTGGAGCCGACGATGATGTGGTCGCCGGACTTGAAGAGCTTCATGATGGAATCGACGCAGCCCATGCCCGACGAGAACGCGAAGCCGTGCTGCGCGCCTTCGAGGGCGGCGACGTTCCGCTCGAGGCATTCTCGCGTGGGGTTCTTGCCACGCGCGTATTCGTAGCCCTTGTTGACCCCGAGCGATTCCTGCGCGTAGGTCGAGGTCTGGTAGATCGGCGGCATGATGGCGCCCGTGGTCGGGTCGGGGCGCTGGCCGGCGTGGATGGCGCGCGTGGAGAAGCGCGCGTCGAGGTCATGGGGGAGGATCTTCGTCATGGCCCAAATCTACTGACGAAGCAGCCCGACTGCCCACGTGAATCAGGGCGACCGGGCTGCTTCACGCGCCGCGCGTCAGAAGTCGAACCGAACCGCCGCCATCACGCTCCGCCGCGCCTCGGGTCGGAAGAACCCGGTGTTCGAGGCCTCCGAGAAGAGCTCGTTGGTGAGGTTCGTGACCGCGAGGTCGAGCGTCGGCTGCACGCCCACGATGCCCGGCAAACGCACCGTAGTGCGTACCGCGTGCGTGGTGAATGCGGGGAGCCGGTCGCCGATCGGGCTGCCGCTCAGTATCACGTCCTTCCGTTCACCCTGGTGCCGTACGTCGTAGCGCAGGCCGTAGCGTCCGTTCGACGACAACCAGCCGAGCTCTCCGCCGAGCTTCGAGCCGTAGCTGTCGCCGACCGAGGTCTCGGTGTCGACGTTCTTCGAGTCGAGCGTGGAGACGTAGCCCAGCACCGAGAATCCACGGCCGAGTTGCCATTCGGCGAGAGCTTCGATGCCGGTGTCCCGCAGCCGGTCGATGTTCGCGTTGCGGTAGCCGTCGAAGCCGCTGACGGTCGTATCCGCCTCGATGATGCGGATCGCATCGTCGATAGTGTTCACGAAGACGGTGATCTCGCCGTAGAAGCGCGCACGTCGGATCTTCACGCCGAGGTCCACGTTGAGGCTGGTCTCCGGTGCGAGATCGGGCGTGGCGAGCTGGTAGCCACTGCCGTCGGTGGTAGTGCCTTCGAAGTAGCGCTCGATGAGATTCGGCGCGCGGAAGGCACGTCCCACCGACGCCACGAGGTTCAAGCCCTCCTGCACGCGATAGATGCCGCTCAGCTGACCCACGAGCGCGTTCGCGCTTGCCGCGACGCCTGCCCGCTCCGCGGGTAGCCCGTCGGTCTCCTGCGTCTCGGAGCGGATCGCCTGCGCGCGCAGGCCAGCTCCGAGTTCGACACGCTCGGCGACGTTGAAGCGGCCCTGCGCGAAGACACCGCCGGTAGAGAACCACGCGTTGGGGAGGTTCGGCGTCGTGCTGGTGGTCGTCGACGGCGGACCGAAGCCGTACATGCGGGTCACGCTGGAGTCCGCGTTGGACGAGCGGTCGCGGTACCAGTCGGCGCCGTAGATGAACACGTGTCCGGCGCCGGAGACCTTGGTGGCTTCGACCCGGAGGCCGTCACTCAACATCCGCGTCACGTTGCGGTCGCGGATGGTCATGCCGGCCCGGGGCGTGAACGGAATGTCCAACGCCTGGCTGAACACACGATCGTTGCGGCCGTTCGACACGGTGACCGAGAGCTTGTCCGCGAAGCGCGAGCCGAGTGACGTGGCAGTGTAGCTGAGCACGGCGCGATCGACAGTCTGCTCAGGATAGAGCAATCGGATCACGGTGCCACTCGAATCACCCAGCGCGAGTGGATCGACGTAGCCGTAGCCAGCGTCGCGCGCGTTGTAGCGTGTGAGCTTGAGTGCAACGGTCTGTCGTGCGCCGAGATCGACGGCGAACTGCGCCGCGTGCGAACGGTCCTGCACGCCGGAGTCACGCACCTCGGTGTCATTGGCCAGCGTCAATGCGCCGAACGAACCGGCGGGCGCACGGTACGCGCGTGCCACACGGTGCGAAGTGGAGATCGCAAAGCCGAACGCGCCCTCGCGACCCGCGACGCGCAGATGTCCGGCGTCCTGGCCATCCGCTTCGTTGTAGCGATAGAACGACGTGCCGCTCACCCCGCTCCGTCCGCGTCCCGGGGTGCCGAGTGTGAGCTGGTTGACCACCCCACCGATCGCATCAGTGCCATACAGGACCGACGCGGGACCGCGCACCACCTCGACGCGCTGCAGGCCATTGACATCGCTGATGGCCGCGAGCTCGCCGAAGTCCTGCTGTCGCCGTGCGTTGTTCAGGCGCATGCCGTCCTCGGCGAGGAGGATGCGCTGACCGCGCTGACCGCGGATCATCAACCGGACCTGATTGGGGCCGACGCCGGTGACATCCACACCGGGCAGATTCTTGAACACGTCGCCGATACCGTTGGGGTAGTCGGCGCGGAGCGTTGTGGAGTCGATCACCAGCATCGGCACCGCGGTACGCAGCACGGAGGACTCCGTACGAGTCGCGGTCACGCCGACGGGAGCGAGCTTGACGACTTTCGTGGTGGTGTCCTGCCGCTGAGCAGCGAGCGGCAGCGCGCTGGCGACGAGTGTCACGCTGAGCGCCGCGGCGACGACGGCCGCTTGCGCTGATGGATGGAGCGGGAAGGTTCGCATCGGGGGAGGGAGGGATGGTCACGCGGAATACACGATGCGTGAAGTGTCCGCTCCATCGTCGCGCCGGGGCACCGGAAGGGTACGGTCCTGTGCCCCCGTAGTTCTACGGTGCCGCGCTCCGCGTCCGGGGTCAGCCGCCGAGCAGCTTCGACTCCATCGCGAACCGCGTGAGCCCCGCGGTGGTCTTGATCGCGAGTTTGGCCATGAGCGACTCGCGGTACCCTTCGACCGTGCGTACGCTCAAAGCGAGGTCGCCCGCGATCTCCTTGTTGGCCTTGCCGCTCGCGATACCCACCAGGACGTCGCGCTCCCGACGCGTGAGGAGCTCCAATCGCTCGGCCGCGGCAGCGAGGATCGGTGCCGTCGTCTCGACGGCGCCGGCCCGCGCGGCGGGGAACACGGTGTTGCCGCGGTGCACCGTACGCACGGCCTCACGCAGTTCCTCGGGGAGCGAGTCCTTCCGCAGGTACCCATGGGCACCGGCGCGCACGCTCTCGAGCACGTACTCGGGGTGGTCGTGCACCGAGAGCATCAGCACGCGGAGCGCCGGATGTTCGCGCCGGAGGATCTCGACCGCTTCGATCCCGTTGATTCCGGGCAACGTGATGTCCATGACCACCACGTCGGGGACCTCGCGCCGCGCCAGGGCGATCCCATCCTCGGCGCTGCCCACGTCGCCGAGCACGAGGAAACCCGACGACGAGAGCGCACCCCGTATCCCCTCGCGGACGAGCGGATGATCGTCGACGATGATGAGTCGGATGGGCGCGGTGGACGTCACGGGCGGACCGGGAGTTCGATGTGGACGATCAGTCCGCGTTCGGGCGCCGCGGTGAGCGTGAGTACACCACCGGCCGCCGCGACGCGTTCGCGCATGCCGATGAGCCCTGAACGGCCAGGGCCGGTGGCGAGATGTTCGCGCCGGTCCGCCGACAATCCGACGCCGTCGTCTCGCACCGTAAGTCGCGTGCGCCCGTCGCGCAACTCGAGCACGATGCTGAGCGACGTCGCCTGAGCGTGTCGCACCACGTTCGAGAGCGCCTCTTGCAGGCCGCGGAAGAGTGCGACTTCCGCGTCCTGGGTGAGCACGCCGCGCGCAGTGGTCGTCCACGCCGTCGTCTCGAACGTCACGGCGAGTCCGCTCCACTCGCGGACGTCGGCCACCAAGGCGCGCAGCGCCGGCAGCAACCCGAGGTCGTCGAGCACCGCCGGACGCAGCCCCTCGGTGGCGTTGCGGATGCTGTCGCTGCCGCGGTCGACCCACGCGATGAGGCGATCGAATCGCTCCTGCAGCGCCGCTGGCGTCTCCTCACGCACGAGTCCGAGCTGGAGTTTAAGTGCGGAGAACACCTGCGCGGTTTCGTCATGCAGTTCGCGTCCGAGGCGACGGCGCTGTGCCTCGTGCTCGGTGAGCATTCGCACCGACAGCCGCTCGAGTTCGTCGCTGCGCTGCGCGAGTCCACGGCTCAGTTGCTCGCGTTCGAGCGCCGCGCCGACCTGCTCACCGATCACCGTGAGGATGCGGTCGTCGAGCGCGGCGAACGGGGCGGCGACATCGCCCACGATCACCAACACCAGTGCCGCGTCGTCGTGTGCCCCGAGAGGGAGCGCGGCGACGAACGGCGGCGTATCGCCCACCGGTGCGGAGCGCCCCTGCAAGCGCGGTCGCGACTGCGCGGCGGCCTCGCGGGCGAGATGCGCGACGCGCTCGGGGATGGTTGCCGCCGTCCACTGTGCGCAATCGCCGACGCCACGCAGGATATGGAGCGACGTGCTGCGCTCGGTCGCGCCATGACCTAGCCCGAGCCTGAGCAGCATCGCTCCGCGCACGCCGCGCAACTCCAGCGGTCGTGCGAGCAACACCGTGTGCGGGTCGGCCGCCGCGTCGCTGGCGCGCGCGCCGCGCGCGGTGGTCGCACCGCGCGCACCGAGGTCGGCCCGCAGATCTCCGGAGAGCGCCGCCAGCGTACGCAATCCCTCACGCTGTTCCTCGATGACCAGCAGCAGCACACCCGCACCCATCGCGAGCGTGAGCGCGATGTCGAGGTAGTAGCCCCACGGATCCCACGCGCCGCGCGCGCGCAGCAGCGGGTAGTCGAGATGGTGTGCCGCCCAGAGGAACATCACCCACGCGAGGAATCCCGCAGCCGAGGAATCCGTCCGATTGCGATAGCGGCTGAAGACGATGCCCGCGCGCAAGGTCGCGAGCGAGAGGAACAGCACGGCAGGACCCGCCGCCAGCGCGAAGTTGTCGAGCAGGAAGATCGCGACGTACGACCACGCGACCGGCAGCGCGAGCCACCACAGGTAGCGCCGGTCCCAGGCGAGTTGCTGCGAGAACACCTCGGCGGCGTAGAGCAGGCCCAGCGCGGTCCATGCCAACAACACCTGGTGCGCGTACAGCAGCCACTGCAACCGCGTGAACATGAAGGCGGCGATCGCGCCCACGCTCAGCACGCGCAGCCCCAAGGCGATCGCCCACCAGAGGAAGTGCGCCTTGTCCTGCCGTCGATACAGATGCCACAACAACAACGCGAGACCCAGCGTGAGCAGTGCCTGGAGCAGTGGAGCGCCGGCGGCGAGTGCGTTGGCGCTGGGCATCGCTAGGCGGTCGCGAACGTGATCGTGCTCGGACGCTTGTAAGCGGCGAGGTGCTGCTCGGCGAAGGCCTTCACGTCGGCCGCGCTCACGGTTGCGCCGTTCGTGACGTTGACCGCGACCGCCACTTCGTGCTCGCTCATCGCATCGGGGACGCCGGTGCACTGTACCGACCGCACGCCTGGCATCGCGGCAAGCACCCGCTCCACCTCGCGCGGGTACACGTTGAAGCCATTGCGTGTGAACATCACCTTGCGGAGCCCGTGGAACTCGATGGAGCCGTCGTCTCGCTGCCGACCGAGGTCACCACTGTGCAGCCAGCCGTCGAGCACGCGCAGTCCGGCGCCGCCGTTCCGCACATACCCACGGAACACCGTATCGCCTGCGATGCAGATCTCCCCGAGCACGCCCACGGGGCACTCGCGATTGGTCTCGGGTTCGCGGATCGTGACCTGCACGCCCGGGAACGGCCAGCCGAGCGTGCCGCGGGCGTTGGCGCGGTCCACGCGATTGAACAACGCCACCGGTGACGCCTCGGTGAGCCCATATCCTTGGCGCAGTTCCACTCCGGTCGCCGCGGCCCAGCGCTCCTGCAATGCGAGCGGCAACGGCGCACCACCGCAGACGCAGAGCCGGAGCGCAGGCGCACGCAGTCTCCCGCCGCGGCGTTCGATCGCGGCGAGCAGTCCGGCGAACACCGCCGGCACGCCGACGAGCTCCGTCACCTCCTCCGACTCGAGAAGGTCGACCGCTACGAGCGGATTGAACCGCGCCATCGTCGTCACACGCGCACCGACGAACAGCGGGGCCATCGCCGATACTGTGAGACCGAACAGATGGGCGAACGGCAGCAACGCGAGGACGTGGTCGTCCACAGAGTTGTGAGCGGCCTCGACCGCCTGTCGCGCGTTCGCCATCAGGTTTCGGTGCGTGAGCACCGCACCGAGCGGCGTCCCCTCCATGGCGGAGGTGTAGACGATCGCGCACTCCTCATCGCGGCCGGGACTGTCGGCATCGCCCTCGAGCGAGAGCCCGAAGTGGCTGCCGAGGTCCACCGTGTTCGTAGTCCCGTCGGCTGCGACCACCGTGGCGGTCGTGGGCGCGTCGTCGAGCAGGACGTGCATGGTGCCAGCCGGTAGGCGATTCGCCAGCGCGCGGACGGTGAAGACCGCGCCGACATTCGCGTCCCGGAGTTGCGCCGCGACCTCCGCCGGTGCGGCCAGCGGATTGATCAGGACGGCTCCACGGCCATCGCTGGCCGCCAGTGCGACCAGGAACTGCGGTGACGCGGGCACCAGCACCGCCGCGCGCCGCCCAGCGAGCGCGCGGACGACGGGCGCCGAACGCTGGAGCAGCGTGAAACCGGCCGCGACCAGTGCGCCGGCCGGCTGGCCATCGAGGGTGCCGCCGCCTGCGGCGGCGCGGAGGGTGAGAAGATCCACGAACCTGTGATGCGAAGGTGGGGAAGAGAGTCTGAAAGGTGACGTAGCTAGCCCTCGCTTTGAACCCCACTGTGCAGGCTCTAGCTTCCGGGCATCGCGTCGCGGCACACGCGATCCGCTGCCGCTGGATCACCACCCGTAGTCACCCCCACTCCGCACTCCGAACGTGACCGATCCCAGATTGATGATCAGCGTCTCCGGCATCCGGGGACGCGTCGGCTTCGGCCTCACGCCCGAGGTCGTCGCGCGCTACGCGGCGGCGTTCGGCGCCTGGGCCATCGCCCGTGGCCCGTCGAAGGCCGTCGTGCTCGGCCGTGACTCCCGCATCACCGGCCCGCTGTTCCATTCCGTCACCCGTGCCGCGCTCGAGAGCGTCGGCGCACAGGTGATCGACATCGGCCTGATGACCACCCCGTCGTTGCAGCTGGCGGTGGAGCACCACCACGCGGCCGGCGGGCTCGGCATCACGGCGAGCCACAACCCGATCGAGTGGAATGCGCTCAAGTTCATCGGGCCGGACGGGCTCTTCCTCAGTGCCGCGCAGGGCGCCGAGATGCGCGCGCTGGTGGAGCAGGGGACGCCGTACGCGACCTGGGACAAGCTCGGCGAGACGCGGTTCGACGGCGAGGCGATGTCGCGCCATCTGGACCAGGTGCTCGCGCTGCCGTTCATCGACGTGGAAGGCATCCGCTCGCGGCATTTCCGGGTGGCGTACGACGCCTGCCGCGGCGCCGGCGGCGCGATCATCCCGCGCTTACTTGAGCTGCTCGGCTGCCAGGTGACGGCGATCGAACTGGAGACCGACGGGCGCTTCCCGCGGCCCCCGGAGCCGGTGCCGGAGAACCTTGGGGCTCTGGAGCGGCTGGTGAAGGAGTCGCACTCCCAGATCGGGTTCGCGACCGACCCGGACGTGGACCGCCTGGCTCTGGTCTCGGACGAGGGGAAGGCGATCGGCGAGGACTACACCCTCGCACTTGCGACACGTGTCGTGTTGCGTCACCGGTCGGGCCCGGTGGTGACGAACCTTTCGACCAGCCGGATCGTCGATGATATGGCGGCCGAAGGGGGGTCCCGGGTCATCCGGGCGCCTGTCGGAGAGGTCAACGTGGCCCTCAGGATGCGGTCTGAGGGGGCGGTGATCGGCGGCGAGGGCAATGGCGGGGTGATCCTGCCGGAGCTGCACCTGGGGCGCGACGCACCGCTGGGCGTGGCACTCCTCTTGCAAATGATGCATGAGGATGGGGAGCCGTTGTCCAAGGTGGTCAGCCGCTTCCCCCGATACGCGATCCTCAAGGACAAGCTCGACCGACCGGACAAACCCTTGGATGCCGTGTACGCGGCCCTCAAGGCGGCCTTCCCGGACGCCGAAGCGGACACGCAGGACGGCTTGCGGCTCAGCTGGGCGGACAAGTGGGTGCATATCCGTCCCTCGGGTACCGAACCGATCGTTCGCGTGATCGCCGAGGCCCCGACGATGGATGGGGCGAAGGCATTGGTCGAGAGCGGCAGGCAGTTGTTGGCGAAGTTGGCATAGCAGTCGGGTGGGAGGGAGCGCTTCCCTCGTCGTCTCCCCTCCCACCTCCCACCTCACTCCCCACACCAGCCCTTATGTGCGGTATCGTCGGCTACATCGGTCCCAAGCAAGCCACCCCGCTGCTCATCGAGGGCCTCAAGCGCCTCGAGTATCGGGGGTATGACAGCGCGGGCGTCGCCATCTACGACGGCGAATCGCTCGAGACGCGTCGTGCGGCGGGAAAGATCGTGAAGCTCGAAGGTGCGCTCGCCGCCGATCCGGTCACGGGCAAGGTCGGTATCGCGCACACGCGCTGGGCGACGCATGGCCCGCCGACCGAGCGCAACGCACATCCGCACCTGAGCAGCGATGACTCGATCGCGGTGGTGCACAACGGCATCATCGAGAACGCGGACGTCCTGCGGAAGCAGCTGACCGCGCTGGGGCACACCTTCCGCTCCGACACCGACACCGAGACCATCTCGCATCTCGTGCAGGAGCTGTACGACGGCTCGCTCGAGGAAGCCGTGATCGGGGCCCTGCGCAAGGTCGAGGGCACCTTCGGCATCGCGGTGGTCTCCAGCCGCGACCCGGAGAAGATCGTCGCCGCGCGCAAGGGCAGCCCGCTGCTCATCGGCGTGGGTGACGGCGAGTATTTCCTCGCTTCCGACGCCTCGGCCATCCTCGCGCACACCCGTCAGGTGGTCTATCTCGACGACGGTGACCTCGCCGTACTCACGCCGGACGGCTACAAGGTCATGGACATCAATGCGTCGCCCATCCGTCGTTCAGTGGAACGCATCGAGTGGGACCTTGAGGCCATCGAACGCGGTGGGTTCGACCACTTCATGCTCAAGGAGATCTTCGAGCAGCCGACCACCGCGGGCAACACCATGCGCGGGCGCCTGATCCTCGAGGACGGCACGTCCAAGCTCGGCGGCATCAACATGTCGCATGAGCAGTTGATGAACATCGACAACGTCATCATCACCGCCTGCGGCACGAGCTGGCACTCGGCGCTGATCGGCGAGATGATGATCGAGGACTTCGCGCGCATCCCGTGCGAGGTGGAGTACGCGTCGGAGTTCCGCTACCGCAATCCGATCGTCACGCCGCGCACTTTGTGCATCGTGATCTCGCAGTCGGGTGAGACGGCCGACACGCTTGCCGCGATGCGCGAGGCCAAGCGCCGCGGGGCGCACACGCTCGGCTTCGTGAACGTGGTGGGTTCGACCATCGCGCGTGAGGATGACGGCGGTATCTACCTCCATGCAGGACCGGAGATCGGGGTGGCGTCCACCAAGGCGTTCACCAGCCAAGTGATCGCCCTGGCGCTGTTCGCGCTCAAGCTCGGCCGCAAGCGAACGCTCTCGGTGATGCGCGGCCGTGAGATCGCGCAGGCGCTGCACGCACTGCCCCAGCAGATCCAGTCGATCCTCGACCAGGCGGCGGCCATCGAGGAGATCGCTGACTCGTACAAGGATGCCCAGAACTTCCTGTACCTCGGACGTGGCTACAACTTCCCGGCCGCGCTCGAAGGTGCGCTCAAGCTCAAGGAGATCAGCTACATCCACGCCGAGGGCTACCCCGCGGCCGAGATGAAGCACGGACCGATCGCCCTCATCGACGAGTCGATGCCGGTGGTGTTCATCGCGCCGCACGACGCGGTGTTCGACAAGATCGTCTCGAACATCCAAGAGGTGAAGGCGCGGCATGGCAAGACCATCGTCATCACCAGTCGCGACGAACCCGCGCTCGAAGGCCTCGTCGATCACGAGATCCGCATCCCGGAGACCGTGGACATGTTGACGCCGGTCCTGGCCTCCGTGCCGCTGCAGCTCCTCGCGTACTACATCGCGGTGAAGCGCGGCGCGAACGTGGACCAGCCGCGCAACCTCGCCAAGTCGGTGACGGTGGAGTAGTCCGGGGCGGGGGTGCCGAGGGTATCTTCAGGGGCGGGTCCGTGCGAACGGACCCGCCCCTGATCGTTCGGCGGCAGTCGTCGGCCGCCGCGTCGCATCACACTCAGTGTCCCTGCCCATGCGTGATCCTCGCTCGTTCTTCTGCTCGACCACGCGTGCGGCTCATGCCGCGCTGTCCGCGCTGGTCTGCACTGCCGCCCTGATGCCGTCGCTCCACGCGCAGGCCGCGACCAAGCCGCCGCCGAAGCCACCGACGGCCTCGCCGGTGACGGCGGTCGGCGCACCGCCCATCATGCGCGAAGGGGCGATGACGACGGACGAACGCTGGGACCGCGCGTACTTCGCGTGGGAGAACGGACGCTACATCGATGCGCTCGAAGACCTGAAGGTCGTACTCGCGTCGGGTGAGGCCGACGCGTTCAGCGATCGCGTGGCCGAACTCACCGGTGAGATCTGGCGCAGCGTCGAAGTCGCGAAGGACTCGCGCGCACCGCGTTGGTCGCCGGACGGGCGGTACCTCAGTGTCGAACTCGGCACGGTCGCCGACCGCCGTATCCGCGTGCTGCGTGCGGGCGAGGGCTACGCCACCGTTTTCGAGGCGCCGGGCTTCGCGCCGAGCTTCGCGCCGGACGGTCGCAGCGTGGCGTGGCTCAAGGCCGGTCCGACCGGTCGCCCCAGCATCCAGTGGCGGCGGCTTGACGGCGGCGCGACCGAGGAGATCGCGCTCGACGCCGGCGCGGCGACCTCACTCACCCTGATGGGCCGCTCGCCACTGCGCGCGCTCGTGATCACCGGGGCGCTGGGCGACACGGTGGCGACACTGCGCATGCGCGATCTCACCGGGCAGGACGGCAGCTGGCGCACCGTCGCCGTTCCCGGTGGGGAGCCGGTGGAGATCGTACGGTCGGCCAATGCACAGGTGGCGATGGTGATGACCGGGAGACGCGGGGCTTTCGCGCGGCAGCTCCCCGGCTTCGCCGCCGCGGCTCGAATCGACGGGTTCTCTGCGATCGGCGACGCGGCGCTCGCCGGAGGGCAGTTGGGCCCGCGAGTTGCCGGCATGGGTGCCGTCGTCTCGGCCGATGGCACGACCATGGCGTTCCTCGCGACGGAAGGCGAGCGCGCTCTCGTTCTCGTTCGTCGGGGTGATGCGCCGGTCCCGCTCGTCCACTCCAGCAGCACACCGGTGCAGGGACTCGCCCTCGCGCCGGACGGTTCGCGAGTCGCCTGGCAGACCATGCTGCGCGAGGACTGGGAGATCCTCACGGCGGAAACCTCGGCGAGCGCGGCACCGGTACGTGTGACGCGCGAGATCCAGCACGACCTGCTGCCGCAGTTCCTTTCGCCCACACGACTGTTCGCCGTGATGGGTGAGGCGCGGCATCGTCGCTCGCATCTATATGACCTGACCTCCGGCACCCGGACGCGGCTGTTCCACAACAACTCCGTGCGCACCGTGGCGCCGGAGTACGAGTGGGTGCCCTCGCCGGACGGCACACGGGTCGCGATCGTCTCCGAACGCGATGGCGACACGGTCACACCGCATCGGCACACGTTCGTGATGGATCTGACCACGAAGGTGCCGCGTGCCGCATTGATCGCACGCGTGGACTCCAACCTCACCGCCGAGAAAGCGATGCGAACGGCGGCCACGCGGATGTTCGCACCGATCTCCGCCGCGGTACGGGATGCCACGTCCGCGGTGGACGTCGCCCGCATCTACTCGTACGAGAAGGATCTGTTCGGCTTCGACTCCAAGCACATCACGCAGCCTGGCAATGCCAAGGCGCACGACTACTTGTTGGCGAAGTACCGGAGCTTCGGTCTCGACGCGCAACTGCAACCGTTCAAGACGGTCGCCGGCGGGGAGATCGACGTCGCGAACGTGGTGGCAGTGGTGAAGGGCACGGTGAATCCCGAACTCGTCTACGTGATCGGAGCCCACTTCGACTCACGGGCCGAAGGGCCAGGTGCCGATGACAATACGTCAGGAACGGCGATGATCCTCGAGGCGGCGCGCGTGCTCGCGAAGCGCCCGCAACCGGCGACGGTGATGTTCGTCTCGTTCACCGGGGAGGAGGCAGGGCTCCGCGGTGCACGCGAGTTCGGTCGGCGCATGAAGGATTCCATCAAGGTCATCGGCGCGCTCAACAATGACATGATGGGCTGGTCGAACGACCATCGGATGGACAACACCATCCGCTACTCGAATCCCGGCATCCGCGACGTCCAGCATGCGGCGGCGACGCAGTACTCGCGATTGATCACGTACGACGCCTACTACTACAAGAACACCGATGCCAACGCCCTGTACGACGCGTGGGGCGACATCGTCGGCGGGATCGGCTCGTATCCGATCCTCGGCAATCCGCACTACCACATGCCGCACGACGTGCTCGAGACCATCAACCACCAGCAGCTGGCGGAGACGTCGCGCACCACGGTGGCCACGATCATGCTGCTCGCGTCGAGTCCGTCGCGACTCACCGGGCTCGCGGTGAACGGTACCGTCGCGACGTGGACGCCGGCCGTGGAGCGCAACACATCCCGGTACCTCGTCCGCTGGGGGCCCGCCGAGGATCCGATGCGATTCTCTGCGACCGTTGCGGGACCCAAGGCCACCCTGGCCGGGGCCAAGCCTGGCTGGAAGGTCGCCGTGAAGGCGGTGAACGCACGCGGACTTGAAGGCTGGGACTGGGCGCGCGCCGAGGTGAAGTGACCGATGCGTGTGTTGATCCAGCGGGTCTCTCGGGCGTCGGTGCGGGTGGAGGGCAAGACCATCGGGGCGATCGAGCGCGGGTATTGCTTGCTGGTCGGCCTCACCACCACGGATACCGAGGCACACTGCGCGTGGATGGCCGACAAGATCATCGGCCTTCGGCTCTTCGGTGACGCCGAGGGCAAGATGAACCTCGCGCTCGACGAGGTGGGTGGCGCACTGCTCGTGGTGTCACAGTTCACGCTCTACGGCGACGCAGAGAAAGGCCGTCGGCCGAGCTTCGTGACCGCCGCGCGGCCGGAGCAGGCGATCCCGTTGTACGAGCGATTCGTGCAGCTGCTGCGGGAACGCGGCGCGCGGGTGGAGACCGGTGAGTTCGGTGCGATGATGGAGGTGGAACTGGTGAACGATGGCCCCGTGACCCTTTGGCTCGAACGATGACGGCAGCGTCCGTATCTCCGCGTGTTATCCTCGCCTCGCAGTCACCGCGTCGGCGCGAACTGCTCACCTTGATCGGCATCGCGCACGAGGTGCGGCCGGCCGACGTCAATGAGGATGTGCGCCCGGGCGAGGATCCACGACACTACACCGAGCGCCTCGCGCGCGAGAAGGCCACGGTGATCGCGTCGCGCGAGCCTGACGCCGTGATCGTCGCGGCGGATACCACCGTCGTGGTCGACGACGATATCCTCGGCAAGCCGGTCGACGCGGCGGATGCGCGCGCGATGATTCGTCGTCTCTCGGGGCGCGCACATGTCGTGATGACGGGCATCGCGGTCGCGTACCGAGGCCGCGTGGAGAGTGCGGTGGAGGAGGTCGGTGTGACCTTTCGTGACCTCCGCGACGACGAGATCGCACGGTACGTCGCCACCGGCGAGCCGATGGACAAGGCCGGAGCCTACGGCATCCAGGGCTGGGGGGCGACGATCGTGGATCGCGTGGACGGCGACTACTTCAGCGTGATGGGACTCGGGCTACGGCGCCTGGTGGCCCTGCTGGCCGTGCATGGCGTGGAGTACCGGTTCGGGGACGGGCTCGTCGTCGCGTCGTAGGTCAATGCGCGTCCGCCTGCGGCATCAGCGGTACGGGGCGTCCCGTCGCATTGATGCGATGCATCGGTGACGCGTCGATGGTGCGCCACAGGTTCACCACGAAGCAGCCCGCGCCGACCGCGGAGAGCGAGCCGCCGACGACGAGCGCAGTCGCTGCGAAGGGGAGCGCGTGGACGCGTGCCGCGAAGCCCGAGACCAGCAGGAGCAGCCCGGACTGTGCTGCCCAGAACTGCACCTCCGCGGCGCGCCGGTACACCAGCGGCTGCCCGAAGAAGCGCGGAATCACGTGCAGTGCGACGCCGTAGATCATCTGCGTGACGAATCCGAGCAGGGCCATGTGCAGATGGGCGGTGCGGTACACGGCGAGCGCGGGGAGCAACGCCATCGCGAGCGCGAGGACGACCGCGGCAGAGAACCACACGAGACTGCTCTTGATGAAATACTTCACGAACCAGTCCATGATCTGCTCCTCGAGAGGCGTGGTCCGTCGGCGGATCACGCGATGAGCAATTGCGTGAGGGCGCGCGGCTTTCGGGTGAGGTCCGCCAGCGAGTACTGGTCGAGCACCCCGAGGAACGCCGTCAGCGCTGCATCGAGTGCCGGCGCGAGCGCACACGCGGGCGCGATCGGGCACTGATTGGTCGACGGGTCGAAGCACTCGACCAGGTTCAGATTGTCCTCCGTCGCGCGGACCACCTCGCCGACTACGATCTCCTCCGCCGGTCGTGCGAGCCGCACGCCACCGACGCGTCCACGCAGCGTCTCGACATACCCGAGGGTGGCGAGGCGCGCGACGACCTTGGCGAGGTGCTCTTCGGACATCCCCATGCGCCGCGCGATGTCGGCGATGCGGGCCGGGGCGGCCTCATCGTGGTGGATCGCGAGATAGATGAGGGCGCGGAGCGCGTTGTCGGTGTGGCGGGTCAGTCGCACGGTGGCTCCAAGCGGAGGGGTTTCCCTGACATCGATTCCGGCCTTCTCGGACTGGATTAAAGATGCAAGTAAGAAGCACCTTATTGGCGTCCGGCACAAGTGCCGGCATCGCCGGGCGGTCCGGCACCGACTCCCTCCATCGATTCCCCGAGGTCTCCATGTCCCTCTCCACACGATCGCGGCTGATGCTCGCCGCCGGTGCGGTCCTCTTCGGAGGCCTCACCTACGCGTGCGCAGGCTCCCGCAGCACGACACTCGCCGGATCCGGCGACAACGCACGACGCGTGTACGTCGCCCCCGGCGAACACGACGAGCTCTACGCATTCCTCTCCGGCGGATTCGGGGGACAGGTCGGCGTCTATGGCCTGCCATCGGGTCGCCTGCTCCGCACGGTCCCGGTCTTCTCGCAACACGCCGAGAACGGCTGGGGCTATTCCGAGGAGACGAAGCCGATGCTCGAGACCTCCTACGGGTTCATCCCCTGGGACGACCTCCACCACACGGCGCTCTCGCAGACGAAGGGGGAGGACGACGGGCGCTGGCTCTTCGTGAACGGCAACAACACGCCGCGCGTCGCCAGGATCGACCTCACGCACTTCGAGACGACCGAGATCCTGGAGATCCCCAACGCCGCCGGCAACCACGCCTCGCCGTTCGTGACGGAGAACAGTGAGTACATCGTCTCGTCCACGCGCTTCTCGATCCCGGTGCCCAACCGTGACGTGCCGGTCGACGAGTACAAGAAGCACTTCAAGGGCCAGATCTCCTTCATCACCGCGAATGAGCCGGGGAAGATGGATATCGCGTTCCAGCTGATCGTGCCGGGGTTCAACTATGACTTGGCGCGCGCCGGCAAGGGCCCGTCGTCAGGCTGGATGTTCTTCACCTCGTACAACTCGGAGCAGGCGAACACGCTGCTCGAGGTCAACGCGTCGCAGGCGGACAAGGACTATATCGCCGCCGTGAACTTCCGCGCCGCCGAGGCCTGCATGAAACAGGGCAAGGGGCGAAAGGCGACCGTGGACTACCGGCACAACTTCATCGACGAGTTCAGCCGGGTCGCACGCTCCGAGCGCAAGACCACGGTGACGCAGATCCTGCCGACCGAATGCCCCGGCGTGATGTTCTTCCTGCCGACGCCGAAGTCGCCGCACGGTGCGGACGTCGACCCCACCGGTGAGTTCGTGGTCGCCGGCGGCAAGCTCGCGACGGTCATCCCGGTGCACTCGACGAAGAAGATGCTCACCGCGATCGCCAACAAGGAGTTCGAGGGTGAACTCGAAGGCATCCCGGTGCTCAAGTACGCGTCCACGCTCGCCGGCGAAGTGAAGGAGCCCGGCCTCGGACCGCTGCACACCGAGTTCGATGGCAAGGGCTACGCCTACACCTCGATGTTCATCTCCAGCGAGATCGTAAAGTGGAAGCTCGGCACGTGGGAGGTCATCGATCGTGCGCCGACGTACTACTCGGTCGGCCACCTGATGATTCCCGGCGGTGCCACGGCCAAGCCGTTCGGGAAGTACGTGCTGGCAATGAATAAGATCACCAAGGACCGCTATCTCCCCACCGGCCCCGAGCTCACGCATTCCGCGCAGCTCTACGACATCACCGGTGAGAAGATGCAGCTCCTGCTCGACTTCCCCACGCAGGGTGAGCCGCACTATGCCAACGCGATCGACGCGAAGCTGATCAAGGACAAGCAGGTCAAGTTCTACTCGCTGGCCGAGAACAAGCACCCGCACGTGGCCCGTGCGGAACGTGAAGTCGGCATCGAGCGCCGGGGCAAGGTCGTGCATGTGCGCATGACCGCCACCCGCTCGCACTTCGCGCCCGACAACATCGAGGGTGTGCAGGTGGGTGACACCGTGCTCTTCCACGTCACCAACCTCGAGCAGGACTGGGACGTGCCCCACGGCTTCGCGATCCTCGGAGCGACCAACGCCGAACTGCTCATCATGCCCGGTGAGACCAAGACGCTGCGCTGGACGCCGCCCCGCTCAGGGGTCTACCCGATGTACTGCACCGACTTCTGCTCGGCGCTGCACCAGGAGATGCAGGGGTACGTGCGCGTCTCGCCGGCTGGAAGCACCGTGGCGCTCAAGGGGAACAACTCGAAGGCCGCCACACCCGGCGGCGGCTCGAACTAGAGGATACGGAGATGACATCCCGGGCCCGCTGGTTGGTCTCGATCGCGGTGGTGTTGCTGGGCACCGCGTACCTGCTGCCGCTGTGGCGCGTCGATCTCGTCGCGCCGCAGTACCCGGAGGGCCTCGGGATGCTCATCCGCATCAACGGTGTGGAAGGCGTGAAACCGAACGACCTGAACAGCATCAACGGACTGAATCACTACATCGGGATGAAGGCGATCGTGCCCGAATCGATTCCCGAACTGCGGTGGATGCCGTGGATCCTCGCGGGACTCATGGCCGGTGGAGTACTCGTCGCGGCAACACGTCGTCGCGCGCTGTTGTATGTGTGGGGAGGCGCCCTCGGCGTGTTGCTCGCGGCGGGTCTCTGGGACTACTGGCGGTGGGGGTACGACTACGGCCACAACCTCGACTTCGAGCACGCGATCATCAAGATCCCCGGCATGACGTACTCGCCACCGGTGATCGGATCCAAGCAACTGCTCAACTTCCGGGCGAACTCCTGGCCGGCAGCCGGCGGCATCGCGATGGGTCTCGCGGCGATCCTGGTGACGGTTGCGATCGTGCAGACCGCCCGCGCGCGCAAGGAAGAAGCATGAGCGGCGTGACGGTGCGCCGCCGCCGGATCGCGCCGCGAAGGTCAACGCTCGGGACGATCATCGCGGCGGTCTTGAGCGTCACCGTGGTCGCCTGCGCCCCGAGCGCGCCCCGTGCGATCGTCGCGGGTGACGATGCCTGCAACTACTGTCGCATGGAGATCTCCGATCCGCGCTTCGGGACACAGGTCATCACATCCACCGGCAAGGTGCATGTCTTCGATAGCGTCGAGTGCCTCGTCGGGTATCTTGCGAGCATCGAGAGTATGTCTGCGCCCAAGGCTGTGTGGGTCGCCGATGTCGAGTCGGCCGGGACATGGGTGCCGGCGGAGGACGCGGGGTATCTCGTCGATGGCACGCTTCGGTCCCCGATGGGACGCGTGGTCTCGTTCGCGTCGCCGGCCGCCGCCGCCGCTGCTCGTGGGCGCTTCGGCGGCACGACCGCCAGTTGGGCGGCAATCCGCGCCGACAGTGCCGGCGTGGTCGCGCACGGTGCGACCGCGCGCCATGGCGCGCACTGAGATGGGCACTCTCATGCTCTCGGAGACGCTGCGTCGAGCGGCGCTCGCGTCGATGGTCGCAGTGGGCGCGTGGGCCGTGGCGCTCCCGGCGCAGGACCTCGCACCGCGTACCCTGCACGTGGGACGCGGCGCCCAATACGCGACGCTCGAGGCCGCGCTCGTGGCGGCGACTCCGGGGAGCACCATCCGCGTTGCGGCGGGCGTCTATCGTGGCACGACGACCGAAGTCCGTACGCCGCGTGTCACCATCGTCGGCGACGGCTGGCCGCTCTTCGACGGCGAAGGGCAGCGCGAGTTGATCGTCGTGCGTGCGGATGACGTCACCATCCGCGGACTCGCCTTCACCAACACCGGCGTGAGCCACATGCAGGATCGCGCGGCCTTGCGCGTGATCGAATCGTCGCGATGCCGGATCGAGGAGAACCGTTTCCGCGATGCGCTGTTCGCGATCTACCTGCAGAAGTCGTTCGGCTGCGAAGTGCGCGGCAACGACATCGTCGGCGCCTCGCGCGACGAGACGAGCAATGGCAACGGCGTGCACCTCTGGTACTCGCCCCATACCCGCGTCATCGACAACCGCGTTCGCGGGCAGCGCGACGGCATCTACTTCGAGTTCTCGCGCGGTTCCGTGGCCCGTGGCAACGTGAGCGAAGGTAACCGTCGCTACGGACTGCACTTCATGTTCTCCGACTCCTGCCGCTACGAGCGCAACACGTTCCGCGCGAACGGTGCCGGCGTGGCGGTCATGTACAGCAAGCAGGTGGTCATGCTCGGCAACGGATTCCTGGATGCGCAGGGTAGTGCCGCGTATGGACTGCTGCTGAAGGAGATCACCGACGGTACGCTCGCCGGCAACCGGTTCGCGGGCAACTCCACCGGACTCTACCTCGAGGGTGCGTCGCGCCTAGCCATCTCCGACAACGACTTCGTCGACAACGGTTGGGCCGTACGACTGATGGCCGACGCGGAGGACAGCCGGTTCGAGGGCAACATCTTCCGCGCGAACGGCTTCGATGTGGCGACCAACAGCCGCACGCTGCGCAGCACGTTCCGCGGTAACTGGTGGGATGCGTACCGGGGGTACGATCTCGATCGCGACGGCGCGGGCGATGTGCCGCATCAACCGGTCCGGCTCTTCGCATTGGTCGTGGAGCGGCATCCGGAGGCGTTGGTCCTGCTGCGCAGTCCCGTGAGCCACGTGCTCGACGCGGCCGAGCGTGTGTTCCCGGTGCTGACGCCGGCGCTCGCCGACGCGCGGCCACTCATGAAGGCACCTCGATGATCGCGCTCGACGGCATCCGCAAATCCTACGGCGCTCGCGTCGTACTCTCGGGCGTGTCGTTAGGGCTGGTGCCCGGCCGCGTCACGGGGCTGGTGGGGCCGAACGGCTCCGGGAAGACCACACTCATCAAGCTGATCCTCGGTCTCGCACGCGCGGACGCTGGCCGCATCCTGCTCGATGGCACCGCGATCGACGAGGACGGCGCCTACCGTGCTCGGCTCGGCTACGCGCCGCAAGCACCGCGGTTCCCGGAGAATCTCGCGGTCGGCGAGATCTTCGCGATGTTGCGCGAGCTCCGCCCCGGCGCAGCCTGCGATGACGCGCTGCTGCAGGACTTCGGTCTGCGCGCCGAGTGGGAGACACCGGTCGGCACACTCTCCGGCGGATGGCGCCAGAAGGTCAGCATCGCCTGCGCATTCCTGTTCTCACCCGACGTGTTGATCCTCGACGAACCCACCGCCGGACTCGATCCGATCGCGGCCGGTGTCTTCAAACAGGCCGTACGCCAAGCGCGCGACGCGGGACGCACGGTGCTTATCACCTCCCACATCCTGAGCGAACTCGAGGAGCTCGCCGACGATGTCGCCTTCCTGTCCGAGGGGCAGCTGCGCTTCGCCGGCCCCGTGAGCACGTTGCTCGCGGACACCGGGATGCGCCGCCTCGAGCCGGCCATCGCGGCACTGCTCCGCGGCCTGCGTGTGGACAGCGGCGGCACAGCATCTGTGCCCAGCGCCCCTCCGGGCGGGAGGCGCGCGTGAACGCCCTCGCCCTCGTCCTCCGAGCCGGCGTGCGCGACCTCGCGCGCAACCGCTGGCTGCTCGCGTACGCCGTCACGCTCGGTCTCATCGCCGAGTCACTGTTCTTCTTCGGCGGCACGGGCGACCAAGTCGTGTTGAGTCTCCTCAACGCGACCTTGCTCCTCGTGCCGCTCGTCGCACTCGTGTTCGGACTCATGCATGTGTATGCCTCGCGTGAGTTCGTCGAGTTGCTCCTCTCGCAGCCGCTTCCGCGCCCGGCGGTCTTCGCCGGGCTGTATCTCGGTCTGGCGCTTCCGCTGGCAGCCGCGTTCATCCTCGGGCTCGGCGTGCCCCTGGCGCTGCATGCCACGCGGGGCGATGCGCCCTGGCTCGCGCTCGTCTTCCTCGCGTGCAGTGGTGTGTTGCTCACGGCGGCGTTCGCCGGACTCGCGATGATGATCGCGCTGCGCACCGACGATCGGCTCCGCGGGATGGCGATCGCGCTCGGTGTGTGGTTCGTATTGTCAATCGGGTACGATGCCGCCGTGCTCGCGCTCGTCTCCGCCTTCGGTGACTGGCCGCTCGAACGCGCCGTGCTGGGGCTCATGCTCGGCAACCCGGTGGACCTTGCCCGTGTATTGGTGTTGACGGCGCTGGACGCGTCCGCGCTGTTGGGCTACACCGGTGCGCTCTTCCGGAAGCTCTTCGGCAGCACTCTCGGGCCGTCTATCGCGTTGCTCGCGCTCACCGCGTGGGCGGTGGTACCCTTTGTCTTCGCGCGCCGGCGGTTCATCCGGCGCGACTTCTAATGCACGTCCCACACGTTCACACAGGAGTTCCTTCCATGTACGGTCCGCGTCGCGCCCCGACACTCTTCACCTTGGGGCTTGCCCTCACCGCGCTCGCCTGCGGCGGCGAGAAGACTCCCGGGGCCTCCGCCTCGAACGCTGCGCCGGCCGCGACGGTGGCCGCCGCGCAGCCTGGACAGGGCGAGAAGATCTACACGCAGCGCTGCATGAGTTGTCATCAGATGAACGGCGCTGGTTCGCCGGGCGTCTACCCGGCGCTCGCGGGCTCCGAGTACGCGATCAACACGAATCCTGCCGTTCCTGCGAACATCGTCATCCACGGACTGCAGGGTCCCATCACCGTGAAAGGCGAGCAGTTCAACAGCCTCATGCCGGCCTACGGGATCGGGATCACGATGTCCGACGAGGAAGTCGCCGCGGTCGTGACGTATATCCGCACGTCCTGGGGCAACGCCGCGAGTGCCGTGACGGCCGCCGAAGTCGCTGCCGCGCGCGAGGCATCCAAGGCGCACGTCGGCGCGATGACCGCCGAAGCTCTCAAGCCGATGCTGACGAAGTGATGCCGCTCAGGCGCGCCCGTACGACGTGCCGTACGCCGCGCGCCAGCGCTCCACCTTGTCCAGCACCTGCTGCACCGTGATCCGTGGCAAGCGATCCATCCGGTTCTCCATGGTGATCGGATAATCCTCGCCCGGCTCGCCGTACGCGTCGATCATCAGGTCGCCGAACTTCCGGTACGGCCCGACGCGCTTCGGGTTGGAGTAGCCGATCAAGCTCACCACCGGCCGATCGAGCGCCACGGTCATGTGCAGGGGCCCGGTATCCGGCGAGAGCACCAGCGCCGACGCATCGATGATCCCCACGAGCCCGCGAAGCCCGCCCTGACCCAGCGCGCTGTACGGCTTCGCCTGGGTCCGCTCGAGTATCACCTGCTCGGCGTGCACTTCGCGCGGCGACCGCGCACCGACCAGCACCGGCTGCAGCCCGAAGTCGTGATACAGCGCGTCGCTCACCTCCGCCCAGCGCTCCGGAAGCCAATCTTTTTGCGGCTTGCTCGTCGCCACGACGATCGGTGCGATGGGCCGATCGAACCGCGCCATGAACTCACGCTGCCACGCACGTTCTTGTTCGTTCCAGGGCCCGAGGTCCCACACCACCGGCTCATGCGGCACGCCGAGCCATTCGACGAACTCGAAGTACTGATCCTGCACGTGTTGCATCGCGTGCGGCGGGATACGATGCGTCGTGAACAACCAGTTGGCATCACGAGCCCGGGCGCGGTCGAAGCCGAGCTTGACCGGTGAGTCGGTGAAGCTCGTGACGACGCCGGCCTTGAAGTACACCTGCAGGTTGATCACGAGGTCGAATCGCGTGCCCGCAAGCGCACGATGGATGTCCATGAACCCCGTCATGCCCTTGGAGCGATCGAACAGGATGATCTCGTCCACACAGCGGTGCCCGCGCACGAGCGTCGCGGGGCCAGGCTGCAGTACCCACGTCACGTGCATGGCCGGGTGATGGCGCTTGAGCGCGGTCAGCACCGGGAGCACGTGCACCGCATCACCCACCGCCGACATCATCACCACGCACACCCGATCCAGCGGCACTCGACTCACGTGCGTCCCTCGGCGAGTGCGGAGAGGCGGTCGAGCGTGGCGTCGGTCATCGCGAGCGATCCGCGGTCTCGCCATTTGCGGATGGAACGCTCGAGACGGTCGAAGTTCCGTTGCCCGACTTCGGGGTCGTTCGGGGAGAGGAATCTGACGCGGTCGACATCGAGCACCCATGCATGCCAACGCCCGGCCTCGCGCGCCACGTGGAGATTCTTCGCGTTGAGATCGGCGTGTCGCGCGCCCGCCGAGCGGAGGTCACGCAGGAGACTGCCCACGGCGATCAACAAGTCCTCACGTTCGGGCTCGCGCGCCTCGACCCACGCGTGCGGGAAGTCGGCGCCAGCCGGCAGTCGTTTGGTGACGACGTCGCAGCGGCAGAACCCCGGGCCGGCTTCGTAGAGCGCGTACGCGATGACGTCGGCGGTGCGCACCCCTGCTTCTTGCAATCGGAGCGACGCTTCGAGCTCCCAGGGCGCGCGACCAGGCCAGACGTAGCGATCGCCGCGGATCCCCGCGAGCAGCCCACCGCGCCGCGCATGACGCACCACGACGTCGATCGATGCACCCGGCAGCCGCACACCCCAGGCCGTCGCGCGTCCTTGGAACGGCGTCGCATCCGGCACCAGCGCGGCCCACTCATGCAGTGACGGTGCGTCGCGTAGCGCAGCGTTCAGTCCGGCCACCGCAGCCACACGGGCCACCACCGTCGCGCTGCCCACGTTGAAGCGTTCGTACCCCGCGGGCGCGACGATGGCGGAGCGCATCAGCGCTTGACGCGGAAGACCGGCAGGGCCTGACTCTTCCCCTTGAGTTCCATCGGCGGCAGCGGCTCGAGGACAGGGGGGGAACCGAGTTCTCGACGGAACGGATCGGAGATGAGGATCTCGCCGGGCCCAGCGGCGCCGCAGAGCCGACTCGATACGTTCACCGGGTCGCCGATGACCGTGTACTCGAGACGCCGGTCGCTGCCGATGTTGCCGGCGAACACATCACCGACGTTGATGCCGATGCCGATCCCGATCGTCGGACGTCCTTCGATACGCCAGCGCGCGTTCAAGCGGTCGAGTTCTTCCATCATGTCGAGTGCGGCCTGCATCGCCCGGTCGCAATCGTCCCGCTCGCCGATCGGCGCGCCCCACTGCGCCATGACCGCGTCGCCGATGAACTTGTCGAGCGTGCCGCCATGTCGGAACACGCACTCCACCATCTCGGTGAAGTACTCCGTGAGGAGCTTCGCCATGGTGTCGGGGTTCATCGTCTCCGAGAGCGCGGTGAAACCGCGGATATCGGAGAACAGGATCGCCACCTTCCGCTTGTCGCCGCCGAGCTTCACCGCATCCGGGCTCGACGCGATGCGCGCGGCGAGGTGCGGTGTGAAGAACCGCTCGAAGTTGCTGCGCGCCAGTGCTTCCTTGCGGATGCGCTCCGCGAGTTGGCCGTTCTCGATCGCCACGGCCGCGATCCCCGAGAACGCGATGAGGAAGTCGAGGTCACTCTCACCGAACCGCTTGAGCGAGAAGTTGTCGACGTAGAGCACGCCGAGCACGCGGTTCTCGCTGCCGATGAGCGGCACGCACATCGCCGACCGTACCTTCTGCAGCATCACCGACTGGCCCGTGAAGCGCTGATCCTCGCCGGCGTCGTCGGAGAGCACGGCTACCTTGTCGTCGACCGCCGTGCGCGCGATCGACTGTGGAATGTCGCTCGAGGCGCGTTCACCGCGCCGGTCGCGCGAGATCTTCGGGTGCAGGATGCCGAAATCGTCGGTGAGCTGGATCGCGCACCGGTCCGCCTCGAGCACCTGGAACGCGTACTCGGCGATCTTCTGCAGCAGGGCTTCGATATCGGCGGAGCGGGTGAGTCCCTTGGAGACTTCGAGCAGGATCGCGAGCCGGCGACGGTCCTTCTCGCCCGGGTCGGCCGCCGCGCTGAGTGACTCACCCATCTTCGCGACACCCTGCAACGAACTCGACTCGCCCGTCTTGGGGATCTGTCGGACGATCGTCGCGCCCGCTCGCGGCGCCGCGGCGCCCGCCGGCGCCCCGGCCGCGGCCGGGCGCACCGGCGTGACCTGCTCAAGGCGGAACACCACCTTGCCGAAGGTGACCTCGTCTCCGGGCACGATCAACGAGTGCTCGATCTGCACGCCGTTCACGAATGTGCCGTTGCTCGACCCCTGGTCGGTCACCTCGACGCCACCGGGCGTCACCTTCAGGTCGGCGTGTTTCCGCGAGATCGTCGGATCGACGACGGCGCAATCGTTGGTGACGGCGCGCCCGACGCTCAACGGACTGCTGCCGGAGAGCTCGAAGGTGAACGTGTTGCCTACGCCGATGAGACGGAAGTGCATCCGGGAAATATGCCCTGTGGCGCGGGCGAGTGCGACTACCGACGGTCCGACGTGACGGCGCCGGCCACTGTGCCTGCCGACGTCGCCGCCCGCACCCGTCCGATCGCCGTGAGCATGGCGCGCGCCTTGTTCTCCGTCTCCGCCCACTCCGCCTCTGGCACCGAATCGGCGACGATACCTGCGCCCGCCTGTACCCACGCGTCCTCACCCGCGAGCACGCAGGTCCGGATGGTGATCGCCAGGTCCATGCGCCGGTCGCCCCAGCCGATATGGCCGAGCGCGCCCGCATACGGGCCACGCCGCTCGGGCTCCAGTTCGTCGATGATCTCCATCGCCCGGACCTTCGGTGCGCCGGTCATCGTACCGGCGGGGAACACCGCACGGAACGTCTCCAGCGCCGAGCCGTCGTCGCGCAACGTGCCCTCCACCTGGCTCACGATGTGGTGCACGTGCGAGTAGCGCTCCACCGTCATGAGGTCGGTCACATGCACCGAGCCGAATCGCGCCACGCGGCCCACGTCGTTACGCCCAAGATCGACGAGCATGATGTGCTCGGCCCGCTCCTTCTCGTCGGCCAGGAGTTCGGCCTGCATCGCCGCGTCCGCCTCGGGCGTGGCACCGCGCGGACGCGTGCCAGCGATCGGTCGCACGACCACCTGTCCCTCCGCGACGCGCACGAGCAGTTCGGGCGAACTGCCCACCAACTCCACGCCGTCGAGCACGAGGTGGAACATGTACGGCGAGGGATTGAGCACGCGGATCGCGCGATACAGCGAGGTCGAGTCGAAGTCGCGCGGGATCCGGATGCGTCGAGCGAGCAAGGCTTGGAACACGTCACCGGCGAGGATGTATTCCTTGATCCGCGCGACCTTCTCGAGGAACGCCTCGCGCGGGATGTTCGACACGCCCACCGTCGGGGCCGCCGACGGGTCGAGTGTGAGCGGTGGCAACACGGCGTCGCTGCGCAATCGTGCGATCGTCGCGTCGATCTCGTGTTGCGCCTCAGCCCAGACCCGCGCGCGCGCGGCTTCATCCGAGGGGTCGGGTGCCACGACGCTCGCCACCACGCGCGCCTGCGCGAGCAGGTTGTCGAGGATCACGACGGTGCCCGTGAGGAGGAAGCAGGCATCCGGGACCGGCAGGGCTCGCGGTGGCGCGTCGGGGAGATGCTCGATGTGCCGCACCGTGTCGTACGAGAAGTAGCCGACCGCACCACCCCAGAACGCGCCGAGTTCCGGGGCGTCGACCGGTGGATTGGCGATGAGTCGCGCCCGCAGGTCCGCGAACGGATCGTCCGTGCTCCGAGCGTTGTGCCAGCCGTCCGACGGAGTCCAATCCTCGATGAGGCCGTCCGTCATCCGCCACGCGGCGCGCGGCGAACTGCCGAGGAACGTGTATCGCGCCCAGGTCTCGCTGCCGGCCGGCGCCGACTCGAGCAGGAACGCGAAGGGGCCGCTGCGCAACTTGTGGAACGCGGAGACCGGCGTCTCGGTATCTAGCAGGCAATCGCGCCACACCGGGACGAGGGCGCCCGCCGGCGCGCGGAAATCCTCGTACCTCATTGCGGCCATCCGGTTGTGAGCCCTGAGTCCACGAGCGAAATTCCCACCGATGCGTCCCCCGAGTCTTCTGCGTGTCGCGGTCCGAGTCTCGATGACCGCGCTGGTCGTCGGCAGCGCCGTCCCGCGTCCTGCCGTCGCGCAAGATGCGTGGAACGATGTGCGCACCACCGCGCTCATCCGGGCCGCCATCGACCGCCGCGCGGTCCAACTCGCCGACACAGGACTCGCCGACTACACGGCCCAAGCCCATGGCTATCTCACCTTCCTCGCGCAACTCGGTGAAGGCTTCCGGCTGCCACCGGTGGTCGTGAAGTCGGACGAACTGATGCTCGAAGTCTATTGGGGCGCGCCCGACCGGAGCAAGCAACGCATCATCGGTCGGCGTGACACGTTGTTGCTGCCCACCGATATCAGCTACCACCGCGATCACCTGGGCGTGGTGCAGAACAACTTCCCCGCGATCATCCGCCTGGGTGACGGTGACGAGGTGCAGGACGTTCCGCACCCGCTCTCCGGTGCCGGGCTCGCCACGTACGACTACCGCATCGTCGACTCGCTGACCATCCGCACCAGCGATCGCACGTTGGACGTCGTGATGGTGAGTGTGCGTCCCAAGGACGATTCGCAGCCGGCGGCGGTCGGTGCGGTGTACCTCGATCGCGCGACGGCAAGCGTCGTGCGCATGACGTTCTCGTTCACGCGCGCGGCGCTTAAGGACCGCCAGCTCGAGGATGTCTCGGTCATCCTCGAGAACGGCCTCGTCGACGGTCGTTTCTGGCTCCCGCGACGGCAGGAGATCGAGATCCGGCGCTCGGCGACGTGGATGGACTTCCCGGCCCGCGGGATCATCCGCGGCCGATGGGAGATCTGCTGTGCCAAGGTCAACGTCGGTACGCCGAAGGTGCTCTTCCAGGGCGCCGAGATCGTCGAAGTCCCGCGCGCACAACAGCGGGCGTATCCGTTCGAAGGCACGATTCTCGGCGGGTTGCCGGAAGAGGTTCGCGCCTTGGATGCCGAGGAGGTACGACGCGTGCAGGAGGAAGCGCGGGCGCTGGTGCGCGCGAGTGCACTCGCGCGCGCGCGGAACACGGTGCCCTCCGCGCGGTCCTTGAGCGATCTCGCGCGGGTGAATCGCGTGGAAGGTCTCGCGCTCGGCGCCGGCATGACGCAGACGTGGGGCGGTGGCTTTGCCACCACCATCGCAGGGCGCTACGGCACGGCGGACTTCCGTCTGAAAGGCCGCGGCGCGCTGCGCTGGGTCTCCGAGCGGGGCCTGCAGGTCGTGCTCGAAGGGCGCGATGACTTCAGCGAGGTCGGGGATGCCGCGGAGGCGAGCGGGCTCCGGAACTCGATCGCGGCACAGGAGTTCGGAACCGACCTCACCGACCCATACGGTGCGCGCGGCGGGGAACTCCGCCTTGAGTGGCCACGTGGCGAGACGAGCCGCTGGGTGTTCCGCGCCGCGCGCGAACGGCATGAGCCGCTTCGGGTGCGTGCGCTGCCGTCGAACGGAACGTATGAACCCACCCTAGCGGTGCCTCATGGCGCGATGTCGCAGATCGGTGCGGAATGGTCGCGTGGGCCGACAGCCGATCCGGCGAGGGCGCAGTGGCAACGCACCGTGCGTGTGAGCGGATCGCGCTTCAGTCCGCTGGCGGGTGTGTCGTCAGTCGATGCCATCCGGGCCTCCTTTGACGTGGAGGGCAAACTGCCTGTTGCCGGCGGCCGCTGGGTCGTGCGGACGATCGCGGCGGGGGTCTCGGCGGGGGATGACGTTCCCGCCCAGCTGGGCGTCTATTTCGGTGGCCCCGTGACGGGTCCAGGGTATGCGTTCCACACCCTGACCGGTCGGCTCGGCCTCTCGCAGCGGCTGGAGTTCCAACGTCCGGTCGGTTCGGTGACGCTCGACTTCGGGCGATTCGGGCGGGTGCCGACCGCCGTCGTCCTGGCGCCTTATGTGCACGGCGTCTGGCTCCGCGACGTCGAGTCCGGTCGCCCGTTCTCCGGAGCGATCGGCGTGAGTCTCATCTCGCTGTTCGAACTGCTGCGAGTGGACGTGGCGCGCGGTGTCAGCGGCGGCGGTTGGATGTTCGGTGTGGATGTCACGCGCGATCTCTGGCGCGTGTTCTGATCGTCGTGGCCGGTCGCTGAACGAACGCCCAACCGCGTTTGTTGAACAAGGTCCAGTGGGTGCTGGGGAGTGGTTCGCGCGGTAGATTCTGAGAGTTCGGGTTCTGAGCGCACCTTCAGAGGAGCGGCATGGGGAGTTCGGCGAAGCCGGCGAAGGACGAGTGGTTGCTCGCGACGCTCGAGGGGTTGTTGACCCTCGATCAGATCGAGCAGGTCCGCGCGCAGCCGGTCGAATCCCTGTGGGATGAGGTCGTGCGGCGGTCCCTGCTCACCGACGATGCGCTGGTGACCGCCGTGGCGAAGCGCTTCCGTATGAAGGTCGCCGACGTCAACACCGTGAGTCAGCAAGCGAAGGAGCTCGTGCCGGAGGCGCTGGCGCGGAAGTATCGTGTCCTGCCGCTCTCCATCTCCGACTCCGTGCTCGACATCGCCACGTCGGATCCGCTCGACCTCGACTGCGAGCGCACGCTCGCGTTCGCGCTCGGGCGCACCGTGCGCATGTCGATCGGGGCGCCCCGGCGCATCCTGGATCGTATCGACGAGGTCTATCGCCCCGAGAACGTCTTCGAGAAGATCCTCGAGAACGTGCAGGGCACCTACGACGTCGAGAACATCGGCGACAGTGTCGACGAAGGCGAGCTCGACCTCGGCGCCGCGCGGGCGGGTGAGCGACCCGTCATCCAGCTCGTCGACCGCATCCTCGCCGAGGGCATCCAGTCGCGTGCGTCGGACATCCACTTGGAGCCCGAAGAGAGCGGCGTTGCGGTCCGGTATCGTATCGACGGGGTGCTGCGCCAGGTGATGGTGCTGCCCAAGCCGGCCGGTGTGCCGCTGGTCTCGCGCATCAAGATCATGGCGCAGCTCGACATCGCCGACCGCCTTCGCCCGCAGGACGGGCGCGCCCGCGTGGCGGTGAGCGGCAACCGCGTCGACCTTCGTGTCTCGACGCTGCCGGCCTCGCAGGGCGAGAAGGTCGTCATCCGTATCCTCGACCAGCGCGCGACCATCCTGTCGCTCGACTCGCTCGGGTTGCTGCCGGACGAGATGACGCGCATCCAGGAGCTGCTGCAGGCGCGTGAAGGCATCGTGCTCGTCACGGGGCCCACCGGCTCCGGCAAGACGACGACGCTGTACTCGATGCTCCGGGCGGTGCAGGGACGTGGCGTCAACATCGTCACGGTCGAGGACCCGGTCGAATACCGCCTGCAGGGTATCGTGCAGGTGCAGGTGAACGAGAAGGCCGGACTCACGTTCCCTGCGGCGCTGCGCTCCATCCTGCGTCAGGACCCTGACGTCATCCTCGTCGGTGAGATCCGCGACAAGGAGACGGCGAACATCGCCATCCAGGCCTCGCTCACCGGCCACTTGGTGCTTTCCACGCTGCACACCAACGACGCCGCGAGTTCGGTCACGCGACTCGTCGATATCGGGATCGAGAGTTACAAGATCGCGGCGGCGCTCAAGGGTGTGGTCGCGCAGCGACTCATGCGTCGCCTCTGCACGCACTGCCGTGAGTTGACGGTGGGACAGGTGCCGGAACGCCTCCGTCGCTTCTTCCCGGAGGATCAGGGCACACTCTATCGCGCGGTCGGATGTCCCGAGTGTTCCATGACGGGGTACCGCGGTCGACTGGCGATCGAGGAAGTCCTGCAGGCCAACGACGAGGTCGAGCGCCGGATCGCCGGCAACGAGAGCGTGGAGCGGATCAACGACGCCGCGCGCGAAGGGGGGATGCGCTCCCTGTGGGAGTCGGGCGTGGGGCACGTGCGCTTGGGCGAGACGACCATCGAGGAGCTTCTGCGTGTGCTCGAGGCGCCGATGGAGAATCAGGGGCGCCCCACGTCACAGACGCGCGCGGTCACCGGAGAGAATGCCGCCGTCAAGCTGCGTCCCGCGGGCCGGAACTCGTCGCAGACCGAGGCAGTCGAGGAGCAGGGCTCCGCTCCGAACCTCCCCGCGTCGCGGCGCAGCGGTACTCGCCACGGGGCGCCGGAGACGTTCTCCGGTGAGTCGTTCGAGCTCGTCGATGACGGCGCGATCAAGAAGCCGGCTGCGAAGCGCGTGCTGCTCGTCGAGGACGAAGAGTCGTTGCGGCGAGTGATGAAGGATCTGCTCGAGCGTGAAGGTTTCGTCGTGCACGAAGCCGCCGACGGCGTCCTCGCGCTCGACGAGATCGACCGGATCGCGCCCGACCTCGTGGTGCTCGATTTGAACCTGCCGCGGCTCGACGGCTACGGCGTCCTGAGCCATCTCCGCGCCCGTCCGTCCACGCAGAAGCTCCCGGTCATCGTCCTCACGGCCAAGGGAGACGAGGACAGCGAGGTGCGCGTGTTCGAATACGGCGCGAGCGACTACCTCACCAAGCCGTTCCGCGCGCGTGCGTTGTCGGCGCGCATCCACTCGCTGCTCGACCGCAAGTCGAAAGCCGCGCCGTGACCGCCTGCCGCGCAGCGTGGCGCGGCGGTGCCCCGGTCGATCCCAAGGTCCGCTGATGAGTACCACACCGATCGCTGTGGGCGTTGTCGACGTCCTGGTCTTCCGTCCTGCCCAGCGCGGCTGGCTCGCGCTCGCACTGCAGCGCGCCGCCGGTGTCCGATGCCCCGGCACCTGGGAGATCGTGCACGGCAAGGTGGAGCCCGGGGAATCGCTCGAAGCTGCGGCGCAGCGCGAACTCCGCGAGGAGACCGGCCTTGTCGCGGACCGACTCTACTCGGTCACCATGCATCCGTTCTATTTGCTGCAGCAGCGGACGGTGCAGCTGGCAGCGGTGTTCGTCGCCGTGGTCCCGCCGGATGCCGCGGTGCGTCTGAGCGCGGAGCATGCGAAACATGCGTGGCTCACTCCCAGCCAGGCCCGTCGTCGGTACACCTGGCCACACGAGAAGCGCTTCGTTGATGACGCGCGGATCATCCTGGCGACGCCGGCGGTGTGGGATGTCATGGATGTGCGGAAGTGAGGTGTGACGTGGCCGCCTGTTCAGGCGGCCTCGTCACACCTCCAAGCTCACACCTCAAAGCTCACGTCTCCCGCTCCACACTCGTGCGCAGCCGGTCACCTGAGTCGGGTGGCGCGTTCGGCTTCACGCGCACGCTCTTCGCCGGTATCCCGACGTTCACGTGATACGGGCGCACATCCTTCGTCGCCAACGCGACGGCGCCCACCATGCCCTGTTCTCCCACATGCACCCCGGCGAGGACCGTCGCGTGGTACGTCACGCGCACACCGTCGCCGAGCACCGTCAGTGCATTCGTCACATCGACCTGCTCGACGATGCTGTGCGTGTGTGAATACACGTTCACGTAGTCGCTGATCGAGACCTTGTTGCCGAGGCGGATGCCACCGCGGTCGTCGAGCAGCACGTGGCGATGCACCACCACGTCATCGCCGACTTCCATGTTGTAGCCGAACGAGAACTCGACGTGCTGGAAGCACTTGAAGTTGCGCCCCACGCGTTTGAAGATGTGCGGCGCGAGGAGGCGGCGGAGTTGCACGCCGAGGTCCACGGCCTGCCCACCGATCGGGAGCCGGTCGAACGAGTACCACAACCAGAGCAAGGGCTTCACGCGCTGGAAGCGCTCTGGGTCGCAGTCACCGTAGTACTCCGGCTCCAGCGTGATATTCCGCGGGTCGAGCGCCGAGAGCGCCACACGGGTACCCAGGGGCAACGTCTCATCCGCGATCGCCTCCGCGTACGATCCGACGAACTGCGGGAAGGAGAGCTCGACGAGGGTGTCGCGGCAGAGGTCGCTGCGATCGATCGTCGGGTCCGCGAGCGCTGCGGCCAGTCGCGCGAGCCATGCGTCGTGCAGCGCGGCGGCCGGGCGCTGCGGGAGGGACTGCAGGGGGATCCGGGTCATGCCTGTGAATCTAGGGGGCGCCGGGGTGCGCCGAGAGGGTCCTGCTGGTGGGCGGGAACTGCGGATACCACAGAGGGCACAGAGGGCACCGAGAACGGCCTTGGGGAACTGCGCAACACAGGGGACACAGGGGACGCAGGGGACGCACTTAGGCTGGCGCGCAGTCCATGTCCCGGCGCGTAACCAACAGCAAATGCCGAGGGGGCCCGGCGGCGATCACTCGCACAGGAGGCCCCCATTCGTCCGCCGGTCGACTTCATCTCATCCACCCCGCAACAGCAGTTCCCCCAAAGAAGTTGCAGTGTCGGTTCCCAGAGGCAGTCCCCCGTGCTCCCTGTGCTCCTGTGGTCGCAGCAGTCCCCGCGGTCGCCGTTCTCTGTGCCCTCTGTGCCCTCTGTGGTGAAAGCAGTCAGTCGTCACCGGAGTCGCCCGAAGAACTCACCACCCCAACCACCGCCTCCGCCAACTCATCTCTCCCGGTCCCACTCACCGCACTGAACCCGATGATCTGCTCCTCATCCATTCCGACCCGCTTCGCGAGCTCCGCGATCCGCCGACCGATCTCCGCCTTCCCGAGCTTATCGATCTTCGTCGCGCATACGATCGTCGGCACTCCGATCTCCGCCAACAGTTCGAGCATCGTGAAGTCGTCCTCGGTGGGCTCATGCCGCACGTCGAGCAGCAACACGATCCCCTTCAGGTTGGTCGAGTGCCGCAGGTACCCCTCGATCAACGGCCGCCACTCGGCTTGCCGCGCCTTGGAGATGCGTGCATACCCGTACCCTGGCAGGTCCGCGAAGACGAACGACCCGTTCACGCTGAAGAAGTTGATCTCGCGCGTGCGCCCTGGCGTCTTGCTCACGCGGGCGAACGCCTTTCGACGCACCAGGGCGTTGAGCAGCGACGACTTGCCCACGTTGGAGCGACCCGCGAACGCCACCTCGGGCAGGGTCGACGTGGGGCGCCACCCGTCCACCGTGGCCATGGGCCCCAGGAACTCGAGCGCCTTGATGACAAGCGGGTCGCGGGGCGCACCGCCCTCACGACCCGCATTCACACCGGCCGCGGCGCTGCCGCGTGCCTCGTCCGGACCGCTCACGCCTCCTTCTTCTGGCGCTTGGCGGAGAGTTCGAGCAGCGGCGGCTGCTTGTGCGTCACGGTCGCCTCGGTCACCACGACTTCGATCACGTCGTCGCGGCCGGGGAGATCGAACATGGTGTCGAGCAGCAGCTCCTCGAGGATCGCGCGAAGGCCGCGCGCACCGGTGCCGCGAAGGATCGCCTTGCGGGCGATCGCCTTGAGCGCGGGCTCGTCGAACTTGAGCTGCACATCCTCGAGCTCGAACAGGCGCTGATACTGCTTGGTGAGCGCGTTCTTCGGCTCCTTGAGGATCTGCACCAGCGCGTCCTCGTCGAGGCCCTGCAGCGGCACGGCGACCGGCAGGCGTCCGACGAGCTCCGGGATGATGCCGAAGCGCAGCAGGTCCTCCGGCTCGACTTCGCCGAAGATGTTCGTGCCGGTCTTCGTCTCCTTCATCGCCGCTTCGGATCCGAAGCCGATCTGCCGCTTGCCCAGACGCGCCTCGATGATCTTCTCGAGTCCGTCGAACGCGCCGCCGCAGATGAACAGGATGTCCTTGGTGTTGATCTGGATGTATTCCTGCTGCGGGTGCTTGCGGCCGCCCTGCGGCGGGACCGAGGCCACCGTGCCCTCGAGGATCTTGAGCAGGGCCTGCTGTACGCCCTCGCCCGAGACGTCGCGCGTGATGCTCGGGTTCTCCGACTTCCGCGCGATCTTGTCGATCTCGTCGATGTACACGATGCCGCGCTCGCATTCGGCGACGTTGAAGTCACCGGCCTGCAGCAGCCGCACCAGGATGTTCTCCACGTCCTCACCGACGTAGCCAGCCTCGGTGAGCGTCGTCGCGTCGGCGATGGTGAACGGCACGTCGAGGATGCGGGCCAGCGTCTGGGCCAGCAGGGTCTTGCCGACTCCGGTCGGGCCGAGGAGCAGGATGTTCGACTTATCGAGCTCGACCTCACCCTCGCGCTTGGCGCCCGAGTTGATGCGCTTGTAGTGGTTGTACACCGCCACGGCGAGCGCCTTCTTCGCCCCCTCCTGCCCGATCACGTACTGGTCGAGGACCGCCTTGATCTCCTGCGGTGCCGGGACGGTCGTGACCGTCTCTGCGACCTCGCGCTCCTCATCCTCGGCGAGGATCTCGTTACAGAGCGCGATGCACTCGTTGCAGATGTAGACGGACGGCCCGGAAATGAACTTCCGGACGGCGTCCTTCGACTTTCCGCAAAAGGAGCAACGCAGATGACGGTCGTGGGACATCGCTGGGGGAGCTAGGGTGGTTCCGGCGCTCGGGAACGACGCGCCACCTTTCGGATGAGTAACAGTACCCCCCGGAGGGGCAACCATGCCAAACTGTGACGGTCAGGGGGCTCGTGAAATCATTCACAAGCCCCCGTAAGTATCGTCACTTCGCCGCGCTGAGCTGAGGATTCGGGGCCTCTTCGCGGTTGGTCACGACCATGTCGATCAGCCCGTACGACTTGGCCTCCTCGGCGCTCATGAACCGGTCGCGGTCCACGTCGCGCTCGATCTGCTCGAGCGGCCGGCCCGTGTGCTTGGCCATGAGCTCGTTCATCTTCGCACGGAGATAGATGATCTCGCGGGCCTGGATCTCGATGTCCGACGCCGTGCCCTGCGTACCGCCCGAGGGCTGGTGGATCATGATGCGCGAGTGCGGCAGCGCCGAGCGCTTGCCGTTGCGGCCGGCACCGAGCAGGAAGGCGCCCATCGACGCCGCCAAGCCCATGCAGATCGTGTTCACGGGTGACTTCAGGAACTGCATCGTGTCGTAGATCGCGAGCCCCGCCGACACGCTGCCGCCCGGCGAGTTGATGTACAGATGGATATCGCGCCCCGGATTGTCCGCCTCCAGGAACAGCAGCTGCGCGATGATCATGTTGGCCACGTCATCGTTGATCGGCGTGCCGAGGAAGATGATGCGGTCCATCAGCAGACGGCTGTAGACGTCGTAGCTGCGCTCGCCACGACTCGAGCGTTCGATCACATACGGATTCGGGATGATGGCCATACGGTCCTCTGGGTCCAGTTGGTCGGTCGACTTACGCCTGTTCAACCAGGTTCTTGCCGAGCAGCCAGGTGAAGACCCGCTCCTCGGTGATGCTGCGTTCAAGCTCGCGGAGGCGTCCGGCCTTTTGCAAGGAGGCGTAGAGCTGTCCGGGTTCAACGCCTCGCTTGGTCGCGAGTTCCTGCACCTTGTCATCCACATCCGCCTCGGTCGCCTGCAGCTTCTGCTCCCCGGCGATGGTGTCGAGGATCACGTCGCGGCGCACCTGACGTTCCGCCATGCCCTTGATCTCGTCGGCGAACTTGACGATCTCCTCCTGCGGGATCCGGTACGCCTCGGCGTATGCCTGGATCATCTGCTTGATCCAGCTCGGCGGCAGGTCTATCGGATTCGCCGACACGATCTCGTCGAGCAGCTGAGTGCGCGCCGCCGCGTCGGCCTCACGCACCGCCGACTCGCCCATGTCCGTGCGCACGACCTTCATGAACGCGTCGAGGGAATCGAAGTCGCCCATCTCACGCGCGAACGCGTCGTCGAGCGCGGGCAGCGACTTGCGCTTCACTTCGGTGAGCGTGGCGCGCACGGCCTTGGTCTTGCCTCGCTGTGCCTCGTCGGGGAAGTCCTCGGGCCACTTCACCGGGCGCTCCACCATCTCGCCCTGCGCAAGCGTCATCACCACTTCTTCGATCGCCGGGATGGCCTGACCGGCCCCCATCACCAGGCGGTACTCCTTGCCCTCGGGGATGCTGCCGTCCTCTTCAGCGGTCGCGAGCAGCACTGTCACGAGGTCACCCTCGAGCGGCTTGCCCTCCACCGGCGTCCAGGTGGCGCGCTGTTCGCGCATCTGGTCGAGCTGTTCCTGAACCTGCTCGTCAGTCACCGAGTCCTTGGGGCGCATCACCCGGAAGCCATCGAGCTTCTCGAGCTTGATCTCGGGGCGCACCTCGCAGTGCAGCTCGAAGCTGAGCCCGTCGTCCTCACCGAACTTCACGTCGTGCGCGTGCGGCTGAGTGACGAGCTGCAGGTTTTCCTTGGCGAGCACGGTCTCGAAAGCCTCGCGCAGCAACGCCTCCACCGCTTCTTGGTCGATGACGGATGCGTACTGCTTGCGGATCATCGCCGTCGGCGCCTTGCCCGGACGGAAGCCCGGGACGCGCACCTGCTTCGCCACACGCCCAACGGCCTTATTCCGAGCCTCGGCGACGCGGGCGGGGGGCACGGCGACCTGGAGCCGACGTTCGGCACCTTCGGACTTGGTGGAAGTGATCTGGATTTCCATATGGATCAGTGGCGCGTGGGGACGGTTCAGGGAACGAACCCCCGCCGCCGGGTCCCGGCGGCGGGGGCAACTATAGAGCAAAAGCTAACGGGGGGGCGCAGGGGGTCCAAGTCCGTGGGCTGTGCGCTTTCCGCACTCCGGCGGGTAGGGCTCCCGGGAGGCGAAATCGCCCTCCCCGCAGTATCGTCTGAGAAGCAATCCAAGGTTCGGCTCCGGGTTCCCATCCGGTCCGTCCCCGCCGTCTGCTCCAGTCGAGGGTTCCCGTCCGGGAAACCCCGGCACATCGATCCGCCCGGTCGGAAGGCTGAGCGGTCCCCCTAGTTCCCCGAGGTGTTCCCATGCGGTCGCATGCGCTTGCCCTGCTGGTTGCCGTCGTCGTCGCCGCTCCAGTGTCCGCCCAAGGCTTCATGGCCGAGATGCACCGGGACGTGCGCGAGGTGCAGCAGAAGCTGGTCGACCTCGCCAAAGTGATGCCCGAGTCGTCCCTCGATTGGCGCCCGAGCGCGGGCGTCCGGTCCGTCCGCGAGGCGCTCCTGCACATCGCCGCCGACAACTACCTCATCCCGATCATGATGGGTGCGCCTGCGCCGGCGGAGTCCAAGATCACCAGCGACTGGGCGACCGCGATGACGTACGAGAAGCAGCAGCTCAATCGCGATCAGATCGCCGCGGCGCTCGACGCATCATTCACGCACCTGCACAAGGCGATGAGCCTCACAACGGACGCCAATCTGGCCGAGCAGCTCGACTTCTTCGGCCAGAAGGCGAGCCGGCAGCGTGTCATGGTGGGGACAGTGACCCACCTGCACGAACACCTGGGCCAGATGATCGCCTACGCGCGCAGCAATAACGTCAAGCCGCCGTGGAGCCGCTGAGGCCGCTGGAGGCTCGGGCCGTCGCTTCGACCGGCGCGTAAGCCGGCGGAGCGACGCGCCCACGGGCGCGCAGCGCGAAGAACAGTGGCAGACCCATCGCCAAGACGCCGCCGATCGCCGCGCCCCAATACCCGTGCCGCGCCGTCACCGCGATCGGCATGATCCCGTTGGTCGCGTACAACACGAACGGAAGCAGGTACGGCGCTACGGTCCGCTGCCACGTGCTGGGAGGCACCATCCACAACATCAGGCGGCTCACCACGACGCCGGTCACGTACCAGCCGATCCAGTTGCTGATAGGCATACCGTAGAAAATCGGCGCACCGAGCCAGCCCGGCACCCATGCGGGCAGCTTGTGGAGGTCCCACACCCAGTGCGCCGGCTGCACGTTGGTCATCTGCACTTCCATCGGCACGTCCCACGCCGTCAGGAACGCGCCCGCCACCAGCGCCCACTTCCAACGGCCCCACGTGCTGTCATCGGCTGTCATGAGCCGCGCGCAGATCGCGAGCGACCCATAAAGCATGTAGTACCAACTGATCGGGATCGCGTACGGCACATCGCCGGCGACCATGTAGCCGAGCATCGGCGTGTAGTGGTACGGTCCGAACGGCAGGCCGACGTTGGTGCCGCCGAGTTCCGACAGCA
>JBJXGK010000155.1:0-4666 GCA_046153705.1 Gemmatimonadaceae bacterium
GGTCGGCGACTGCAAATGTCGACCGGTAACGGCTCGATGGAGCTCCGGCGCCGCTAGGGCGTCGCGCACTCGCTGATCCCCGGCGAAGGCCGGGGCCCGGCGGCGGGGTGACCCCAGGCGACTGGCACCACGTCACACTTGCTCAAGTCATTTGGAGTTTGCGCCGACACTCCCCGGGGAATCCCTTCCTCCCGGGGAGTTTTCTCATGGCTGAGTTCGCGAGGCCGGCGCGCGTCAATCGCATCCTGGATGTCACCATCCAGGACCGCGATGGCTACCCCATGCTCGTGCGGCTGTCGAAGACCGTGAACCTGAGCCAAAGCGGACTGCTGATGCACGTACCTCTGCACCTCGACGCTGCTCCGGGCGAGGACATCGTGGTCCGGATCATGTTCGCGGGTGGCACGTTCGAGAGCCCGGGCCAAATCGTGCGCCTGGAGAGCCCCTACCTGGGCGATCCGATGCTGCGCGTGATGGGGATCCACCTCGGGCGGCCCCTGCCGGATGCGTTGCTGTCGCCCAATACCTTGGGCGCCGATGGCGTGGTCGACACCGGGCACGCGGCCTGAACCTTCGAAGGGCAGGCCGAGCGACGCAGGACCGCTACTCGTCGCCCACCCCACCTCGTTGCTTGCCTAACGCAAGCCAGAGTGCACTCCCAACGATGAGCGCTGCCCCGGCGATCGTCCATGCCGGTGGCCACTCTCCCAACACCAGCGCCCCCCACGTCGCGGCAAAGACGATCTGGAGGTACCCCGTGGTGGTCGCGCGCGCGGCCGTCTCGAGTCGGAGCCCGCGAGTCATGTAAGTCTGCGCCGCCTGCGTCGTGATCCCGGTCCCAAGGAGAAGCAACCACTCCGTGCCGGTCGGTGCCTCCCACTGCCCGATGGAGAGAGGGAGCGAGAGCAGCAACCCCATCAGCGGGAGGTAAAACACCACCACCGTGGGATGCTCTGAGTGCCCGATGCGACGGACCACAGCATACGCCGCACCGCTGAACATGGCCCCGGTCACACCGATCACCACGTTCAGCGCGGGGAGCGCACCGTCGTGGACGCCGAAGATCACCGCGGGTCGGGTGATCAACACAACGCCACCAATGCACACCGCAAGACTCAGCAGCTCGGCGCGTCCAACCTGTTCCTTCAACCAGACCCCCGCGATGATGATCGCGAAGATCGGGTTGGTGTATTGCAGCAGGTTGGCCTCGGCGAGGGGATTGCGCACCAGCGAGTGAAAGAAGAACAGGAGGCCGAGTCCGCCGAGCGTGCCGCGAAGGAGCAGCAGGCGGCGGTTGTCACCGAAGACGTTGCGGATCCCTGCCTGACGACAGGCGGCGTAGCTCAGGACCAGCGTGATCGCGCAACGCAGAACGATGACCTGGATCGTCGGGAGTCGTTCGCCGGCAAGGCGCACCAGCAGCCCCATGATGGAGAACCAGAACGCCCCCAGAGCCATCGCTCGGATGCCGGGCGACAGGGCGGGTAGCACAGAGGTCGGTGCGGTGGCGCTCACGACCGGAGAAGCTAGTAACCCCCGCCATGAGCCAGCGCCGAGGCCTTGCGTCAGAATTTAGGTCGTCCTAACTTTGCCGTATGCTCCTCCAGAAGCGCCCCTGTCGTACCGGCGACAAATGAGCCAGCCCGCACTGCTGCTCACCGGCTTCGTGATTCTCGTCATCATCAGCGCGATCCTCGCATGGCCGCGGCGGGGAATCATCGCGCGCGCGAGGCGGCTGGTGCGGCAGACCGATCGGGTGCGGACCGAGGATGCGATCAAGTACCTCTACCATGCCGGGACCGATGGCGACATCGTCCGGCCGGAAGCCCTCGCCGGCGCACTTGGGGTCCGCGACGCCGTCGCGCGGCAACTCCTCGAGCGTCTCACCACCCTCGGCTTCGCGCGCGCCGAGCGGGCCGGCTACACCCTCACCGACGAGGGGCGACGCGATGCCCTCCGCCTGGTGCGCACGCACCGGTTGATCGAACGCTGGCTCGCCGACCAGACGGGAGTGGCTCCCTCCGAATGGCACGAGTGGGCCGAGGAGGCCGAACACGACCTTACGCCCGCCCAGATGGAGGCGCTTGCAGCGCGACTCGGTCAGCCGCGTTTCGATCCGCATGGCGATCCGATTCCAACGGCCGCTGGTGAGCTTCCGGACGAGGCGCCCGTCCTGCTTGGCGCGATCCCGGTGGGTGAGGGCGGAGTGGTTGCCCATCTCGAGGACGAACCGGCGGATGCGTACGAAGCCCTCGGTCGCCATGGGCTCGCCCTTGGGACGCGGATCGTCGTGCGCGACCGCGAGGCGACGTCCGTCACGATCGAGGTCGAAGGGCGCCGCGTCACGCTGTCGCGCCTGCTCGAGCCCGCGGTCAGCATCAGGCAGGAGCGCATCGCGCGCACCGAACGTGCGTCAACGCTTGCCGACCTCTCGCCAGGTGAGTCCGGGCGTGTGGCGCGCATCTCGCTCGCGTGTGCCGGGACGCAACGTCGGCGGCTCCTCGATCTGGGCGTCGTCCCTGGCACGGAGATCACCGCGGTCCTGCGTAGCGCCGGTGGCGATCCCGTCGCGTACACGATTCGTGGCGCCCTCATCGCGCTCCGGCGGCACCAGGCGGAGTGGATCGAACTCGCGCCCGTCGTCGCGCGTGCGTTGGACGAGTCGGTCGCATGAGCCCGGTCACCTTCAGTGGCCGCTCGCTCTCCCGTGACGCCGATCTCGTGCAACTCGGCGTACGCTCGGAGAAGTTCGATCATCTCGTCGCGCTCGCTGGAAATCCCAACACGGGGAAAAGCACGGTCTTTAATGGACTGACCGGGCTGCGGCAACACACCGGGAACTGGCCTGGAAAGACGGTCACGCGCGCTGAAGGCTACTTCACCGTGGGAGCTGCTCGATTCAAGATCGTGGATCTTCCCGGGACGTACTCGCTGCACGCCGCGAGTGTGGACGAAGAAGTGGCGCGCGACATGCTCCTCTTCGGCGAACCTGACGTCACGATCGTTGTCCTTGATGCGACACGCCTCGAACGCAACCTGAACCTGGCGCTCCAGGTCCTGGCGATCACCCCACGTGTCGTCGTCTGTCTCAACCTGATGGACGAAGCGAAACGGCATGGGATCATCCTCGACCCGGAGGCACTCAGCCGCGAACTCGGTGTTCCGGTCGTCGCGGCTTCGGCCCGCTCGGGCGAAGGGATGGATGCGCTCCGCCACGCCGTGCTGACCATGGCGACAGGCGCAACGATCACCTCGCCGTACCGTGTGCCGGAGTATGCGCCGTCCATCGAGACGCTGGTCGCCGAAGTCGAGACGGCGGTGCGCAACGCGATGCTCGACGCGCAAAACCACCGCTGGATCGCACTGCGCTTGTTACAAGCGGACGCGCGCGTGGAAGCCACGGTTCCTCCGGCGGTGCTCGCCGTCGCGTCCGCGGCTCGTTGGCGGCTGCCGACCGACTTCCACGATCTGCTGACGGCCGCCACCTTCGCCTCCGCCGCGCGCATCGCCAAGGCGGCAGAAGCTGGGACCGTGCGACGGGTCAGCGCCAGGCTCGACGCGGTCCTCGACCGATGGCTTACCAGTCGCGTCGCCGGCTTTCCGTTGATGGTGCTCCTGCTCGGCATTGTCTTCTGGCTGACGATTGCCGGGGCCAATGTGCCGTCGTCCATGCTGGCGTCGCTGCTGCTCGATACGGTCCATCCCTGGTTGCAGTCGTCGGCAACCGCACTCGGTGTGCCGGTCTTCATGCGCGGACTGCTCCTCGATGGCGTCTATCTCGGCACCGCCTGGGTGATCGCGGTGATGTTGCCGCCAATGGCGATCTTCTTCCCGCTGTTCACCCTGCTCGAGGACTTCGGCTACCTCCCGCGCGTGGCCTTCAACCTCGATGCTCTGTTCCGGCGCGTTGGCGCGCACGGGAAGCAATCGCTCACCATGTGCATGGGCTTCGGGTGTAATGCGGCCGGCGTGGTCGCGACCCGCGTCATCGACAGTCCCCGAGAGCGGCTCGTGGCGATCATCACCAACAACTTTTCGCTGTGCAACGGCCGTTGGCCGACGCAGATCCTGATGGCGTCGATCTTCGTCGGCGCGCTCGTCCCGTCCGCCCTGGCGGGGTTCGTGTCCGCCGCCGCGGTGGTGGCCGTCACGCTGGTCGGAATCGGCGCAATGTTCTTTGCCTCGTGGTTGCTCACTCGCACGGTGCTGCGGGGTGAGGCGACGTCGTTCTCGCTTGAACTTCCGCCGTATCGTCCGCCACAACTCTGGCGCACGCTGTACACCTCGCTCATCGACCGGACGCTGATCGTCCTTTGGCGGGCCGTCGTCTTCGCGGCTCCGGCCGGCGCGGTCATCTGGCTGATCGCCAACGTGAGCCTCGGGAACAGTTCGATCGCCGAACACCTGGTTCGCCTGCTGGACCCACTCGGCGGTATCCTCGGTCTCAATGGCGTGATTCTCCTCGCGTACGTGGTGGCGATTCCAGCCAACGAAATCGTGATCCCCACGGTGCTCATGCTGACGGTACTTACCGCGGGGGTACCAGAAATTGGTGCTGGCGCCGGCGTGATGTTCGAACTCGATGCCGCCGGTGTGGGCACCCTCCTGCGCGCGAACGGCTGGACGACACTGACCGCCATCTGCCTCATGCTGTTCAGCCTGCTGC
>JBJXGK010000004.1:0-4014 GCA_046153705.1 Gemmatimonadaceae bacterium
GCCGGCCGCGGGTAGTCGGGGAACAGCGGCCGAACGAACTCGTAGCGATACCAGGCGCCCATGGGGTCGCTGGACTTGCTCACGGCGTAGCACATCGCGAAGGCGCCGGAATCCGCGGGAGGCGGAGGCACCGCGGGCGTCGACGGCGTCCGCGCGGCATTCACGGAATCGGCGGGCGTGGGCTGGTACAGCTGCGCCTCACGCGGACCGGGTGGCGCCGTCCGCGGGCGCACGCGCCGGAAGATCGGCATCATGAACAACCACCGGTCGGCGAGCTGGTCGTAGCGCACCACGACGTCACCATTGTTGATCTCATCACATGCGCCGCCGAACCCGCGGAACATGTTGTTGCTCGGCACCGGCCCGTACAGCGCGTGTCCCGTCTCGCTGAACCGGCGCCCGCGCTTGGTGAAGATCGCCACACGTGTATTGATGGTCTGCACGATGTGATCCGGGCCGACCGCCAGTGCGTTGTCACTGGGATTGCGCTGCGTGCTCGAACCCTGCGGGCCCACGAAGCCGTGGCCGAGTCCGTCGAAGCTGGCGACGAGGCGCAGGCCAGGGGTGTCGCCCACCCGGCGCTGTTCGATGTCTTGGGCGGCAAGCGCGGACGCGCCGGTCGTGGACGCAACCACGAGCGCAGAGAGGAGACGGATGGGCCGAGAGAGTGGGAGACGCCAACAGAAGGGATTTCGCATGGGCGCAACGATAGACGTCACGAGCGACTCGCACCAGTATTCAGGCATGACCCGTCGTCCTGTCGCCCTCCTCGCCGGCGCCCTTGGCGCCGTGCACCTCTTCGCACCGCGCGTGGCACCGCTCCACGCGCAATCCCCCGTGCTGAGCTCCATCGCGCCGCCCGCACGTTTCGCCGACCCCGAGCGCGCGGCCAAACTCCGCGCCGTCTTCCCCACCATCGACTCGCTGATGTCCGCCTTCACCGCGCAACGCCGCGTCCCGGGCTTCGCCTACGGCATCGTCATCGACGGACAACTCGCCCACGTGGTCGCTGGCGGCATCCGCGAGACGCGGACCAACGCCCGCACCGACACCGCGACGGTGTTCCGCATCGCGTCGATGAGCAAGAGCTTCGCCGCCGTCGCCATCCTGCAGCTGCGCGACGCGGGCAAACTCTCGCTCGACGAGCCCGCAGAACGCTACGTGCCCGAGCTCAAGTCGCTGCGCTACGCCAGCGCCGACGCGCCGCGCATCACGGTGCGGCATCTCATGACCCACTCGGCCGGGTTCCCCGAGGACAATCCCTGGGGTGATCAGCAGCTCGATGCCACCGAGGACGCGTTCAGCGCGATGATGCGCGGAGGGATCCCCTTCTCCACCGCACCCGGCACCAACTACGAGTACTCGAACTACGGCTTCGCCATCCTCGGGCGTATCGTCACGAACGTCTCGGGCATTCCCTACGCCCGGTATCTCCGTGAGCGCATCCTCACACCGCTCGGCATGCGCAACACCACACTCGAGACGCGCGATGTCGATCCCAATCGTCTCGCCTACGGATATCGCTTGCAGGACAACGGATGGCTGCTCGAGCCACCGCTGCCTGACGGCGCGTTCGGTGTGATGGGCGGCATGCTCACCACCCCGGCCGATCTCTCGCGCTGGGTCGCGTTCATGCTCGACGCCTGGCCGTCGCGCGACGGTGCCGAGGGCACGGTGCTCTCCCGCAGCTCACGTCGTGAGATGCAGCAGATCCAGCGCTTCAGCGGCGCGGGGGCGTTCGCCGGTGCCAATGCGCTGACACTCAATGCCGGCGGCTACGGCTACGGCCTTCGTGTGAACCAGAACTGCGACTTCCGCTCAGCCGTCTCGCACACCGGCGGCCTGCCGGGCTACGGCTCCATCATGAAGTGGCTGCCCGAACACGGTGTAGGCATCATCGCGCTCGGCAGCCTCACGTACACGCCGTGGACGCCGACGGTCGATCAGGCGTTCGAGATCTTGAAGCGGACCGGCGCGCTCGAGGCGCGCGAACCGCAGCCGTCACCGGTGCTCGAGACGCGCCGCGCACAGGTGTCGCGACTGGTTCAGCAGTGGTCGGCACCGCTGGCCGATTCGCTCGCGGCCATGAATCTCTTCCGTGACGAGTCGGCGGAGCGGCGGCAGTCACAAATCGCCGCGCTGCGTGATGCGGCCGGTGGTGAATGCCGCAACGAGGGGCCCTTCATCGTGGAGAACGCTCTGCGCGGCGTGTGGCGCATGCGCTGTGCGCGCGGGGATCTCGCGGTGCGGATCACGCTGGCGCCGACGGAGCCGGCGCAGGTGCAGTTCCTGAGTGTGGGGCCGGTCGGGCGCGAGGCGTCGCTCGCGCCCGGGGCGGTGTGTCGCGGCGCGCCGCGTTAACCTGCGACGCAAAGCCGCGGCGTCAGCCCGCAGTGATGAACGAGATCGCCGCGCCCTGCGGATCACCGACGACGATCATGCGTCCGTGGGGCGTGTCGAAGGGCCCGTAGTGCACCTTGCCGCCACCGGCCTCCACCGCCGCCTTCGCGTCCTCCGCGCTCTTCACCCCGAAGTACGCCATCCAGTGCGGCGGCATGTCGCCCCACTGCTCGTTCATCTGCAACACGCCGCACGCCGGTTCGTTGGCCGCGTTGTACAGCATGTGGTATGGCGTGCCCTGCATGTCCATCACTTCCACACGCAGCCCGAACACTTTGGAGTAGAACGCCGACGCTTTCGCCGCGTCTCGTGTGTTCACCTCGGTCCACACCATCGCCCCCGGCTGATTCACACACTCGGCGCCCCAGTGCTTGATCGGCTCCCAAACGCCGAACACCGCGCCCGTCGGATCCGCACACATCGCCATGCGTCCCTGGTCGCCCACCGTCATGGTGGGCATCATCACGCTTCCGCCCGCAGCCGTGATCTTCGCGCCAGCCGCGTCCGCATCGGTGACGCCGAAGTAGACCGACCACGCGGACGGATACGTCGCGCCCGCCTCTTGTTGCCCGATGCCGGCCGCGACCGCACCGTCCTTGTGCGCGACCGCGTAGCCACCGTACTCCGGCGCCTGCTCCTCGTACGTCCAGCCGAGTACCGCGGCGTAGAAGGCGCGCGCGCCGGCGGCGTCCTTGGTCTGGAGGTCGAGCCAGATCGGCTGGCCGGCAGGGTGCGAGGAGACAAGTGGCATCGGAGTGATCTCTCTGAGGAGGAGGCGTTTGCGCGGCCCGAAAACGTACCTCCCAGAGACTCGACGAGCCAGCACACTGGCCCGTCGAGGATAGGGGCCTCAGATCACTTCGGTGCGACTGGCACCAGCACCGCATCGACCACGTGCACCCAACCGTTGGACGCGCGCACCGACGCCACGATCTTCCCCGCGCCCATGTACGCTTGACCGTCCTTCATCGTGAACGTCTCGCGCGTGCCGTCCACCATCGAGTACGACTGCCCGTCCTGGAAGAAGTCGATCGAGAGGGCCGACGTGGTGACATGGTGCTGGAGGATGGTCTTGAGCTGCGACTTGTTCTCCGGCTTGAGCAGGTTGTCGACCGTGCCGGCGGGCAGCTTGTCGAACGCCGCGTTGGTGGGCGCGAACACCGTGAACGGTCCCGCGTTCGAGAGCGCGTCGACGAGCGAGGCAGCCTGGAGCGCCGCAACGAGCGTGGAGTGGTCCGGTGACCCGACCGCGACCTTCACGACGTCGGGCTGCGATTCGGTGTCCTTTACGGCCGACTGCCCCGCCGCGGGCGTGGAGGACGCCGCGGATGGCGCCTCGTCGGAGGCAGGGGCGGCGCAGGAGGCGAGCAGGAGCACCAAGCTGGGGAGAAGAACGCGAGCGAGCGGCATGGGGGCGGCCTCGGTCAGGGCGGATTGAGAGGGTGGTATAAGGTGCTTCTTACTTGCACCTTATCATTCGCCCGCCGATCTCGGAATGCTGTAGGGAGCTCTCCGGGAGTTTGGTCGGAGAAACCGCTACGGCCGCACCGAGTTCCGCTCGATGTGCCGATTCATAAGGCGTAACAACTCCTGATTCGTCCACGGCTGCCACCC
>JBJXGK010000009.1:0-36973 GCA_046153705.1 Gemmatimonadaceae bacterium
CGACGAGTGTGTCGCCTGGGAGGAACACGATGCCATGCGGCCGCATCGCCGGCGCGATGGATATGGTCCGTACGATCTTGCGCGCCGGAACGTCGATCACCGTGAGGGTACTGCCCGGCTGCGGTCCGGTGCCGTAGTCGGTGACGACCGCCGTCCTGCCATCGCTCGAGACCACGACCTCGTGCGGTCCAACTCCCGTGGGGAGTGTGGCAAGCGTAGCACCGCTGGCCACGTCCACGATCGTCGCCGTGTACGGTGCCTTGTTGGTGATGATGAGTGTGCCGCTCACGCCTGCGACCTGCGCGCTCGCGATCGACGCGGGCAGAAGCGAAGCGAAGCAGACGACAGTGCGCAGTGCCAGACGGTACACGGGAGCCTCGAGTGGACGTAGGAGCGGTTGGCTTACGGCGTGAAGCTCGGCTTCGCGCCCTTCAGGTGCACATCGAACCACGCGATCCAACGCGCCCACTGATCGAGGTCGCTCTCGTACGTCATGACGCTGTGATCCTCGTACGGATAGAGGTACAGCGCGGCCTCTTTGCCGAGCCCTTGGAGCGCTGCCATCATGCGGATGGAGCTGATGGGGGCCGTGCCGGTGTTCTGATCCTCCAGATTGTGGTAGAGGAGCAGCGCGCCGGAGATCTTGTCGGCGCGATAGAATGGCGACATGTCGAGGTACGTGTCCTGCGCCTCGAAGAAGTTGCGACGTTCGCTCTGGAATCCGAACGGGGTGAGCGAACGGTTGTACATGCCGTCGCCGGCGATGCCCGCCTTAAAATACGGCACCAAGGTCATGGCGTTCACCGTGCTGAACGCGCCGTAACTGTGACCGCCGATGCCGAACTTGTCGCGTGCGACGAACCCGGAGTCCACCATCGCGTCCACCACCGCGTCGAGGTTCTCCTTGAGGTCACGCGTGTAGTTGTCGTTCATGCGGCCCGAGTCGCCGAAGATCGGGATGTCGGGTTCGATGAACACGTAGCCGCCAGCGACCCAGAGCTCGGTGGCGGTGGCCGGACGTGCGGCGGGTACGGCCGGATACTGATTGATGTTGGTCGAGAACTTCGACCGCTCGTAGGCCTGCGTGGTCGCATACTCACGCGGATAGAACCAGATCACACCGGGCGTGCCGTCGCCGTTCTTCCAGCTGCGCGGGAGCACGACATCAGCCCAGAACGGCGTCCCGTCGCGGGGACGCGTGATGCGCACACGTTTGCGTAGCGCACCCGTCACCTCGGGGGCGACATCCACGGCTTTGGTGAGCTGCGTGAGCGCGCCGGACCGCGTGTCGCGAAGCCACGCGTCCTCGATGGTCGTTGCGCTTTGACGCGTCACGATCACTTCGCGATGGTCATCGTCGAGAGCGGCCACGAACTGCTCGTATGTATCCTCGGGGCTGTCGATGACGCGCGTGCGAGTGGACGCCTCGAAGTCGAGCCGGTCCATCCAGGGACGTGGTGCGCGAGTGTGCCAGTCGGCACCGTACGTTCGCGAGCCGGAGACGAAAACGGTCTTGTCGTCGCTGCCCATCACCACGAAGGTCTGTCCGTTCGGGCCGCGCGTGGTGGCGAGCGTACCGCCCACCCCCATGGTGTCCGGCGCTTGGTCCCCGCCACCAACACCACCACCACCACCACCACCGAAGCCGCCGGTTCCACCGCCCGGCAGCGACACGCCGCGTCCGAGGGCGAACTTCTTCGTCGGCGCGCTCACGCGCACCGCGGAGACGCTGCCGCTGTCGTTCACGAACATCGTCTTGCCGTTCGCGCTATAGCTGAGCGCCGTGAACTGCGGTCCGCCCTCGTAGATCAGTCGTGTATCACCGGGTCCGAACGGCGGCAGCCACTGCATGTAGCGTACGCTGGTGGCGGTGGGGCGAGCCTGGGCTTGGCGCGCAGTACCGGTGTTCCCACCAGCCGAAGCGGCACCCGCGCCCCGCGTCGGTCGGGATTCACCCGTCGTCGTCGGCGCGAACACCGTCTCGAAATACACGAACCCTGGTCCTACCGGATTCCACTGCAGATTGCGCTTGCCGGTGTCGGCGGTCGCACCCGCGGCGCCGGCGCCGCCAGGCCCGAACGCACCGCGACCACCCTCGCGCAACGGCGTGGTCGCGAGGGTCTGCACCACGGCGCCGTTCGCATCCCACAACTCCTGCACCGACCCGAAGCTCGAGACGGGCACGATGTACGAGAACGGTTCGGTCACGCGGGTGACGCGCAGGTAGCTGCCGTCGTGCGCAGCGTCCACCGCCCGGATCATCGTCGGCGCACCGATCTTCCTCACGGTGCGTTTGGCCACGTCGATCAGTGCCAGCTGGCCGGTGGTGTACCACTTGAGCAACGCCTGGTCGTTGGGATCCTCGAGCAGACTCCAATGCACCGGCTGCGGTAGCGCACGGCTGCCGGTAAGCCGGACCTTCGGACCATCCTCGATGCCATCGCCACCGTCGTTCGGCTGCGGGCCGCGGTTCTCGGGCACCAACACGACGATCAAGTGCTTGCCATCGCCGGTGTAGCGCAGGTCGCTGTACGACGTGGCGAGCAGCGGCGTGCGGGTCATCTGTGTGGAGCGGCCGGTCGCGACGTCCGCGATGAACGCATGTGATGCGTCGGCGAAGTTCGCGATGTACGCGACCTGCTTGCCGTCGGGCGACCAGACTTCGGCTGAGATGCTCGCGCCGGGCGGAGTCTGCAGCACCTTCGTCGCGCCAGTCCTCGGGTTCAAGACCGTGAGTCCCGTGCGAGTACTCACGGTGAGCGACCGCGCACGATTCGCACGGGTGTCGAGCGCGAGGCCGCCGAGGTAGATATGCGGCGCGCCGTAGGCGGCGACGCTTCCGCGATCCTTGCCCGTGGTGCGCAAGAACCAGGAACGGTCCGCGTTCGGTTCGCGGAAGGATATGTCGGTGCGCGGCGCCAACACGATGCGCTCGAGCACGGCCGGCGGCTTCACATACGACTCCGCCTTGATCACCGATTGCGGGTCCCACGCTCGGTTCTGCTGAGCGGCGAGCGTCCGGAGCCACGGCAGACAGACGAGGATCGCCGTCGCGGCCATCGTGGATGCGAGGCGGACGCGGGTGGCGGACACGAGGACATGCATCGGGTGGGACGGACGCATCGAGGGTTCTCCGGCGGGGGAGGCGACCGTGGTGGGCCGCCGATGGTGGACCATCGTCATGTACGTGGCGCACGGTCCGGTCGCTGACCCAGGACGGCTGGACACGGCCGACCGACGTCCCGCCCCCGTGTCGGGCGCTGCGGTGATCAGTTGCACGCCACTGAGGTATTCTGGGTGTCTGGCCGGAGTCGCCGGCCCACCGAGCCAGGGGCATCCGTTCATGTCAGGGATTCCGCGTTCTCTCATCCATGCCGCTACGTCGATCCTGATCGCCGCCACGGTCGGCTGCGCTGACGCGAGTGCGCCGGATCGGATCCCCGCGGTCGTGGTGCTAGTCGACGTCGACGGCTCACCGCCACCGGTCCTTCCACATCCATCGTCGACCCGCGAACTGCTGGCAGACACGATCACTCTGCTGGCCCACGGGGCCGGGGCGCGCCACCTGACCCTGCGCCGACTGGAGGATGACGTCGTCGTCGCCGCCGAGATCTCCGTGCGGTGGGAGACGGAGGGTGGCGTGCTCCGGGTCTACCATTGGTGCCCGCCCAACGGCATCGTCCCGTGTCCGACCGAGCCGGACCTCGCCGGCCCGATTCGGGCCGAGGTATGGTCGGTTACCGACGGCATCTACTTCAACCGTCCGGCCCGGTATCGCGTGCTCGAACGACTGCGCGGCCTCCCCTGAGAAGCTGCCGCTGGCGCGCCGGCTACTTCTTCTTCGACGCTGACTTCAGTTGCTTCGCCGCTGGCTTGGCCGACGGCGCCGTCTTCTTCGCGGCAGGCTTCGCCGCCGCCGTCGCAGCGCCCTTCTTCTTCCACGCATTCGGGCCCGCCGCGAGCACGTAGGCCGTCAGGTATGCCCTCGCCGACGCGCGTTTGATCGCCCCGGCCAGCACGTCGAGATCCAACTCCGCGACGTCCTTGACCCGGATACAGCTCTTGCCCATGTCGAGCTTACGTCCCTTCCGCTTGTACTCGTCGCGGATCCAGGTCCCGATCTCGGTCATGATGTACGGCGGCATGAGGTAGATCGAGAGATGCTGCTTCTGCGACGCCACCGCCGCATACGGCACCGGCTGGTCGGGCGAACAGTGATAGCCCTCAGGGAAAACCGAGTGCGGGATCACGTAGCTGATCATCCCGTACTGCATGACCTCCTCGATCTCCGGACTCACACTCGCCTTCACGGTGCGGCGGATGGTCTCCACCGCAGCCCGGCGCTCGGCCGGAAGCTCCTTGAGGTAGTCCGCGACGGTCTTCGCTTTGCTCTGCACGGGATGCTCCTCAGCGGAGGCAGCTGGGATACGAGGGGTCCGGTCCGGCGATCGCCGGACGATTGGGTCGTTGCGCGATCGCCATCATCACGTCGTGGATGAACCGCGCCAGCCGCGCCGAGTGTTCGTACTCGATGTATTGCGGCTCATCGGTGAGTTGATGGTAGTCCTGCGAGTACCCGAGCGAGAAGTACGTCACCGGGATGTTCTTCGCGACGTAGCTCACCTGATCCGAGCGGCAGAAGCGATTCATCGGATTCGCCGTCACATCCCAGCTCTTGTCGATCGCCATCGGTTCCGCGCGCACGGCATTGACCGAGTCGATGATGTCCCCGAACTCGCGCGACAAGCGCCGCGCGCCAAGCATCTGCACGGAGTTCGGCCCGCCGAACTTCACCTGATCCGCACGGCCCTTGCCGAGCATGTCCATGTTGTGTGCCGCGACGATGTTCGCGAGCGGCACCGGCGAATGGTCGACGAACCAACGCGAGCCGAGCAGGCCCGCCTCTTCGCCTTGGTGCGAGACGAAGATGATCGAGCGTGTCGGCTTCTCGCTGGCGAACCGTTCGGCGATCTCGAGCAGCACGACGGTACCGGAGCCATCGTCGTCGGCGCCGTTGAAAATCGAGTCCGGACGTGGCGGGCGGACCTTCCGTGCTTGCGCGATCAATGCGTCGATCCGCGCCTGTTGTTCGGCCGTCGGATTGCAGGCGGGATCGTTCGAACCTTGGCGGCGCGTCACGGTGTTCACCGCGCGGAGCGAGTCGTGGTCGAGCGCCGCGGACGTGGTGCCCACATGGTCGTTGTGTGCGCCCACGAGCACGTACTCCGCGGCCTTGGAAGGATCGGAGCCCGGCAGGATCGCGACGACGTTGCGTGCGGGCGACGACGAAGGCTTCCAACCATACGACCACCGGCCGCTCACCGCCGTACCGGTCGCGCCCACCGCGAGTTGATCGACCGCACGGCCGAACAGTCGCTCGGCCACGGCACGCGAGATCGTCGCACCCGCCACCGTCGCATCCGTGCCGGCGACCGACGACGGCTGCATCATCGGGCGCGGATTCATCGCGGTGGCGCGCGCGTTGGGGTTCATGTCGTCGAGACCGATCACGAGGACTGCGACGGCGCCGGCTGCGAAGGCGCGCCGATCGGGTGTCGCGCCCGCACCTGGGAGCCGCGGGATCGCACCGAGCGGGGCCGCAGGACGCGGGTTGGCACGCACCGCCGCTTCGACGTCGGCGGCCGCGGCGGCGCCGAACTTGTTCGGCACATCCGCACAACTCACGAAGCTCACCGGGCCACGGCCCTGCGCCGTGCCACCTGCACTCGCGTCACTGGTGAACACTGCGACCTTCCCTCGGAACATCGCCGGGTCGAGCGCGACGGCCGTATCACCCCATCGTCCGGCGAAGACCGTGACGGCCTCAGACACGGTGGTGCCGGCGGCATAGCCGTTGATCGCCGTGGGGATCGTAGGAATCCACTCGTCGCCCAGCTCGAGTCCACTACCGCCGACCATGAGTTGCGTCGAGCCCGGGTCGAATCCCAGGGGGCCGAACGGCAGCGTCTGGAAGTACGTCCCGTCTTCGCCCGCCGGCTTGAGGCCGAGTCGCTTGAACTCGCGGGCGATGTACTCGGTCGTCTTGGCGTTTCCCGGTTCGCCGATGCGACGGCCCTTCATGGAATCGTCAGCGATCTGGTAGAGTCGCGTCCGCAGGTCGTTCGCCGTGATCTCCGCGGACGTGCGGCGCTCGGTCCACGTCTTGGGGCCCTCGTCGGGCCAGACCGGGCGCGAGGCAGTGCGGGACTGAGCGGCGACGGGAAGCGCCGCGAGCGTTGCGACGAAGGCGAAGAATGGACGCACGGTGTGGTTCCGGTTCGGGCGGGTCGAAGGCACGCGTGAGAAAGTACGCGTCCCTACGCCGATCCGCTCAGCGACGTCCGTAGAGCCGCGCGCGTACCGCCCACAGTTCGGGGAAGAAGCGCTGGCTCACCGTCTTGGACAGGTACTTCGCCCCCAGGGTGCCGCCCGTCCCACCGGTGTCCGGTCCGATGATCCGTTCCACCAACTGCACGTGCAGGAACCGCCAGCGGGCGAACCCCTGCTCGTACGCCAGGAACGACTCGGCGAGCATGAGCAACACGCCGTGCTTCGGGTCCTGATACACCGCCTCGAGCGTGACTCCCTGCTGCTCGAGCAATCGCAGGAAGAGCGCCTGGAGCGTCGGCCGTGCGAGCGCGCGCTCCACAGCGGCGGGCAGCGCGCCGTGTTCCTTGAGTGCGGACATGAAGTGCGGGTCGCGGAGTCCGCTCGTGGCCTCGATCGCGCGGAACTGCGCGCTCTGCGACCCACTGGAGCTGCCGAGGTAACCGCGGAACTGCAGGAATCGCTGCGGCGGCAGCGTGTCGAGCGCGGAGAGTTCATGCGCGACGAGTTCGACGAGCGTATTGATGCGCTGCATCGAGGTGAGCGACGACTGCACCTCGCCGGCTTCGAGCTGCGCGATGAGTTGGTCGAACTCATGCAGGAGAACCTTGAACCACAGCTCGCTCGCCTGATGCACGACGATGAAGAGCAGCTCGTCCGGATGCACCGGGGTGCTCTGCGGCTTCTGCAAGTCGAGCAACGTGTCGAGCTCGAGATACGTCGGATAAGAGATCTCGCGCGGGGAATTCAAAAGGTCGATACCTCGAGCGCGAGGAGGTCATCCGCACGCATGGTTTCGTAGGTGAAGAAGGGTTCGCCGTAGCGGCAGCGGATGAGCGAGCCGTAGTGCGCGGCATGATGGCGCACGATGTCGTACAACGGTTCGCCGTTCGGATACACCTCGCCCGCCTGCGTCGCGCCGTCGAACTGCGAGCCGTAACACTTGATCGCCTCGAGCTTGGTCTCGAACTCGTCGCTGATGTCCACCACGAACGTCGGCTTCTCCTGGTCCTCGCGATACGTGATGCTGTGCACGACCTTGTGCGGGCGATGTGGCGGTGTGGTGGGGTCGAGCTTGGCGAGTCCGGCGAGGAAGCAGGCGTCACGAACCAGTTCGGCGGCGACCCGATGATCGGGATGACGGCCGCGCGGGGCAGGGCCGATCACCACACGCGGCTTGAGCTCGCGGATGACCCCCGCAAGCCGGGCGCGCGTGGCCGGGGTGTTCTCGATGCCGGCGTCCGGGAGTTCGAGATTGCGCCGTACCGCCACGCCGAGCACGGTCGCGGCGCGCGCGGCTTCTTCGGCGCGCAGCCCAGCCGAGCCGCGAGTGCCCATCTCGCCCTGCGTGAGATCGAGGATCGCGGTACGATGCCCTCGGCGCGCGTGCTTGATGAGCGTGCCGCCGCACAGCAACTCGACGTCATCGCGATGCGGGCCGATGGCCAGGATGTCCACGGGAGCGGTCATGCGGGGAATCTAGCGTCCGAGCGTATCGCCCGGAGCGGGCCCCTCACGCAGATTAGGATCATGCCCATACCCCATCCGGTGTTCGCTGGCCCGCTCCCGACCCTCGAGACATCGCGCCTGCACCTGCGCGCGTTCGTTCCGAGCGACGCGGCGGCGCTGCACGCACATCTGCAGGACGATCGGATCGCGCGGAACACGCTGACCATCCCGCATCCGTACCCCGAAGACGCGGCCGACGAGTTCATCGCGCTTCTCGGTCCCGCATGGGGCGAGGGGAAGCGCGGGACTTGGGCGGTGACGGAACGTGATGGTGGCGCACTCGTCGGTGCGATGGGTCTGGTGTTCGCACACGCGCACCATCGCGCGGAGCTTGGCTATTGGATCGCCGTCGATCGCTGGGGGCGAGGATACGCCGGCGAGGCGGCGTCGCGGGTGATCGCGTTCGGGTTCGACGTGATGGGCCTGCACCGGATCGAGGCCCATCACTACCCGGAGAACCCCGGCTCGGGGCGCGTCCTCCAGAAGGTCGGTATGACGCACGAGGGGTTCCATCGCGCCGTGGTGTGGCGCAATGGAACCCCGAAGGACAACATCAGCTACGCGATCCTGCGGACCGACCCGCGTGCGTAGTCCAGGCGTCGCCGAGCCGTCGCGTCAGCGCGCCGGTGGCGGACGCCGCCCGCCGCCCTGCGGCATCTCGGCGAGGTTCTTGTCGAAGACCGTCTGCTGCTCAGTCGTGAGCACGCCGCGGATATCGGCATTCACCTTCGTGCGCATCGCCATCATCTTCTCGCGCATGGTCGGGTCCTGCATGCCGCCGCCGGCCATCATCGCCTGCTGATCGGTGCGCGCCTTGGTCTGGATCGTATCGATCTTCGCCTTCTGCGCATCGGTGAGCGTGATGCCCTTGAAGAGCATCTCGTTCTGTCGCGCCTGCATCGCGGCGCGGTCCATGCCCTGGCCGCCACCACCGCCGCCGCCCTGCGCCGCCGCCGTCGAGGCCACCAGCATCACCGCTGCTGCCGCCAGGATCCGCATCGCCTGCATCGTTCCTCCGAATTGTGAACGGACTGCCCCGGGGGACGCTCGCCCCCCACGCACAACACTAACGCCGACCCCCACGCGTTCGTTAAGGCCAGCGACTCGAGCGTGGAATGCGTAGGGACAGCACCGACGAGCGGGCGTTCGTGCCGCCCCCTCACCCCCACTTTCGGAGCATGACATGCACGTGTGCTTTCGCGCTGCCGGCGCGGCCCTCCTTGGGCTGGCGCTCGGGTGGCCGACGGCGGCGGACGCCCAACGCGGCGGCCGCCGCGAGGGCGATGACGAGCGACGGGGCACACGCGGCAGTATCTCCGCCGGTGATCTGCGGAGCCGGCTGCGCGCGTTCGCGCACGATTCCATGAACGGGCGCGCGACCGGCAGCGACGGGCATGAGCGGGCTACGCGCTACATCGCCGACGAACTCCGCCGCATGGGCATGGCGCCGGCGGGCGACTCGGGGAGCTACTTCCAGACCGTGCCGATGGTGTGGCGGCGCTTAGGCGCCGACGCGTCGGCCTCCGCGTCAGGACGCCGGTTCATCATCGGAGCGGACTTCGGGGTGCTGATCGCGCGCGCCGGCACGCCGCGGCTCGCGGCCACCGCAACGGCGATCTTCGGCGGTGAAGTCGGTGACAGCGCCAGCCAGATCAGCGCGGCGCAGGCGGCGGGACGCGTGGTCGTGTTGCGTCCCAGCCGACGCCGACTCCAGCTCAATCCACGCAGCTTGACGGTGGACGTGGGGTCGCGGTTCGCGGACGCCGCTGCGGTGGTCATCCCTCTGTGGCACGAGCTGCCGCCGTCTGTCCGCACGCAGGTGGCGCAGCCCGTACTCCAGTTGCGCGCGGAGCGCAGCGTGTCGTCCATGACGGGGGAGCGGAGGCTGGTGCCCGCGCCCGTCTTGCCGCCGACCATCCTGGTCACCGAGAAGTTCGTCGAAGCGCTGCTCGGCCGCGGTGCGACCGTGGTCGGATCGCTGGGCGAGACGGTGAGCCTCGATCTGCAGTTCAGCGAGTCCCCCGCGTTGGCCCGCAACGTGGTGGCGGTGTTGCCGGGCCGCGATCCCGCGTTGCGTGGTCAATACGTCGCCGTGCTCTCGCACACCGATCACGAGCCGGCGCGGCCACGCGCGGTCGACCACGACTCCGCGCGCGCCATGGCGCAGCAGCGTCGCGTGGTCGCCGAGCGCATGCAAGGGAGTGATCGGCGCGCCGCGACTTCGTTCGCGGAGCTGCGCGTGAACATCGACTCGCTGCGCGCGATCCGTCCTGCACGGCTCGACTCCATCATGAACGGCGCGGACGACAACGGGTCCGGCAGCATGGCGGCACTCGAGATCGCCGAGGCCTTCGCGAACGAGGAGGAGCGGCCGCGCCGATCGTTGCTGTTCGTGTGGCACACCGCCGAGGAGCTGGGACTCGTCGGAGCGGCGTGGTTCACGGAGCAGCCGACGGTGCCGCGCGACTCGATCGTCGGCGCGTACAACCTCGACATGGTGGGGCGGGGACACGAAGGCGACATCGTCGGCGGCGGCCCCGAGTACCTCCAGGTGATCGGCGCGCGACGCATCTCACGAGAGTTCGGCGAGATCCTCGACGAGGTGAACGGCGCACGTCGCACGCCGTTCCGGCTCGATCTCTCGCACGACGCGAGCGGCCACCCACAGGCGATGTGGTGCCGCTCCGACCACGCGATGTATGCACGCTACGGGATCCCGGTCGCGTTCCTCACGACCGGGACCCACGCGGACTACCATCAGGTGACGGACGAAGCGCAGTACATCGACTACCGCAAACTCAGCGGGGTCGCTGACCTGGTCCGCGACGCGGTCCGCGTCCTCGCGGACCGCGCGGAGCGTCCGCGACTCGACCGGAGCCGGCCGGACCCGACGGAGCGCTGCCGCCAGTAGCCGCGGCGCTGTGGGGGCGGGACGATCCCGATCCACCCGACGAGCCGCCAGCGCGGCCACCGGACGCAGCACTCGATCCGCGTGCTCCTTCGCGGCGCAGGTGCTGTTCGCGCCGCTCCAACTTCGCCTTCGCGCGCGCGCGGTCCTCTGCCTTGCGCGCGCGGATGGCGGCGATGCGCTCCGCGATCGGCACTTCGAAGCGCTCCACCGGACGATGCGAGTAGTCGAAGCCCTGCAGCGTCCGGCGGTTCAGCTTGCGCCCGATGGACTTCTCGATCGCGCGCAGGTCAATCTCCTCCTCCTGAGACACCAGCGTGAACGCCTCACCGGTCGCTTCGGCGCGCGCGGTGCGCCCCACACGATGGATATAGTCCTCGGGCACGTGCGGCACGTCGAAGTTCACCACGTGCTCGAGTGCCTCCACATCGATGCCGCGCGCGACGATGTCGGTGGCGACGAGCACGCGCACCTTGCCGCTCTTGAAGTCAGCGAGCGCTTCGGTGCGCTGGTTCTGACTGCGATTGCCGTGGATCTTCGCGTTGGGGATGCCGGCGCGAGTGAGGACATCGGCGAGGCGGTTCGAGCGATGCTTGGTGCGCGTGAAGCAGATCACGTTGCCGATCACGTCCTGGCGCAGCAGCGCGATGAAGAGGTCGGCCTTGAGCTCTTCCTTGACCGGCCACACCGCCTGTTCGATCCCGGTCGCCGGCAGCGCGACGCGCTCCACGTTGATGCGCGCCGGGTTGTGCAACATCACGCGCGACAGCTCGACGATCGGCTTCGGCATCGTCGCGCTGAAGAACAGGGTCTGCCGCTTGGTCGGCAGCTGCGCGAGCACGCGCTTGATGTCCGGTAGGAAGCCCATGTCGAGCATGCGGTCGGCTTCGTCGAGCACGAGCACTTCGAGTGCGCTGAAGTCGACGTAGCGGCCGGGCTGGCCCATGTGGTCGAGCAGCCGCCCGGGCGTCGCGATGATCACGTCGGTCTTGTTGCGGAATGCGGCTTCCTGCGGGCCCATGCCCACACCACCGAAGATCGCGGCGCCCTTGAGGTTCGTGTGACGTGCGAGGTTCTGCAGGTCGGCGTGCACCTGGGCTGCGAGCTCACGCGTGGGCGCGAGCACGAGCGCCCGGGTCGCCCGCTTGGGCGTCTCGAGCAGACGATGCAGGGTGGGCAGGAGGAATCCCGCCGTCTTGCCGCTGCCCGTCATGGCGCAGGCGAGGAGGTCCTTCCCGTCGCGCGCGGCCGGGATCGCGTCGCGCTGGATGTCGGTCGGCTTGGGCCAGCCGAGGTCATGGACCGCGCGCAAGAGCGCCGGGTTGAGCCCGAGGGTATCGAAGGTCATCGGTGTGGTGAAAGGATGCGCCACACGAGCCGAGGACCGACGGCACGCCCGGGCGCTGGAGGCGCGTTGCGCGAAAGGTAGTCGGGAGGCCATGCTCCACACAGTGGCAAGACGATACATCCTCACCACGGGCGGGACCGCGGTGAGCGAGTGACACCGACCATCGAGGGGAGTACGGTACATGTCCACGTTCCCGACTCAAACGCTCAGCGCCTATCGTGCGCGGCCGGAGCCAGAGATGCTGGCGCGCGCGACCGAGTTCGCGAGCGAAATGGCACGCCGCCGCACGGTGCGTACGTTCGCCGACCGCAGCGTGCCACGTGCGATCATCGAGCAAGCGCTTCTCACGGCTGGCACCGCACCCAGCGGTGCGAACCTCCAACCGTGGCACTTCGTCGCCGTCCAGGATCCGGTCGTGAAGCGCACGATCCGCACCGCCGCAGAAACCGAGGAACGTGAGTTCTATGCGGGACGCGCGACGCCGGAGTGGCTCGAGGACCTCGCTCACTTGGGCACCGATCCCGACAAGCCGTTCCTCGAGCACGCGCCCTGGCTCATCGCGATCTTCGGGCAGCGGTACCGCAGCATGCCCGATGGCGCGCGGCGGGCGAACTACTACGTCCCCGAGTCGGTCGGCATCGCCACGGGGTTCCTCATCGCCGCACTGCACCACGCCGGACTCGCGACGCTCACGCACACGCCGAGCCCGATGGGGTTCCTCAATCGCGTCCTCGAACGTCCGCCCGAGGAGAAGCCGTTCCTGCTGCTCGTCGTCGGGTACCCCGCCGCCGACACGCGCGTCCCCGTGATCACCAAGAAGCCGCTCGCCGAATTCGTCAGCTTCCTCTGAGTCGCATTCTCCGTCCACTCCACGAGGTCCCGATGTCCACGCCCCGTCGTTCGTTCCTCGGTCGTCTCGGCGCGCTGCTCGCGGTGGGCGCGGTGCCGAGCACCGCACTCGCCGCCTCCGTCCGTTCCGCGGAGCCGCCGCGCGATGCCACGCGCTGGCCCGATGAGCGCTGGCTCGAAGCCATCGCCAACGGTGAGCATCGCATGTTGGTCGAGACCGGCACGCTCGCGGACGTGATCGGCTTCCGTCGCATGGTGAACTACCTCGATGCGATGAAGAACGACTACCACATCCCGGACAACAGGCTTGGGGTGGCGCTCGGCGTGCACAGCACGGCGATCTCGCTGGCACTCAACGACACGCTCTGGGCGAAGTACAAGTTGGGCGAACGAGGCGGGCTCAAGACGCCGAGCGGTGCGGCGCCGACGACCCATCCGTTCCGCGCGGGCGGACCCGCTAGCGTGGAGGGACTCAGTGCGCGCGGTGTGTGGTTCCTCGCCTGCAACAACTCGCTGCGCCGTCTCTCCCGCGAGTTCGCCGGCACCGGCGACCCTGCGCCGATCTACACTGAACTGGTGGCGGGCGTGTTACCGCAGTTCCAACTCGTCCCCGCGATGATCGCCGCCGTCGGCCGCGCACAGGAGCGGAACGTGCCGGTGCTGGTGGTCGGATAGGGGGAGGCCGTCTCCTTCACTCATGCCTCAACGCCTCGATCGGATCCAATCGCGCCGCGCGCTGCGCCGGTAGCACCCCGAACACCACACCGATCCCCACCGACACCACCACCGCGATCACGGTGAGGTCCAGCGGTGGGGTCGCGTCGATGCCGAGCACGAGCTTCAGGACCTGACCGGCCCCGATCCCCACGATGATGCCGATCACGCCACCGATCCCCGTGAGTGTCGCGGCTTCGATCAGGAACTGCACGAGGATGTCCCCGTGGGTCGCTCCCAGCGCCTTGCGCACGCCGATCTCCCGCGTGCGATCGGTCACCGACACCATCATGATCGCCATCACGCCGATGCCGCCCACCAAGAGCGCCACCGAAGCGAGCACGATCATCACCACGAAGAACACGCCGGTGAGCTGGTTGAACACGTCGAGGATCTGATCCGACGTCACGAGGTCGAACGAGTTCTTCTGCGAGGGGCGCAGTCGTCGCAGCTCGCGCAGCGCGACCGTCACCGCTTCCTGCGCCTGCGCCACCGTGACACCGATACGCGGCTTCACCGGGATCCACAGCGCGTTGGTCTTGTCGATCCGGAACTGCGCTTCGAGCATGCGGTAGGGCACCACCGCACCGGTCTCGGAGCCCTGCGGGGCGAAGATGTTGTCCGGCGGCTGGTAGAGCCCGATCACCTCGGTCGGTCTGCCGCCCACACTCACCGTCTTGCCGATCGGGTTGATGCGGCCGAACAGGCGTCGCGCCAGCGCTTCCTGGATCACCACCACGTTCGCGCCGCTCGTGATCTCGTTCCGCGTGAACCAGCGCCCATCCACCAGCTCGCCACCTTGGACTTCGACGAAGCCAGCGTCGGCGCCGAAGACCGCCGTCGGTTGTGAGCGCTCGCCCCCGTACGAAATGCGCGTGAGCACCTGTGCCCAGAGTGCCGCGTACTTCACCTCCGGCAGGCGGCGCACCAGCTCCGCCTCCTCCAGCGTGAGGTCCGGCCGGATGCGCACGTAGGCCGGCGGGTTCTCGGGGTTGATCGGCGAACTCGAATACACCTTGAGCACGTAGAACGTCGTCGGCCCTGCCACTTCGACGGTGCGGATGATCTGCGCGCGCAACCCTTCCACCAGCGACGCCATCGTCATCACCGTGGCCACGCCGATCACCACGCCGAGGATTGTGAGTGCCGAACGCAGCTTCGCCACACGCAGCGCGTCCATGGCGATGCCCACGTTCTCGCGGTACTGCTCGAACGCGCCGAGTCGCATCGACTACTCCGACCGCATCGCGGTGATGGGGTCGAGTTGTGCCGCGCGACGGGCCGGATACACACCGAAGATCACGCCGATGCCGGCACCCAGGGCCAAGGCCACCGCCACCGACCACCAGGAGATGCGGGCCGGGAGCGGCGTGAGCAGTGAGATCGCGAACGCGAACGCCCAGCCCGAGAACACGCCGATCACCCCACCCATCGCCGAGAGCATGATCGTCTCGGCCAGGAACTGCCGCTCGATGTCGCGGGCCCGCGCGCCCACGGCTTTGCGGATGCCGATCTCGCGCGTGCGCTCGTTCACCGCCATCAGCATGATGTTCATGATGACGATGCCGCCCACCACCACGCCGATCGCCACCACGGCGGGGATGACGGCGAAGAGCACCGCGGTGAGCTGTTTCCAGAAATCTACCAGCGCGTCGGCGGTCTCGACCGAGAAGTCGTTCTCCTCGCCCGGGCGCAGCCGGTGCGCCACTCGCATCGCTTCTTCCGCGCGCGCCATCGCCGGGGCGACGTCAGCGGCCTCGCGCATCTTCACCGAGATGGTCGTGGTGAGCCGACGGCCGTACCGCATCTCGAAGCGCGAGATCGGGATGAGCGCGAAGGCGTCGAACGACTGGCCCAGCACCCGCCCCTTCGGTTCGTTCACACCGATCACGGTGAACCGCTCACCCGCCAGCCGGATCTCCTGTCCGATCGGGTCGACGGTCTCGAACAGCTTCTCCGCGATCTCCGCACCGAGGATCACCACCGGCATGCGCTGCGTCACATCGACGGTCGTGAGCGCGCGGCCCTTGGCGATCCGGTAGTCCTGCACCAACTGGTACTCGGGCGTGATGCCGAAGACGAGGATGCTGCCCACCGAGCGCCCACGCCAGATCACGTCGGTGGACGGCGTGGGCCAGCCCGACTGCATGGAGATCGCTTCGGCATCGGGCAGGGCCGCGCGGACCGTCTCGGCGTCGCGCGGCGTGATGCGGGGGCGGCGCTGGACGCGCAGCCAGCCTTCGTCATCGAAGAACCCGATCTGGATCGGGGTGCGACGCACCTGGAAGGCGTTCGCGCCGACCACGGCCCCCGCGATGTTCTCCCGCACGTACGCGTTCATCCCCTGGATGATCGCGACCACCGCGACGAGGAACGCGACCGAGACGATGATGCCGAGCAGCGTGAAGAAGCTCCGCAGCGGATTGCCGCGGATCTGCGCCAACGCGATGCCCACGACGTCGCCGAATCGCATACGTCCTGCAACCTAGTCGCCGTGACAAGCGGCGAGAACTTCCGAGCCTGGACGGTCGCGAGTTCCACAGCCACCGCTTCGGTCAGCGCGCGCTATTCGTGCCGCAGCGCCTCGACGGGATCCAACTTCGATGCTCGGGTCGCGGGTAGCATGCCGAAGAAGATGCCCGTCAGGGCTGCCGCGACGAGCGAGGACACCACCGCACCGAACGGCACGCTCGCCGGGATCGAGGTATTGGCCCGCACACCCCAGGCGAGCAACCCGCCGAGGATGAGCCCGATCCCGGCACCCAGACTCGTCATGGTCGCGGCCTCCACGAGGAACTGCCAGAGGATCGTGGCGCGGGTCGCGCCCAGCGCTTTGCGCACACCGATCTCGCGGGTGCGCTCGGTGACCGAGATCATCATGATCGCGACGACACCCACGCCGCCCACCAGGAGACCGACGGCCGAGAGCCCGATGCCGACCATGAAGATCGCGCCGAACAGCGAGTCGAACGTCTCCATCATCTTGTCCTGCCCGACCAGGAAGAACGAGTTGGTCTGCGCCGGGCGGAGACCGCGCATGCCCCGGAGTGTGGCCGTCACGGCATCCATCGCCTCCTCGCGGGCCACCTCAGTCTTCGGGCGCACCATCACCATCATCCCGCGCCGCCACACGCCGAGTCGCCGATACGCGGTCATCATGGGCAACACGATGCGCGGATTCTCCGGCCCGCGTCCGTCGAGCGACTTGAGGAACCCCGCCTTGGTGTGGAACACCCCGATCACCGTGAACCGCGTCCCATCCAGCTCGATCTCCTTGCCGATGGGATCCGAGCCACGGAACAGGTCGTCCGCCAGCTTCTTGTTCACCAGCGCGACCAGCGCAGCCGCATCGTGCTCCGACTCCGTGAACGTGCGACCGGGATAGACGTCCGCCTGGTCCGTCTGGATCCATTCGGTGCTCTGCGCATCATAGCCCACGTTCTTGATGAGCTCGTCGCGGTACGCGACGTTCGCGCTGCCGAACAGCCACGCCATCGCGTTCTCGACCTCCGGCAGCTGCTGCACCGCCCGCCACTCGGCGAGCGAGATGCCGGGGTACCGCCGCTCGGGGCAGTTGTCGCTGGTCGGATTGCAGGCGTTGAAGCCGGGGTTGCGACGACGGATCTGGAAGGTCGCGGTGCCGAACTCGTCCATGTCCTTCTGGAAGGACTGCCGGATCCCATGCACGGTCGCACCCATCGCAACGACCACGAAGACGCCGACCGCGACACCGGAGATGGTGAGGGCGGCACGGACCTTGTTCGCGCGCAACGAGTCGAGGGCGATGGTGACGCCCTCCAGGCTCATGAGGATCTGGTCCCAGAGACGCATGTGCTATTCCTGGCGAAGGGCGGCGATGGGGTCGAGCCGCGAGGCGCGACTCGCCGGGTAGATGCCGGCGACGATCCCGACACCCGCTCCGAGGATCAACGCGACGACCAGTGACCACGGTGCCACAGAGGCCGGTAGCGGCGTGACCGCCGCGATCACCTGGGCCAGTGCGACGCCCAGTCCCGCGCCGATCGCAGCCCCCACCACGGAGAGCGTCGCCGCCTCCACGAGGAACTGCGAGATGATGTCGCGCCGACGTGCGCCCAGTGCCTTCCGCACGCCGATCTCGCGGGTGCGCTCCGCCACGGCGACCAGCATGATGTTCATGATGACCAAGGCGCCCACCACGAGGCCGATGGCCGGCAACGCGGTTCCGAACAGGATCATCTTGCTCTTGATCCCGTCGAAGAAGCTCAGCGCCGCGTCGGAGGTCTCGAGCGCGAAGTCGTCGTCCTCGCCGGGGCCCAAGCCGCGGAATCCGCGCAGCGTCTCGCGGACTTGCTCCATGCCGTCCATCAGGATCTCGCGCGTCGGCGCCTGGACCGTCACGCGTCCGTAGTCGCCGCGCGGGCGGATGGCGCGTGCGAGCGGGGACGTGATGGGGGCGATGGCCATGCGATCCATCGAGAATCCGAACACCGAGCCCTGCGGCTCGATCACGCCGATCACCGCATACGTCTGGCCGGCGATCCGGAGTTCGCGGCCCACCGGGTCGAGTCCGGCGAAGTAGTAGCTCGCGACCTCGTCACCGATCACCACGACGCGCGCGCCGGCCTCCACCTCTTGCGGCGCGAAGGCGCGACCCGAGGAGAGCCCGAACTTCTTGATGTCGAAGTACGCGGCTTCGGTGGCGATCGCCTGCACCGACCGCGGCCGGATCCCCGGCGAGACCGCCGGCAGGAACGTCTCGTTGACGATCGCGGTCTTGAAGTCCGACGGGAGGGCGCTGCGCACCACCTCGGCGTCAGCCTTCACCAGCCGCGGGCGCCGCAGGTATGCGCGCCACGCATCGTCATCCTCGTTGGGCGTGAAGTTCGGCCAGCGCCGCACGTCGAACGTGTTCACGCCGATGATCTTGGCCGCGAAGTCGTTCTCGACGTAGTCGCTCATGCCTTCGACGATCGAGACGACGGCGATGAGGAACATGACCCCGATCATCACCCCCGTGAGCGTGAAGAAACTCTTCAGCTTCTGGACGCGGATGGTCTGGAGCGCGAGACGGACAGCTTCGAGGAAAGGCAAGGGGAGACTGGTGCGGGTGGGCCGACGCCTACTCGTGACGCAACGCTTCCACTGGGTCGAGCTTCGCCGCACGCGCAGCGGGGATCATGCCGAACATCACGCCGGTCACCGCGCTGGCGAGCAACGCGGCCACGACGGCGAGCGGGGGTACCGACGAGTCGATCGACGTCGTGTTCCGCACCACCATCGACACGAGCCATCCGAAGAACAGTCCGATCATCGCGCCGATCCCGGTGAGGGTCACCGCTTCGATGAGGAACTGGAACAGGATGGTGTTGCGGGTCGCCCCCAGCGCCTTGCGCACGCCGATCTCGCGAGTGCGCTCGGTCACCGAGATCATCATGATCGCCACCACGCCCACCCCGCCCACGATCAGGCCGACCGCCGAGAGCGCGATCATCACAAGGAAGAAGATGCCGAAGATCGAGTTGTACGTCTCCAGCAACTTGTCCTGTGTGATGATCGCGAAGTTCGACTCCTGGCTCGGACGCAGTCCGCGCAGGCCGCGCAACGTCGCGGTGACCTCGTCGACCATCACGTCGCGCGGGACGTTCGCACGCGGCTTCACCACCAGGCCCATGTCGCTCCGCGACACGTTCAACGCCCGCTGCAACGTGGTCACGGGCATCACGCCCTTGGGACGGTCGGCGCCGGAGAGGAAACTCCCGATCTCCTTGTACACGCCGATCACCGTGAACGGCACGCTCTTGATGGAGATCACCTTACCCAACGGATCGGACTCGCCGAACAAGCGCTCCGACATGGTGGTGTTGAGCACTACCACCCGCGCCGCGCTCCGGAACTCCTGCTCGGTGAACACGCGGCCACCGGGGAGCATGTCGGGCGCGCCGAAGCTCGCCCAGTTCGGGGTGTAGGCCTCGATGCCGGCGCTGTTGAGCGCCTTGTCACGGTACTTGAACGGCGCGCTCCACCGCATCTGCACGCCGATCGCCGACGCGTTCTCCAGCCGCTCCAGCGCCGCGACGTCGCCCCATGAGATCGCCGGGTTACGCAACCACGCGCAGGTGTCTTCGGTGCCGTCGCAGGCCTCGAACGTGATCGGGTAGCGCGAGACGAAGAACGTCGTGGGCCCGGTGGACTCGAAGTCCTTGGCCACGCTCTGGTTGATGCCATGGACCGCCGCCGAGATCACCACGACCACGAATACACCCACGGCCACACCGAGGATGGTGAGCCCTGCGCGTACCTTGTTGCCGACGATCGCCTCGAGGGCGATGCGCACGCCCTCGGTGAGATTGTAGAGCCGGGCCGACATGTTCTGCATGAGTGGTCCTTACTCGGAGCGGAGGGCGGCGATGGGGTCGAGCAACGAGGCCCGGCTCGCCGGGTACACGCCGGACACGATGCCCACCGTGATTCCCGTGAGCACGCCCACCACGATCGACCACGGCGCGACGCTCGCCGGCAACGGCGACACCGCTGCGATCAGCTGGGCGAGGCCGATCCCGAGGATGATGCCGATGATCGCCCCCACCGTGCTGAGCGTCGCCGACTCGATGAGGAACTGCGCGAGGATATCGCGCCGCTTGGCGCCCAGCGCCTTGCGGATGCCGATCTCCCGCGTCCGTTCCGCGACGGCGACCAGCATGATGTTCATGATGACGATCGCACCCACCACGAGGCCGATCGCCGGGAGCGCGATGCCGGCCATCTGCAGGCGCGCCTCGATCTTATTCCAGAACTCGAGCGCACTCGCCGAGGTCTGCATGGAGAAGTTGTCGGGCTGCGAGGGGCGCAAGCCATGCCGCGTGCGCATCACGGCGCGCACCCGCTCCTGCGCCTCGTTCATCGACTCGGAGTTCGCCGTCTGCACGATCACGGCGTCGATCATGCCGGGCTGCGGGTTGAGCAGCTTGCGGATCGGCGAACGCCAGGGCGCGATGACGAAGTTGTCGAACGAGATGCCGAAGATGCTGCCGCGCGACTCGGTCACACCGATCACCCGGTACGGGACGCCACCGATCCTCAGCTCGCGTCCGATGGGATCGAGGCCGGGGAAGGCGCGATCCACCATGTCCGGACCGAGGATGGCTACGTTCTCGCCCTGGGACAGTTCCTGGTCGGTGAAGGCGCGCCCATCGCTGATGCCGAGGTTCTTGATCGCGAACCAGTCGCCATCGACCCCGATCGCCGTGGTGCTGCGCGGGCGCGAGAACGGCGTGGAGGCCGTCACGTTGTTCTCGGACTCCTGCGCCCAGCGGGTGCCTTCGGGCAGCGCCTCGACGACGGGCAGCAGGTCCGAGATGAACAGTCGGGGCCGCCGACGGTATTCATCCCACACCGAGCCATCGACGTCGCCGATGTTGATGTTGGGGAAGCGGCGGAGCTCGAACGAGTTGACGGCGATGAGCTTGCCGACGAGGTCGTCCTTCATGTACTTGCCCATCCCGTCGATGATCGAGACGACGGTGATGAGGAACATCACGCCGATGCAGACGCCCGCGAGCGTGAAGAAGCTCTTGAGCTTCTGAACGCGGAGGGTCTGGAGCGCGAGCCGGACGGCTTCGAGGAGGGGCATCGTGTCGGTAGATGGAGGCCCGGGTCGCGCGGACGGGGCGGGGGACGGCCTGACGACCGTCCCCCGTGCGCCTTAGTGCGCGATCCCGAGCTTCTCGGTGAACTTCTCGCGACGCTCGTCGCTCGCCAGCTGACCGTCGCGGAGGACGACCACTCGGCGGGCGTGGGCGGCGATATCGGGTTCGTGCGTGACCATGATGACCGTCTGCCCCGAGTCCGCGAGCTTCTCGAACACGCGCATGATTTCCTCGGACGTCGCCGAGTCGAGGTTACCGGTCGGTTCGTCCGCGAGCAGGATGGACGGGCGGTTCACCAGCGCGCGCGCGATCGCGACACGCTGACGCTGACCACCGGAGAGCTCGTTCGGACGGTGATGCACGCGCTCGCCCAGCTGCACCTTGGTCAGGGCTTCCATCGCCCGTTCCTTGCGCTCCTTCGCCGAGATGCCTGCATACACCAACGGCAGCTCGACATTCGCCAGCGCGGTCGCACGCGGGAGGAGGTTGAACGTCTGGAAGACGAACCCGATCTCCTTGTTGCGGACGCGCGCGAGCTCGTCGTCCTTCATGGTCGAGACGAGCTGGCCGTTGAGCCAGTACTCGCCTTCGTTGGGGGTGTCGAGGCAGCCGATGATGTTCATGAGCGTCGATTTGCCCGAGCCCGACGGGCCCATGATGGCGACGTACTCGTTCCGACGGACCGCGAGGTCGAGCCCACGAAGCGCGCGCACGATCTCACCGCCCATGTCGTATTCGCGCTTCAGGCCGCGCGTGACGATTACCCACTCCTTCGAGGGTGCGTCCCCCGCCGAGTTCACGATGATCTGACGCTCGGCGGTGTGGCTGAGCGGCGCTTCGTCGATATGCTGGCTCACGGCGTCCCTCCGGCCTTGGTGGCGGCCGGTGTCTGTGGTTGTTCACGGACGAGTTGACCGTCCTTCAACTCGCGGATCGCCTGATAAGTGCCCGCCACGATGCGCTCGCCGGACTTGAGCCCGTCGAGGACCTCGAAATACTTCTCGCCAGCGATCCCCACCTTTACGGGGCGGAACGTCACTTTGTTGTCCGTGCCCACCACGAACACACCCTCGACGTCCTTCTTGCCGACCTCGACCGCCGGCGTCTTGCTCGCCGCCGCCGGGTTGCCCTGATCGGTGTTCTGGAGGGTCTCGTTCTCACGCACCGTCAGCGCGATGATCGGGATCGCCAGCGCCTTGGAGCGGGTATCGGTCACGATCTTCGCGGTCGACGAGAAGTCCGGGCGGGTGTCCTCCGGCGGGTTCAGGATCCGGACCGTCACTTCGTAGTCGATCGCCTGGTCCGTCGAGGCCGCGGTCGCGCCCTTCACCGAGCTGTTCGAGATCTCCACCACACGCCCGAGGAACGTCGTGTCGGAGAAGGCATCGATCTGGATCACGGCGGAGTCACCGACCTGGATACGGCTCACATCGGTCTCGTCGACCTTCACCTTGGTCTCGAGGATGCTCATGTCCGAGATGGTGAGCAGCGTCGCCGCGTCCTTGTTGAGCGTGCCCATGATTGCCGTTTCGCCGAGTTCGACGTTGAGGCGGGTCACGCGGCCGGTCATCGGGGCGTAGATCGTGGTGCGCGAGAGCTGGAAGCGGGCGTCCTTCAGGCTCGCCTCGCTCTGCTTCACGTTCTCCTCTGCGGCCAGGACCTGCGCTTCATTCACCTCGAGCTGGGTCTCGAGCTGCTCGACTTCCTGCGCTGAGACCAGCGCGACGTTGGTCTTCCGGATCTCCATCTGACGCTCGAGGTTGCGCTTGGCCTGGAGCAAATTCGCCCGGGCCTGCGCCGCGCTCGCCTTCGCGTTGGCCAAGGCGGCTTCGGAGCGCTGCACCTGGGCCTCGTACTGCTGCGGGTCGATCTGCAGCAGGAACTGGCCCTGCTTCACGTAGTCGCCGTCCTTGACGGTGAGCCGGGTGATCTTGCCCGTGATATCGGCCGACAGGTCGACCTTCGTGCGCGGCATCACCTGACCGCTGGCGGTCACCGACGAGACGAGATCCTGCGTCGACACCTCCTCGATGCGGACCTCGGTGCCCTTGGACCCGCTCTTGGCGGCCGAGACGGCGAAGATCGCCACCACGCCGACGACCACCGCGCCGACGATCCCGTACTTCATACCCTTACTCATTTTCTCCTCGTTCAGCGAAGGGTGCGGCCGACGGCTGCTTCCAACGCCGCGAACGCCCGGTGGAATTCATAGACCGCATCGATCCGATCCGTCTCGGCCCGCTCGTACTCACCGCGCGCCGTCGTCAGGTCGACGAAGGTCGTGGCGCCCACGCGGTACCGCTCTTCGGCCAACTGCAGCGCTTCCCGCGCAGTGGCCGCATTCTGCGCCTGCAAGGTCACGGCCTCGAAGGCCGCCTGCAGGGTCACGCGCGCCGACGTCACGTCGGCGGTGAGGGCCAACTCCTGACGACGCACGTTGTAGCGGGCGTCGGACTTCGCTGCATTCGCCTCCTGCAACCGCTGCTCGCGTCCGAAGCCGTCGAACAACGGCAGTGAGAGGTTCATCGAGAGGTTGTACGGCTGCTGCGTGAAGCCGAACGGGAAGTTATTGTTGCCGTCGCGGATGGCCTGCGCCTGCGCCGGGGTGAACTGGATCGCCGAGCACTGCGCCCCGATGCCGGGCAGGCCGGCGCCGGTGCGGATGGAATCGGTGGTGAAGCAGTTTGCGCGGGACGAAACCGTCTGGGCCTGCGCCTGCGCGATCGCCACGTCCACGTTCGACTGCTGTTGCGCTGCGCCGCCGATGGAGGCAGAGAGCGAGAGCGTCGGCGTGTAGTCACCACGCGCGGCCTTCACGCCCTGGTCAGCGACCCGCTCGCGCGCGCGGAGCGCACGCATGTTCGGGTTCACGTCCCGCGCCATGGTGAGCAGGTCACTCACCGTCTGCGTGGGAGCCGTGACGGGCAGCTCGGCCTGCAGGACCACGTCCTCGGGCATCGCGACGCCCAGTTGCTGGAAGAGCTGCAGTCTTGCGACCGCGGCCGTGTTGCGCGCCCGGAGGGCGGCGACCTGCTGCGTCCCAAGGCCGACTTCGGCGCGCTTCACGTCGAGCGAGGTACCCGATCCGACACCGGCGCGGGCGCGGGCGAGCTCGAGCTGGAGTCGCTGCTGCGCGACGAGAGTGTCCTGAAGCTGCGCACGGGCCTGCGTCTGCAGGGCGAGCAGGAACTGTGCGGTCACGCTGTTGCGAAGCTGGTACAGTGCCGCTTCCACGTCCGCCTCGGCCGCGTCGAGCGACGCGTTGGCGCGGCGGATGCTGGTGAGGGTGTTGTAGCTGAGCTGCGACCGCGCCGAGAGGCTCCAGTTCGACGAGATGATGTCCGACGTCGCACCGAAGGCCACACCGCCGAAGAACTGCGGACGACCCTCGCGATAGCTCGCGCCGAAGCCGGCGTCGGCGCTCGGGATGAGCTGGCCGTAGGCCGAGCGGACCGCCGCCGAGGCCCGCGTGCGGCCGTTGATCGACTGCAGGTACTGCGGGTTGTTCCGCTTCGCTACGTCGAGCGCTTCAGTCAGCGTCAACGAGGCCCGAGACGGCGCTTGGCCGGCCAAGGGCGCAGCGAGCCCGGTGAGCAGGATCATACTCCGCAGCAAACGCATCTATTCCAAGTCCTGTGTAGGGGTTCCGACCGTTGTACGCTCAGGGACGGACAACGGTTTCAGGGGGCGCCTCGTCACGCAGCGCCTCCAGCGATTCCGAGGGGACCCGCACCCGGAGCAGGCGTCCGGACGTGTCGGTCCACGCCTCGAGAAGCGCCTCGCCCCCACGGCCGCTTCGGATCACCCAGTGTTGCGCGACGAAGTCTCGAAGACCGATGGCCACCGACTCGGCCCCTGACCGCTCGATCCAGGCCGACCGGACCTCGAGCCGCCGGGGTAACAGCAGCTGGATCTCCCGGTCCGGGCCCCCTTGCAGCGCAAACCATGCGTGGTGCACCACCTCGTCGGCGATCGCGACGGTCCGCTCCGGCAGCCGGAACTCCCGGGCCGACTCGCCGCTCGCGCTCTCCGAACGCCCCGACCAGAGTCCGCGGCGCCATTCCCCGGTCACCGACTCCACCTCATCCCCGGCCGACAGCGCCTGAAGGCGGAACGACTGCGGCACCCCCGACGAGTCCGTGGCAAGCACGACGGAATAGCGCAGGCCTCCCTTCACCACGTTCGCTTGCGCCACGAAGGTCGCCAGCGCGCCCGCAGGGGTACGCCGGATACTGAAGTCCTCCCGACCCACACGCTGCCCGGCGACCGAGAGCGAGAACGTGCCCGCATCAAGCACCACGGCCTGCGTCGAGAGCGGCTCGCCACGGGAGAGCATCGCCGCCATCAGCGCCGTGAGAAGGCGCGGGCCGAGGCGACCCATCCATGTGGGCAAAGTGAACATCTGGGGCATCCCGGCAATCTAGCGAAGGGAGCGTTGCTGGTCGCCCGAGTCCCCAGTGGGCGGGTATGATTCCTTCGTGTCCGCCACGGATTCCACGCCGAAGACCAAGAGTCTGCGACGACCACGCCCACCGGAGGCGTGGGGAGCGCTCGCCGCGATGGCGCTCGTCGCAATGGCGTTCTGGGTGCGCGAGCCCTCGGGGCGGCTCGTAGCCGTCGTCCTGCTTCTCGCCGCGGTGCTGGGCTGGTGGACCATCCGGCACTCAGCCGTCGCGCGACGGCGACGGTGGTTTGTCTGGACCGGCGTGGTGTTGTTCACCGGTGTAGCGGTTGCGCACGCGGCGACGGAGCGCGCGTTCTCGGGTGATCGGCGAGCCCTCGAAACGGCACGCGCCAAGCAGGCGGGGGACGCGCTGGCGCAAGAGGTCGCTGCCGTGACCGCGGATCTGAAGCGCGTGGCGCAGGAGGCGGTCCGGGCTCCGGACGAACGGAATGACGCGTTCGACTTTCTCGCGTCGATCGAGTCCGGCGAGGACGACCGCGCCATCCTCTTGGTGGATCAGGGGCGGCTATTCGCGTGGACCGGCAAGCTGCTGTCACCGATGGACTCGCTGCCCGGCCCTGTCGGGGTGGTCGCGACGGACTTCTATATCGTCGCCTACGCGATCCATTCCCAAGGCCCGCGCTCGGCGGTGGCCTCGGTACTTCTGCATGCCGACCGCCCGGCGACCAACCTCGCTCGGGCGCTGGACGAACGCGTGGCGCGTCGGACCGGTGTTGCGGGCTTCCTGTACGGAGGTGCAGGCTCCGCCGCGCTGGTGGAGAACGCGGTCGTACTCGAGTTCGGCGGAGAACCGCTGCTCGCGGCGCGCGCGGTCGCTCGCGGAACAGATGAACTGCGCGCCGAAGCGACGTACCTCGCCCGCTGGCGCGGTGCGCTGGTGCTCGCGGTGACGACCTTGCTGTTCCTGACGACGGCGTGGCGGCGCGACGCCGGGATCTGGCGGCGCTTCGGCGCGCTCGCGGTCGCGTTCGTAGTCCTCGCGGTGGTGCCGCTCTCCAACTTCTCGGCTCAGACCTCGCTCTTCGATCCGACGTTCTTCGTCGTGCGCCGCGGGGGGCGATTCACCGCCAATGCGGGTGCGCTGGCCATCACCAGCGGGCTGTTGCTGCTCGCGTTGCTCACCGCCCTGCGCGACGGCTTGCGTCCTCGTTCGCGAGTGCAGGCGCTGGTGGGAGTGCTGCTTGCGGCCGGCGTGGGGCCGTTCATCCTGCGTGATCTCGCTCGCGGGATTCAGGTTCCGGCGTTCGGCGCCGATTGGGGCCTCTGGCTCGCGTGGCAGGTGACGTTGTTCCTCGCTGCGGTGACGGTGCTCTTGGTGGGCATCACCTCGGGACGTGCCGCCGTGGGTCCGCAGCGTGGACTCGCGCCGTGGGTCGCCCCGATGCTGGCGGCGATCGCCGCGGTCTCGACCCCGCTGCTGCTCGAATCCCCCGGGCGACTGCCCGCGTTGCATCCCGTGCTGTGGGTCGCGGCCATCGCGGCCTTGGCGCTGAGCCGACGCGCGCGAGCGTTGGTGCTGTCCATCGCATTCGTCGCTGCCTGCGGTGCGGTGACGCTCGTTTGGTTCTCCACCGTCCGCGAGCGTGTGTCGCTCGCGCAGGAGGACGTGCGGGCGCTCAACACCCCGGACCCGACTTCCGCGATGCTGCTCGACCGCTACGCTTCGGGTGTCGATCCCTCGTCGGCGGCGCGCTCGCGTGTGGAGCTCCTCGCGCAGTATTCGGCGAGCGATCTGGCAGGCGCCGAGTTCCCCACGGAGATCACGACGTGGGCACCGGACGGCTCGGCGATGGCGGAACTGCGCGTGGGGCGTGGCCCCGGCGTGACGGCCGGCGTGAATCTGCTCGCCGCCGAAGCGCAGCGGATGCGTTCACCGCTGTTGCGCGAGATGCCCGTCCAGCCCGGTGTGAACGTCGTGCTCGCGTTGCCGCATCTCGACGGCACGGTCACCACGGTGGTGCTCTCGCCCCGCTCCGCGCTGGTGTCGGCGGATCCGTTCGGCGCGTTCGTCGGGTTCAGCGCGCCGCCTGCGCCCGAACCGCCGTACACGCTCCGACTCGGTGAGATCGAGTCGGCGAGCCGTGACCGGAGTCCGTCAGGGGGCATGTGGATGCGCATCGGCACGGAGTTGCACGGAGACTGGCGGCTGCCCGGCCCCGGCGGCTTCGTGCAGCGCGTGCACGCCACGGTGGACCTGCGCAGCTTCGACGCGCTGATCGCGCGCGGTACACTGCTCGTCTTGATCGATCTCGCGTTCCTCGGCGCACTCTGGGCGATGATCGTCGCCGCAGACGGTGCACTGCCGCGCTGGTGGCGCACGCGGCGCCGGGACTTGCTCAACAGCTTCCGACTGCGTCTCTCGGGTGCGTTGTTCGTGGCGTTCGCCGTGCCCTCGGCGCTGCTGGGCTTGTGGTCGTACAATCGCGTGAAGCTCGACGACCTGCAGTCGCGAGACCTCGTCGTACGCGAGACGCTGCGCGGTGTGGCGGCCTCGCCCGACACGGGACAACTCGCGGCGGCCGCCGCGCGCTTCGAGACGCCGTTGTTCCTCTACGCTGACGGCCTTCTGGTCACCACGAGCGATCCGCTGCTGGAGGCGTTGGCGCCGGTGGGGCGACTGCTGCCACCGAAGGTGGTGCGCGATCTGGCCGAGGGGGATCAGCCGACGGCGGGCCAACCGGAAGCGGTCGGGCCGTCCGCCGTGCGACTGGGATACCGCGGTGCGACCGAGGGCGGTGTGCAGTTCGTCCTCGCCGCACCGGCGCGCCTCGATGAGCGGATGCTCGACCGCCGCCGCAACGATCTCGCGATCTTCCTGCTCTTCGCGCTCGCCCTCGGTGGACTGGCCGCGCTCTGGGCCAGCGGCGCCGGCTCGCGTCAGCTCTCGCGGCCCATCGGTGCTCTGCAGGCGAGTGCACTCGCCGTCGCGAAGGGCGAACCACCGCCGAAGTTCGTTGGCGAACCGCTCGTGGAGTTCTCGTCGGTGTTCGATGCGTTCGGTCGCATGACGACCGATCTCGCCGAGAGCCGGGCGGCGCTTGAGGCGGCAGAGCGCAGACTCGCCGCGACACTGCGCAACGTGGCAAGCGGTGTGGTCGCGGTCGACGACAAGGGGGCGGTCACTTTCGCCAATCCTCGCGCCGAGGCTATCCTCGGCGAGCTGTTGCCCCAGGGCACGATGCTGCCGCCGAAGATCGGGCAGGAACTCGCCGCACCGCTCGCCGCCTTCCGCGATGGCGCTGAGGATGAGGACGCGGTGGAAGTGGAGCGGCGGGGTCGTCGACTGCAGGCGCGCTTCGCGCGTCTCGCGCGGGGTTCCAAGCGTTTGGTGGTCACGCTGGACGATGTGACCGAGGTCGCGCGCGCCGAACGTGTGCTGGCGTGGGGGGAGATGGCGCGTCAGGTGGCCCATGAGATCAAGAACCCACTCACGCCCATCCGACTCGGCATGCAGCATCTGCAGCGAGCGCGTCGCGACGGCCGGGTGGATTTCGACAAGGTGCTCGAGGAGAACACGGCGCGCGTGTTGGCGGAGATCGACCGGCTGGATGAGATCGCGCGTGCATTCAGCCGCTACGGCACCGCACCGCTCGCCGCGACGTCGGTGGAGGCGATCGACGTGGCCGCGGTCGCACGTGACGTGCTCGAACTCGAACGCATGGGTGCCGAGGGCATCGTGTGGGATGCACAGATCCCGGATCATCCGGTACTTGGGGCGGGCGTGGAGCGCGAGTTCCGCGAGGTGCTGCTCAACCTGCTCGAGAATGCCCGTTTGGCGCGGTCGACGCGCGTGACGTTGCAGGTCGTGTCGTTGCCAGCCGGTGGCGCCGAGGTCCGCGTGACGGACGACGGCGTCGGCATCGCGGCGCACCTGCTCGATCGGATCTTCGAGCCGCATTTCTCCACGCGGACCAGCGGCAGCGGACTCGGGCTCGCACTAAGCCGTCGCCTGATCGATCGCTGGGATGGCGAGATCGTGGCGGAGAGCGAACTCGGCCGTGGCACCACATTGCGCGTTCGGCTGGCTCCGGCCCCTGCGGCCTGAGTATCATTCGCGGGAGATGCACACTCCTGAGCACATCGGTCCGAACCGGCACTCGACGGGGATCCCGCCGCATCTCGACGGGTGGCTCCTGCCACCTGATTGGCGTTGGGGCGCGAGCGGGGTCTACACGCCGTTCCGCCACGCACAGGAAGTGATCGACGCGCTGGGGAGGTCGTTGGCGTTGGTCACCGCGCCCGACCCCGCGCACCACGCTTGGCTCTTCCGCGAGGCACGGCACCTCGCGCACCGGAGCCATCCGAGCGTGCCCACGACGTATCACTTCTGGCAGCAGCATCCGGGGAGCCGTCGCGGGCCCGGGTTCCTGCGTCGCTGGATCACCGGTGAGACCATCGGTGAGCGGCTGCGGCGCTCCGGAGCGGAGACGGTCCCGTTCGCGTTGCGCATGATCCGCGCGATCGGCTCGTCGCTCGCCTACCTGCACGACTCGAGGTCGGTGCACGGCGCGATCTCCCCCGAGACGTCGTACTTCACCCCCACTGGCCGTGTGTGGATGCTGGGCTGGCAATGGTCGTTGCCTCGCGACGAGATCCCGGCCGGCATCGTCCCGGATGCGCGCTGGATCCCGCAACCGCCGGAGTGGCGCGGTGAGTGGGCGCCGACGCAGGCGTCCGACCAGTGGCAACTCGGGGCGATCGCCTTCGCGATCCTCACCGGGGAAATGCCGACCGGCGGGAGCGTGCCGCCGATCCGTCTCGCGCGCCCCGACTGCCCGACGACGGTCGCCGAGTTGGTCGATCGCATGCTGGAGCCGTCACCGAAGGAACGGTTCTCGAGCATCGCGGGCATGCTGCGTCGTATCGAGCGCATCTCGGGCACGGCCGCGCTCGCGTTCCCGGGCACGGAGCAGGCGAGTGGTGAGCACCTCGCGGTGAGCGAGGAGGACCGACTCCGTTGGGCCACTGGAGACGACTACGAGGTCCTCGCCCCTCTCGGCGTCGGCACCTACGGCTCGGTGTGGCGCGTGCGCGATCTCTCGCTGGAGCGCGAGGTGGCGCTCAAGATGTTGCACCCGACCGTCGCGCGGAACGCGACGGCGGTGGCGCGCTTCCGTCGCGAGGCACAACTCGCGGCGCAACTGCAGCATCCGGCCATCGTCCCGATCTTCGCTTGGGATTCGAAGGGCGACGTGAACTGGTACATCATGGAGCTCGAGGAAGAAGGCTCCGTGGCGGACCTGGTGAAACGCGAGGGGGCGCGGCCGATGTCGGAGATCGCGCCGCAGGTCGACGCTGTCCTCGACGGTCTCGCGGTCGCGCATGCCAACGGGATCATCCATCGCGACCTCAAGCCCGAGAACATCCTCATCGACCGCTACCGTCGATGGCGCATCGCCGACTTCGGTATCGCCAACGCGCTGGGCGTACAACGCGCGGGCGCGTCGGGGACACCGGCGTTCGCGGCACCGGAACAGCTGCTCGGCGAGGAGCAGGGCGTGGGCACGGATCTGTTCGCGATCGCTGCCATCGTGTACTTCGCGCTCTCGGGCCGTTCACCGTTCGGGGGCGGCGACGGACGAACGATCCTCGCGGCGCAGTTGGCGGGTCGCGTAGAGCTCGATGACTTCGACAGCCGACTCGCGGCGTGGCTCCGGCGCGGGCTTGCGGCCGACCCGCGCGACCGCTTCGCCGACGCGGAGCGGATGCGCTCGTCGTGGCGGACCGTCGCGGCGGCGCTCGCGCGCGATGAGAAGCGCGCGGCCACCGGGCTGCGCAAGTTGCTCAAGCGGGTCGGCGCAGCCATGCGCCCACGGCCGCGGACCTAGCCCGCCGGCGATCACACGGCGTCGAGCAACTCCCGCACCGCCGCGACGACCTGTTTGGCGGAGAACGGCTTCTGCAGGAACACGTAGCGCGCGGCTGCGAGATCGCCCCGCAGCGAGTCGTCATCGGTGTAGCCCGACATCAGCATCACGCGGATGCCCGGCTTCACCGCCAGCATTCGTTGTACCAGCTCCTTTCCGCCCATTCCCGGCATCATCACGTCGGTGAGCAACAGGTCGATCGGACTCTCTGCGGCATCCGCGAGTCGGAGCGCTTCGCCTCCGTTCGAGGCTTCGATGACCTTGTAGCCGTTGCCCCGGAGCACGCGGGAGATCGCTGAACGGATGGCGGGTTCGTCCTCGACCAGCAGGACCGTCTCATCACGCCCCACCAGCGCGATGCCGCGCGCGGGGCTCGAACGCGATTCCGGTTCACGTTCTTCTGGCGCACGTCGCGGCAGAATGACCTTGAAGGTCGCACCTTCGTTGGGTGCGCTGGTGACCGCGATGGTCCCGCCGGCGCTACGGACGATCGCATAGGCCGTGGCGAGGCCGAGGCCGGTGCCTCGGCCGGCGGGCTTGGTGGTGAAGAACGGTTCGAACAGCCGCTCGCGAACGTCGGCGGAGATACCGGCACCGTCGTCGGTCACCGAGAGGATCGCGGCGGGGCCGTCGTCGCCGGACGCCATCGCAGCGCTCGCCGACTCGCTCGTCGCGATCCGCAGGCGGCCCCCGTGTTCCATCGCGTCCACCGCGTTGATCGCGAGGTTCATCAGCACCTGCTCGAGCTGACCGGAGTCGATGCGCACCAAGAGCGGTTGCGGCGCCAGGCGGAAGTCCAGCTCGATACCCTGTCGCAGAAGACGGCGCAGGATCGGCTCCATGCCGCGGATCACCTCGTTGATATCGAGGATGCGGGGAATCACCACTTCGCGTCGGGTGAACGCGAGCAGTTGTCGCGCGAGCGCCGCCGCGCGGTCCGCCGCTCCGCGGATCGCGTCGATCTCGTCGCGGCCGGGCGCCCCAGCCTCGAGGTCGGCCATCAGCAGCTCGGTATAGCTCTGGATGACCGTGAGCACGTTGTTGAAGTCATGTGCGATGCCGCCCGCGAGCCGCCCCACCGCCTCCATCTTGGCCGACTGCCGCAACTGCTCCTCGAGATGCGTGCGCTCCGTCACGTCGAGCATCATGACGCCGACGCCGACCGGCGCGCGGCCCCGGACGCGGAGGGGGTACGCGGTCACGCGCCAGTGCTGACGTGAGCCGTCGGAGTTGACCTCGTTGCTCGTCACGGGCGCGTCGGAGATGGGCTCGCCGCTCCTCAAGACCGACTCGACCAAGGGGACGAGGTCATGCGCGATGCTCGGCATCACTTCGCGAGGCGACCGGCCGACGTGCTCCTCGGCGGCGAGCCCGTTGTGCTGGGCCAGCGCGGCGTTCACACGGAGGAGACGCAACTCGCGGTCGACGAAGCAGACCGCGAGCGGCGCACTCTCGACGGCCGAGTCGAGGAACGACGCGGCTTCTTCGAGGAGACGATTGGTCGCGTCGCGCTCGTGCACGCGATGGCCCAGTTCCTCGGCCTGTTCCTTCAGACGCGCTGCTTGATCCTCCATCGTGCGCGCTTGCGCTTCCATCTCGCCAGCCTGCTCCTCGAGCCGCAGCTGCTGCTTTCGCGTCTGCATCGCCTGTGACTCGAGGTCGTTCGTCACACGCATGAACGCCACCGTTGACAACAGGAGCGAGAGGAGCACGAGGCTGATCGTCGTCCAGACGCCCCGGGTCTGCATCCTACGGCGCGCCACACGGAGCACCGTCTCGTGTGTGATGAACGCGTCGAAGCGATCGGCTACTTCGTCGAGCGCCGCCGCGCTGGCGCGGTCGGCTCCCGTGACGTTCGACGGCGCCGCGAGTATCGGGTCGATGAACGCGACCTCCCAACGACGGATCGCGCTCCGGAGTGAATCGAGTCGAGCCCGTTGCAGCGGCTCGCCCTCCGACAGCGCCTCCGCGTCCGCCAACCGAGCCAAGAGCGTGTCGCGCGCCGCTCGCGTCCGCGCGGCATCGGCGCGGGCTTCGGATGTGTCGCGAGCGAGTGACAGTCCGTGCGCCGCATGCTCTTCTGCCCATAGGGCCCGTTGCGCCAGCGTGGCGACCGCGAGCACGAGCGAACTCCGCTGCGACTTCTGGGCAGCGATCCGCTCGAAAACGAATCCCGACATCGCCAGCGCCGCAGTGACCGCCATGGCCACCGTGAAGATCCGACGCCACCGATGGAGGCCATCGAGCAGCGCGAGGTCGGCGCGCAGGGGAGTCGCGGGTGAGTTCAATCTGGGGTCCAAGTGACTAGTTTGGGTGGCTAGAGACATGTGCGTCAACCTGGTCTTGGGATTGTGTCGGTGCGTCGCACGCCCGCCCGCTCCCGAAACCGACGCGCATTCGCCCCCTCAGCGAGGTTTCCTGTGCAGCATCGATCGTTCACGTCGTACCTGATCGCGGCGATCTGCGTCGCCTGCGTTCCGATCGCGGCGCTCCATCCCCAACAGTCTCGACCCGATTCGCTCCGGGCTGCAGCACGCGCGGACAGCGCGAGGGCGGACAGTGCTCGTGCGCAATCGTTGGCGACCGTGCGTGTCGATGTCGCCCGTTCCGGCGCCGCCGGCGACCGGGTGCCCTGGGCAGTGGCGCGTCAGGGGCTGCAGGACCTGCGTCGGGGTCAGGCGACCGTGGGCGTGGACGAAGCCCTCGCCAACATGCCGGGCGTCGTCGTCGCGAATCGCTACAACTACGCGCTCGACCAGCGGATCTCCATCCGTGGGGCCGGCAGTCGCGCCAATTTCGGGCTCCGCGGTGTGAAGGTGCTGCTCGACGGCATCCCGCAGTCGCTGCCCGACGGGCAGAGCCAGCTCACCAACGTCGATCTCGGGGCGATGGGCGGCGTCGAGGTGCTGCGAGGCTCCGCGTCGTCGCTCTACGGCAACGGGTCGGGCGGTGTGATCAGCTTCACTTCCGATCTCACGGCGCCCCACCGCCTCGGTGCCACGCTGCGCACGATGGGCGGCTCGTTCGGACTCGCGAAGACACAACTGCGCACGAGTGGGCGCGCAGGCAACACCGTCGGTGCACTCTCACTCTCACGTACCACGGTCGACGGTTTCCGACAGTACAGCGCCGCCGATACGCGACAGTATCTCGTGGCGGTGGACCATGCGCTGAACCCGTCGCGCACGTTGGCCTTCCGCATCGGCGCGGCCGAGGTGCCGGAGGCGTTGAATCCCGGTGCCATCACGGCCGCGGAATACGCGATCAATCCCGATACCGCAGCGCTGAACAACGTGCGACGTGGTGCGAGCCGCGAGGTGTCGCAGCGCTACCTGTCGCTGCGGCTGCGTGAAGCGGGCGCGCGCGGCGAGTGGAGCGCGAGTGTGTACGGGCAACGGCGGTTCGTCTCCAACGCACTGGCCGTCGCACCGCCGGCACCGGCGGGGCCGACCAATGGCACATACTCCACGCTCGACCGCCGCGTGCTCGGGCTGCGCGTCGACGCCTCGCGCACGCTGGACCGTCGGTGGTCACCGCGGCTCGCGGGGGGACTCGATGTGCAACGCTCGCATGACGTGCGCCGGAATCAGCGCTCGACCGCTGGTCGGCCGTCGGCGCCGGTGGACACGTTGCTCGTCGATCAGAACGAGATTGTGTTGAGTGTCGGGCCGTTCGCACAGCTGCAGCTCGATCCCTCATCTGACGTGACGGTGAGTGTTGGCGGCCGATTCGACCGCCTGGCCTTCCGTGTGGAGGACGCGTTCTTCGGTGACGGCGACGACGACAGCGGCGACCGCCCGATGACCGCGGCGACCGGGCATCTGGGGGTGGTGTGGCGGCAGTCCCCGCAGTTCGCGCCGTACGCCAACGTCGCGACGAGCTTCGAGACGCCGACGACCACCGAGCTGCAGGTGCGCCCGGACGGCGCAGGCGGATTCAACCCCGATCTCGGGCCACAGCGGATCCGTACGATGGAAGTCGGTGCGCGTGGGCGGTGGACGCGTGGCGGCACCACGCTGCTCACCCGAGTGGACTATGAGGTCGCGCTGTTCCAGTCGGACACCGAGGATGCGATCGTGCAGTTCCTCGAGACGGCGGGACGTGCGTTCTTCCGCAACGCCGGCCGCACGCGGAGTCGCGGGGCGGAGTTCGGCGTGAACGCGCAGCTTGCCTCGTGGCTCGCGCTCCAGTCCGCGTACACACTCTCCGTGTTCCGTTTCGTCGACTATCGTGTGCCCTCGGCGACGAATCCCGCGCCGGCGCTCGATACGCTCGACGGCAATCGGCTGGCGGGAGTGCCTGAGCGGGCGTACCGCGTGGGGCTGCGCGCGTTCGCGCGCGGCATCTCGTTGGACGTGGATCACTCGGTGCAGAGCGCGCTCTGGGGCAACGATGCGAACACCGTGCGCGTGGACGGATGGGGCCGCGGACAGCTGAACGTGCGTGCGGCGTGGACCGGACGCTGGAGCGGCTGGCACGTGGAGCCGTTCGCCTCCGTGCAGAACCTGCTCGACGAGCGCTACATCGGCGCGGTGACGCTCAACGGCTTCGGTGGTCGCGTGCTCGAGCCGGCGCCCGGGCGCAACTACTTCGTCGGTCTCGAGCTCGGTGTGCCGGTGTTGCGCTGAGTCACTTGACCGACCTGATACTTTTCGCGCACCATGACGAAGACGAAGACCAAGCAGAAGCCCAGGACGAAGGGCGACACGAGACGGAAGATGGGACCGAAGGCGAGACCGAAGGCGAGACCGAAGGCGAAGCGCCAGACCGTGGTGCCCGCCGCGCCGCTCGCCTTCGAGATCCGGGATTCGAAGCTCGCCGGAAAGGGCGCGTTCGCGATCCGTCCCATCACGAAGGGTGAACGCCTCATCGAGTACGTCGGGGAGCGCATCACGCACCCGATGGCCGACGAGCGCTACGACGACGACTCGATGGATGAGCACCACACGTTCCTCTTCTCCGTGTCGAGCCGCACGGTGATCGACGCCACGCGCGACGGCAACGAGTCACGCTTCATCAATCACTCCTGCGATCCCAACTGCGAGACGGAGATCAAGCGGGGGCGCATCTTCATCTTTGCGCTGCGCGAGATCGCCGTGGGCGAGGAACTCGCTTACGACTACGGCTACGAGCGCAGCGGCGATGAGACGGAGAAAGAAGAGCGGCAGTACCGCTGCCTCTGCGGCACCAAGAAGTGCCGCGGCTCAATCATGGAGCCGATCGCGGAGTACCAGAAGCGCGTGCGAGCGAAGCAGCGGGCGCAGTCGAAGCCGCGGGCCGCGGCGTAGCTGACGGCGCAGGCGCGGGCGAGAAGTACCGGACGACGCGTGCCGTCTTGATCTGATCGAGCAGCGGGAA
>JBJXGK010000027.1:0-46832 GCA_046153705.1 Gemmatimonadaceae bacterium
CGCGGCTGTTCGACGGGCTCGACCACGACCCCGAGACGCGCAAACTCGTGGCAGCCACCGTGGCCGCCGAGCAGTGCCAACAGCTGGCTCAGGCCGGTGTGACCGAGTTCCATTTCTACACGCTGAATAGGGCGGACCTGACATTTGCGCTCTGTCATGTACTCGGACTCCGCCCGATGGCAGATGGTGGACGTGGGAAGGCGGTGACGGCATGACTTCCTTCACGCGCGAATCCCGTATCGCGGCGCTGCATGCGGCCGCCAAGGAACGCATCCTCATCATCGATGGCGCGATGGGGACGATGGTGCAACAGCACCGGCTCACCGAAGCCGACTATCGCGGCGCACGCTTCGCCGACTGGCCGCGCGATGTCCGCGGCAACAACGACCTGCTCGTCCTCACCCGCCCCGACGTGGTCGGCGGGATCCACGCGGCGTATCTCGAGGCCGGCGCGGACATCATCGAGACCAGCACATTCAACTCGACGACCATCTCCATGGCCGATTACGGCATGGAGTCGCTGGTCCGCGAGCTGAACGTCGAAGGCGCGCGCCTCGCGCGCAGCCTCTGCGACCGCTTCGAGGCCAAGGACGGGCGCCCGCGCTGGGTGGCTGGTGTGCTCGGCCCGCTCAATCGCACGGCCTCGCTCTCGCCGGACGTCAACGACCCCGGCGCGCGCAACATCACGTTCACCCAGATGGTCCCCGCCTACGCCGAGGCCACCGAAGGCCTGCTCGATGGCGGCGCGGACATCATCCTGATCGAGACGATCTTCGACACGCTCAACGCGAAGGCCGCGATCTTCGCCGTGGAGCAGGTGTTCGAGCAGCGCGGCCTCCGCGTGCCCATCATGATCTCGGGTACGATCACCGACGCCAGCGGTCGCACGCTGACCGGTCAGACCACCGAGGCGTTCTTCAACTCGGTGATGCACGCGAACCCGTTCTCCATCGGGCTCAACTGCGCACTCGGCGCCAAGGATCTGCGCGCGTACGTGCAGGAGCTGTCGCGCGTCGCACCCTGCTACGTCACGGTGCATCCCAACGCCGGCCTCCCGAACGAGATGGGCGGCTACGATGAGACGCCCGACTACACGTCGAGCATCCTGCGCGAGTTCGCTGAGTCGAAGCTGGTGAACGTGGTGGGCGGCTGCTGCGGCACCACGCCGGCGCACATCAAGGCGATCGCCGAGGCGGTGCGCGGGCTCGCCCCGCGCCCGCGCCCGGAGATCCCGAAGCGCCTGCGTCTCTCCGGATTGGAGCCTCTGGTGATCGGCCCCGACTCCAACTTCGTGAACGTCGGCGAGCGTACCAACGTCACTGGCTCGAAGAAGTTCGCGGACCTCATCCTCGCCGGCGAATACGACAAGGCGCTCGAGGTCGCGCGGCAGCAGGTGGAGGCCGGCGCGCAAATCATCGACATCAACTTCGACGAAGGCATGCTCGACGCCGAAGCCGCGATGACGAAGTTCCTGAACCTCGTCGCGTCGGAGCCCGGCATCTCGCGCGTGCCGGTGATGGTCGACTCGTCCAAGTGGAACGTGATCGAGGCCGGCCTGCGCTGCACGCAGGGCAAGGGCATCGTGAACTCGATCTCCATGAAGGAGGGCGAGGCCGAGTTCATCCGGCAGGCGACGCTGGTGCGGCGCTACGGCGCGGCGGTGATCGTGATGGCGTTCGACGAGCAGGGACAGGCCGACACCGTGGAGCGGAAGGTGTCGATCTGCGAGCGCGCGTACCGCCTGCTCACCGAACGCGTCGGGTTCCCGCCCGAAGACATCATCTTCGACCCGAACATCTTCGCGGTGGCGACCGGCATCGAGGAGCACGACGGCTACGCGCTCGCCTTCATCGAAGCGACGCGGCTCATCAAGCGACGCTGCCCGCACGCCCGCATCTCGGGCGGCGTGAGCAACGTGTCGTTCTCGTTCCGCGGCAACAACGCGGTGCGCGAGGCGATCCACTCGGTGTTCCTGTACCATGCCGTGAAGGCCGGCATGGACATGGGCATCGTCAACGCCGGTGCCCTCGTCATCTACGAGGACATCCCGGGTGACCTCCGCGAACGTGTCGAGGACGTGATCCTCGCGCGCCGCCCGGACGCCACCGAGCGACTGCTCGCCGTGGCCGACGACGCGAAGGGTCAGGCGCAGAAGAAGAAGGTGGACCTCGCCTGGCGTGAGGCGCCGGTGACGGAGCGACTGGTGCACGCGCTGGTGCACGGCGTCGCCGACTTCGTGGTGGACGACACCGAAGAGGCGCGCAAGCTCTACGATCGCCCCATCGAAGTGATCGAAGGCCCACTCATGCAGGGCATGAACGTGGTGGGCGACCTGTTCGGCGCGGGTAAGATGTTCCTGCCGCAGGTGGTGAAGTCGGCGCGTGTCATGAAGCGCGCGGTCGCGCACCTAATCCCCTACATCGAGCTTGAGAAGGAACGGCTCGACGACCGGCGGCCGAAGGGCAAGGTGCTGATGGCGACGGTGAAGGGCGACGTGCACGACATCGGCAAGAACATCGTGGGCGTGGTGCTGCAGTGCAACAACTACGAAGTCATCGACTTGGGCGTGATGGTGCCGGCCGCGAAGATCCTCGAGGCCGCACGCCAGCACAACGTCGACATCATCGGGCTCTCCGGGCTCATCACGCCCTCGCTCGAGGAGATGGCGTTCGTCGCGAGCGAGATGGAGCGCGAGGGCTGGACGATCCCGCTGCTCATCGGCGGAGCGACGACCTCGAAGGTGCACACCGCGGTGAAGATCGCGCCGAACTACTCGCAGCCCGTGGTGCACGTGCTCGACGCGTCACGCGCGGTGGGTGTGGCGTCGAGTCTCTTGAGCGACGGTCTCAAGGACGCCTTCGTCGCCGAGACCGCGGCGGAGTATGAAGCCGTGCGTGTGGCGCGTGCGGCGCGGCAGCAGGACATGAAGCGGCAGACGTTCGAAGCAGCGCGCGCGAACAAGCCGACGATCTCGTACGAGGGCATTACGCCGCCCGCGCCGAGCTTCGAAGGCGTGCGCGTGTTCGACGACTTCCCGCTCGAGGAACTCGTCCCGCGTATCGACTGGACGCCCTTCTTCCAGACCTGGGAGCTCGCGGGCTCGTATCCGGCCATCCTTGAGGATCCGGTGGTGGGCGAGGCCGCGCGCAACCTATGGAAGGACGCGCAGGCGATGCTCGACACGATCGTGCGCGAGAAGTGGCTGGAAGCGCGTGCGGTCGTGGGCTTCTTCAAGGCGCATTCGAACGGCAAGGAGAGCATCATCCTGCCCGAACAGGGTGTCACGGTGCATACCATCCGGCAGCAGATGGTGAAGAACGATGGGCGTCCGAACTACGCGCTCGCGGACTTCGTCGCGCCCAAGGACTCCGGCCTCACGGACTGGCTCGGTGCGTTCGTGGTGACCACGGGCATCGGGCTCGACGAACGCGTGGCGGCGTTCGAGGCCACGCACGACGACTATTCGTCGATCATGGTGAAGGCCTTGGCCGACCGTCTCGCCGAGGCGTTCGCCGAGCGGCTGCATGAGCGTGTGCGGCGCGAGTTGTGGGGCTATGCGCCCAACGAACATCTCGACAACCAGGCGATCATCAAGGAGCAGTACCAGGGCATCCGTCCCGCACCCGGGTATCCGGCCTGCCCGGATCACACCGAGAAGCGCACCCTGTTCAACCTGCTGAACGCCGAGCAGAACGTCGGAGTGCACCTCACCGAGAGCTTCGCGATGTTGCCGGCGTCCGCGGTGTCGGGCTTCTATTTCTGGCATCCGCAGGCCCAGTACTTCGGCGTCGGGAAGATCGAGAAGGACCAGGTCGAGGCGTACGCCGAGCAGAAGGGTATGAGCATGACCATGGCGGAGCGGTGGTTGGCGCCCATCTTGAACTACGACCGAGTTCGACAAGCGTAGGAGAACTCCCGAAGCGGGGGCGAAAGGGGCCGTGCGATCTGTCAAATTGTGACGCAGGTCGCACGCATCTATGGATTCGCGGGCTAAAATGCGGTTCGGGCATAGTCCTCATGCTCCCGATACGGTCGCCCAGCGATGCTCGAAACACCCCACCGCAGGATCCTCCTGGTAGATGACGACGCTGCGGTGCTACGCGCGTCGAGCATGGTGTTGGAGCACGCGGGATTCCGCGTGACCGCGGTGGCTGACGGCGCGCATGCGATCGCCGCACTCGATTCGTCCGAGGGCAACCCGTTCTGCGCGATCGTGTCGGATATCCGCATGGAGGGGATCTCCGGGCTCGACCTGCTGCGTGCAGCGCGCGAGCGCGATCCTGATGTACCGGTGGTGATGATCACCGGGGGCCCGTCGTTGTCGACCGCGATCGAGGCGATGCACAACGGGGCGCACCGGTACCTGATGAAGCCGGTGCCGAACTGGGAGCTGGTGGAGACCGTGACGCGGGCAGCGTTGCTCTCCGACTTGGCGCGGATCGAGCGCGAAGCGCGTGCGTTGCAGGGCACGGCGGACCTGCCAACAGGCGAGCGCGAGAAGCTCGACACCGCCCTCGACCGTGCGCTGCGGCAGCTGTACATGGTGTATCAGCCGATCGTGTCGTTGAAGCAGAGCTCGACCGTGGGCTGGGAGTCGCTGGTGCGCACCCGCGAGTCCGCGATGCAGAGTCCCGGCTCGTTGTTCGATTCGGCGGGACGTTTGGCGCGGCAGCCGGAGCTCTCGAGCGCGATCTACGCGAGCATCGCGCGTCGCGCCGACGAGGTACCGTCGGATGCGCTGATCTTCGTGAACGTGCATCCGCCCGACCTGCTGAATCCGACGCTGTACGGCGAGGGCTCCCCCTTGGCGGCACACGCGACGCGCGTGGTGCTGGAGCTGACCGAACGCACGTCGTTGGAGCGTTTGGGTGACATCGGCCCGGCGATCGCCGACCTGCGCCGATTGGGCTATCGCGTGGCGATCGACGACCTCGGCACCGGCTATGCCGGGCTTACGAGCTTCACGCATCTCGCACCGGACTTCGTGAAGCTCGATCGCTCGTTGATCTCCGGCATCGAGAGCAACGAGACAAAGCAGCGCGTGGTGCGGGCGATGTACGGGTTGTGCGCGGAGCTGGGGATGTCGGTGATCTCCGAGGGCGTGGAGACCGTCGAGGAACGGGACGCGCTGGCGAAGCTGGGGGCGGATTACCTGCAGGGGTATCTGTTCGGGAGGCCGGCGGAGGGGATCACTCGGGGGATGTTGCCGGCGTGAGGAATCGGACGTGGGCTGCCAGACAGGACGGCCGCTGCGCGGGCCGGACCCCGCGTCTTTAGATTCAGGGCACGGCGAGCCCTGCAAGCCGTCACCCCAACATCCCCCAGATGTCAACCGAATCGAGTACCGCACGTCCGGCACTCACCGCACTCTCCGAGGACGAGATCGCATTCCGCGATGCCGTCGCGGAGTTCGTCGCCGGTGAAGTCACCCCCCGCGTCGCGCACATGGAGCGCGATGCCAAGATCGACCCCGCCCTCATCTCCGCGTACTTCGAGATGGGTCTCATGGGGATCCAGGCGCCCGAGGCCCACGGTGGGGCGGGCGGCTCCGTCATGATGGTCACGCTCGCGGTCGAAGAGATCTCGAAGGTCGACGCCTCCGCCGCGATCATGGTGGACGTGCAGAACACGCTCGTCGCCAACCCGCTCCTCGCTGCCGCAACGCCGGAGCAGCTCGCGCGGTGGATGCCCAAGCTCTGCAGCGGTACGGTCGGTGCGTACGCACTCTCCGAGGCCGTGAGCGGCTCGGATGCCTTCGCCCTGCAGACACGCGCCACGCCCAAGGACGGCGGCTACATCCTCAACGGCCGCAAGCTCTGGATCACCAACGGCGCCGAAGCCGGCCTGTACATCGTCTTTGCGACGGTCGATCCCTCGAAGGGCTACAAGGGCATCACCGCCTTCGTCGTCGAGCGGCCCAACACCGGATTCTCCGTGGGCAAGAAGGAAGACAAACTCGGCATACGCGCCTCGAGCACCACTGAGCTGATCTTCGAGGACGTGTTCGTCCCGTCGGAGAACGTGCTCGGGCCGGTCGGCCAAGGGTACAAGTTCGCGATCGGCGCACTCAACGAGGGGCGCATCGGCATCGGCGCACAGATGATCGGCATCGCGCAGGGCGCGCTCAATGCGGCGATCGCGTACCTCAAGGAGCGCCAGCAGTTCGGCAAACCGCTGAGCGAGTTCCAAGGCATCCAGTTCCAGATCGCTCAAGCCGCAACCGAGCTCGAAGCCGCGCGCCTCATGGTCTACAACGCGGCTCGTCTCAAGGACAGCGGTCGCGATATCGCCCAAGAGGGCGCGATGGCGAAGCTGTTCTCCTCACAGGTCTGCGAACGCGTCACGTCACTCGCGGTGGAGCTCTTCGGCGGATACGGCTACACGAAGGACTACCCGGTGGAGAAGTTCTATCGCGACGCGAAGATCGGGACGATTTACGAGGGGACGTCGAATATGCAGCTGCAGACGATTGCGAAGGCGCTACTGCGCTGAGTGGGGCAGCTGCGCTGTGAGTCGTGAGCTGTAAGCTGTAAGTAGATGCGGGATGCGGAACGAGGGGGGCGAAGCCGACAGGCTCCGCCCCCCTCCTCACACCTCACACCTGCGGTCCACTCACATCGTGGGCTTGTTCATCCCGATCAACCCATTGAACACCAGCTTGAACGTCCCCGCCGGCTGCGCGCGGAAGAGGGCCTCGGCGCCGATCAAGCGCACCGTGCCACGCCCCACCGTCGCCTCGGCGGCGACTACACCGCCCTCGAGATAGTTCTGGCCCCAGGCCCAGCCGCTTCGGAGCGGGGTGGCGGTGTCGAACCACATCAGCGGACGCACACCGCGCGCGATCGCGTCGGGCGTGAGCTTGAACACCGGGCTGTTGTCGTACATCACGATCGCGCGCTTGCCCATGCCCTGCGTGCCGGGCTGCGTGTTGTCGACCGCGACCTCGAGCAGCGAACCCGGAACGTAGAACTTGGCGTTGCCGAGTGCACGCTCCGTGCCGTCGGGCAGACGCTCGACGAGGTAGTCGCTCATCGGCAGGTCGAGATGCGCCGCGATGTTCGTGGAACTGCCGATGGTGATGATCGTGCCACCGCGTTCGACGAACTGCTTGATCTGCGGGATCGAACGGTCCTCCGTCACTGCACCGACCGCCTTGCGCCACTCAGCCGGCAGTGCGGCGGTGTCGATGACGCCACCACCGCCACCGAAGCCGCGGCCGCCACCCGGCGGCGTACCCGTGCGCTTGGCCGGGATCGCACCATCGACGAACACCAACGCGTCGTACTTCGCGTTCAAGTTGCCGGCGTCGATCTCCTGCGGATACACGATCGAGAAATCGAACTCGTACTGCTCGAGCAGCCACCGCGTCCAGCCACTCGGCATCGAGCCGCCGAAGCGATCCCAGAGGCCCACGCGCATGGATTTTACCGGCTGCGCCCCGCTGGTGTTGCCGGCCGTGAACGAGAGACCCAGATCACGCGCCGCCTTCTCGACGATCGGCCTGGACGTGCCGTTGTTGGCGATGATCCAGGTGCCATCGGCCTTGCGCGAGACCGTCGCGCCGGCCTTGAGCAGGCGATTGACCGCGACGAACGCGTCGTTGGTCGCACCGGACAGCGCCCAAGCGGCACCACTCGCCACCGTACCCGCCATCGGCTTCACACGATTGTCGGGCGCGATCTTCTCGAGCGGACCAGAGACGTTATCCATCACACGATCGAACTCCACACCCATCTGCATGGCGAGCGTCCAACCGGCGTTGTCATACGGCGGCGTCGGCGCGCCGCCCGGGACGCGGAAATCGTTCGGGTGATCCTGCGGTTCGAACATGTCGAGCACGTGCACACCGAACGCCTGGCCGGTCTTCACGACGTACGATCCTGCCGGGTACTGCTTGCCGCCAGCCGAGAAGGCTGCGGTGGCGCGGTGCACGTCGATGCCGTTCTTCTGCAATGCGACGATCAACCTCACCGCGGTCGGGAAGTCGGCCTGGTTGGACGGGATCACATACGCGCGCGGATCGCGGCGCGCGGGGTCGTTCAGCAGGGCCATCGCTTGCTGCGCCCCCTCACCACTGCGCGCTCCGGCACCGCCACCGAACCCGCCGCCACCGCCTTGAGGCCCGGCGCCCGCGCGCTGCGCAGACTCCGCGGCCAGACGCGCCTGCAGCGCTTCGATCCGCTTCGGCCAGATCGTCCAACTATCGCGATTGCCCTTGGCGATCTGGTCGTTGCCCATCTTCCAGATGTTGTACAGGAAGTGCTCCTTGTTTCGCGCGACGACATCGAGCACCGCGCGATTCGCAGTCACCGAGTAGTCGACCGACTGCCGGAACTTCCATGGGCCTGGCTTCACCGGGAGCGGGACGTCCGCGCTGGCGATCTGCCGGTTGGCGATGAACGGCACTTCGATCGGTGTGGGGCTGCCGATGGTCTCGGTGAGCAGGCCGATGACGTTATGGAAGTACGCGGTGGTGCGGAGTCCGCCGTTCCACCACGTGGAGTAGCCGGTGGTGGCACGCATCACCACGCCACCCTTGTCCTCGGTGACGAAACGGTTGTGCATCGCGCTACCGACGACATCGAGCCCGGTGCGAATGAGCGGATGCAGGTTGTAGTTCATGGGATCGCGGAACGGCGGCGCAAACATCACGGAGCCGGCCGGGCCCGTCTGGTGATGGTTGTACATCACCTGCGGATACCACTCCTGGTACAACACGCGATTCATGTTCTCCGACTCGGGCTGCGAGGCGAGATAGAAGTCACGGTTGTTGTCGTGGCCGATGTACTTCTGGTAGAGCCGCGGCACCGAGCCCACGGTGCGCTGGCGCGGGTTGGACTCGCGCATGTACCAGTTGCTCACCAACTCCATGCCATCGGGATTCGCGTGCACCATCACGACGACGAGGTCGTTGCGGAACTTCGTCGTCTCCTCGTCGTCGCCCGAGACGAGTTGCCAGTTGGTCTCGATCAGCTGCTGTGCACCGAGCACCTCGGTGGCATGAAGGCCGCCGTCGATCCACACGATGCCCTTGCCTTCCTTCGCGAGCTGGCGCGCCTGCGCGTCGCTGATGCCCTCCGCGCGCGCCAGCTGCTCGGCGATGCGGCGGTACTTCTCTCTATTGCGGAGATTCTCCGGGCTCGAGACGATCGCCATGAGCTGCGGGCGACCTTCGGCGGTGAAGCCGATGGTGTCGAGCTCCATGCGATCGGACTCGTTGGCGAGCTTGATCCAGTATTCGACAAACTTGGTGTAGTTCGGTAGCTGATAGTCAGCGCCGATCTCGTGGCCGAAGAACTCCTTCGGCGACGTCAGCCGCTGCTGGGCGGCGAGCGGAAGGGCGAGGAGCGCCGTGAGGGCGAGGGCGCGACCGAGGGTGGGGATCCGACGGGACATCGTGGTTCGACTCCGGTGGAAGAGGGTAGCAACCATAGTCTACGCCCCCGAGGCCGGGTCCGCTGGAGGAGGCCGTGCTCTCCGCGCCCGAGGGTGCGCGGCAGGCGCTGATCCCGCATCTTCCTCAGGTGCGGAGGCTGCAGAGTACCGCGGAGCCGGCCCCAGCATTCAGCCTTCCATCGCCTTCTCGGAGTCTTGCGTGCGCCGTCCCGTCCGATTCTTGCTCTCGCTGATTCCACTCGTGTTGATGGCCGGTCCGCTCGCCGCCCAGATCGCGCAGTCCGAGTTCGCCGCGCGCCGTGCGGCGGTGGTAAATGCGATGCCAGACGGTGTGTTGCTCGCGCTCGGCGGAGGCGAGCCGGTGCCGGACTTCATCCCGTTTCATCAACAGGTCCACTTCCGCTACCTCACGGGCTTCGACGAACCGGGCGCGGCGCTGGTGATCGTGAAGTCGGGCAGCTCGAGTCGCGAGTTGCTCTTCGTGCGCGGAAAGAACCCGGCACAGGAAGTCTGGACCGGTGCGCGCCTCGGCATCGGCGGCGTCCGTGAGACGCTCGGCATGGAAGGACGCGACGCTTCCGTGCTGCGCTCGGTGCTCGACTCGATCCTGCAGACCCAGACCACGCTGCTGGTCACCGGCGATATCGGCGCGCGCATGACCGAACGCTCCATGCACGATCAGTTCATCGACGGACTGACGGCGCAGAAGCCCGGCGTGAAGGTAACTGACTTCCGCCGTGAGGTGGAGAAGCTGCGCGGAACCAAGAGCCCGGCCGAACTCGACCGCATCCGGATCGCATCGGAGATCAGTGCCCGGGGGCACCTCGCGGTGATGCGCGCAGTGCAGCCGGGCATGGCGGAGTTCGAACTGCAGTCGCTGGCCGAGTACACCTGGCGGCGCGAGGGCGGCGACGGACCATCCTATGGTTCGATCGTGGGATCCGGGCCCAACGCGACCACGCTGCACTACAACCGCAACGACCGCGTGGCGAAGGCCGGCGAGGTGATCGTGATGGATATGGCCTCGTACTTCGACGGCTACGCGGCGGACATCACGCGCACGGTACCGGTGAGCGGGAAGTTCTCGCTCGAGCAGCGGGCGATCTATTCCATCGTCCTGAACGCGCAGAAGGCTGCAGAGCGGCAGATCCGCGTTGGTGGCCCGTCGCGCGCGATGAGCGACTCCGCGACCGCCGTGCTCGCGGCTGGGCTCGCAGAGGTGGGCCTGATCGAGTCGACGATGGCGACCTACGACTGCGGCAGCGCCGAGTCTCCGCGCAGTTGCCCGCAACTCGGTCTCTACTACATGCACGGGCTCGGCCACGGCATCGGTCTGCTTGTGCACGACCCGGATCAGTACTCGCGGCTCGGACGGTTCGAGGTGGGCAGTGCGTTCACCATCGAGCCCGGTATCTACGTGCGCGAGAACCTGCTCGACATCATCCCCGACACGCCGCGCAACCGCGAGCTCAAGTCACGTATCGGCGCCACGGTAACGAGGCATGCGAACATCGGCGTGCGAATCGAGGATGACTACCTCGTGACGTCGAGCGGCGTGGTGCGCGCGTCGGCTGGAGTCCCGCGTGAGATCGACGAGGTGGAGCGCGAACTCGCCAAGCCGCGTCCGCCGCGGGACGCGACCGTGGTGGAGCGTTACCTGAAGTTCAAGACCGGGCGCTGAGTACGAGAGTGGCTGCCGGGCGCTGCTCAGCGCCCGCGCAGGATCCCGGCGCGTATCCGACGCGCCTTCTCGCTCGCCTCGGGGTCGGGCGCGATGTGCGTGTCGATGAGTGTGGTCACTTCCACGATCGCATCGAGTTGGAGCGTGTTAGTGTTCCGACGTACGTCCAGTGTCATCACCGCGCCGGGGCGTTTGCCCCAGAACTCGCGCCAGCGCTCGCCGAACGTGGGATCGAGTGTGGAGCGGCCGCCGATGGCGGTGATGATGTCACCGATCTCGAGTCCTGCACGGACGCCGGCGCCCTGTGGGTCGAGTGCGTCCACCCGCACACCAAGCGAATCCGCACGAAGCAGCGCGCCGAGCCGCGGCTCGCTCACGGAATCGCTGACGACGCGCCATCCGGCGAGCGGCAGCAACTTGTCCCAGGGCATCGCCTCGCGGCCGTCGATGTATCGCTGTGCGAAGCCGCCGAGCGCCTTTCCTCCCGCGGCGCGCGTGGCGGCGTTCCAGAACTCGTCGCTCGAGAAACCGCGTCCGGCCTTGTAGGGCCCGTTCCAGAGTTCGCGCATCACGTCGTCGAGCGAACGGGCGTTGTCGGACGCGTTGCGGATGATGATGTCGAGCGCGAGGCCGGCGAGGGAGCCTTTGTCGTAGTAGATGTCGTCGGTGCCATCACTCATGCCGAGCCAGGACTGGAGCGAGGCATCCTCGAGTGCGACGGTAGGCACCGCGTTCGTGTGATCGATCTTCCCGAGTGTCGTGGCGAGGAATCCCGCTTCGTCGATGAGACCGCTGCGGACTTGGGCGAGATCGGAGTAGTAGTCGGTGATGCCCTCGCTCATCCAGAGCCAGGTGGTCGGCTGCATGGCATCGTAGCGATAGGGCACGAGGTCCGCAGGGCGCAGCCGCTTCACGTTCCATGCGTGCACGACCTCATGCACGTGCACCGCGACGACGAACGGTTCGTCGATGTACTCCGCGCCGACGATGGCGAGTTCGCTCTCGGTGTGTTCGAGCGCGCTCATGCCGCCGAATCCCGAATCGGCGACTTGGAGCACCGTGTACGATCTCCACGGCACCTCGCCGAAGACCTTGGCCAGCGGCTCGACGCTGCGGCGCAACGCATCCCACAGCTTGGCACGCTGTTGGTCGGTGAACGAAGTGGCCGGATAGGTGGCCAACCGCATCCACTTGTCGGCGACGAGTGCGCTGTCGAGCGTGAAGCGACCGACGAAGAACGGATGATCGAGCAGGTCGTGGACGTCGCGCGCGGTGTAGCGGCGCGCGGAGTCGCCGGGTGTCATCCCGGTGGCGACGAGCCAATCGCGTTCGGTATGGAGTTGCACCGTCGCCGGCGTGTTGGGTTGGCCCTCGACGAACAGGAAGGTGGTGGTGCCGTTGAAGAATCCGAAGTCCTCACGGGTCCAGGCGCGCGCGTTGTCGAGCGTATCGGCCCGCACTTGGTACGTGACCTCCACCTCGCCGCGCGTGCTCGGCACGATGCGCCACGTGTCGGGGTCGGACTTGTCCCATTGCAGTTCCTTGCCGTTCTGCTTGGCACTGAACAGCGAGACGTGGCGCGCGAAGTTGGCGATCTCGTAGGCGCCCGGCGTCCAGGCCGCCATCGAGAGCAACACGGGCGTGCGGCCTTCGACCTTGAAGCGCGCGCGGACCTTGAGTTGTTGGAGCAGTGCTTCTTCGGCGCCGAGCGTGACGTCGAAGCGGAGCGCGGAGATGAGGGCGGAGCGCGGAGCGCGATCGACGGTCTGGGCCGCGAGCGCCGGCGCGTCGGAGAGCGCCGCCACGAGCACCAACGCGCGAGCGATGAAGAGCGCCGCCGGAACATGGGTCCAGCGACCGGAGCGGCGGTCGGGGGCGAGGAAACGCGCAGAGGGCATGCGAGGAGAATCGACGGGACTGGGAGGGGTGCCGCAGAAGGGGGACGCGCGGCGCCCCCTCCGGGCCACGTGGTACCCCGGTATCCCCTTCCGTGCCGTCTCAGGGGGCTCGTTCGTCCTTACTCTCGGACCCAACCCTCACCGACCAATGACCGCTCCAGTCGTCCGAAATCGCGCGCAGGAGAACAAGCGCCTCCACGTCGTGATGCGTGATGGTTCCCTCGTCGAGGGCACCATCTTCATCGGCGAGGACATGTCGCTCGTGTCGTTCCTCACTAGCCGCAAAGGCGGCTGGATGAACATGGTGGATGCACACCGGCCCAAGCTCAAGGAGCCGACCGGGCATCTCATCGCCCAGACGGACCTCATGGTGCTCGTCAGCGCGCCCGACGACGACCTGCAGGTGGTGGGGCCGTCGGGTCAGGGCTCCGGCGAGCGAGAGGTGGAGTTGCACTTGATCGGCGGCAAGTCGATCAAGGGCGTGCTCCACCTGGCTCCCATGCAGCGCATCAGCGACTATCTCTCGCACTGCGGCAAGTTCGCGGGCATCTCGCGAGCCACACTCCTGCCCGACAATACCGAGATCGGTGATGTCGCGGTGAACACCTCGGCGATCGCGCTACTGCGTGAGGCGCGCGAAGAAGCTCAGTAGGGCAGCAGGCGCCGGAGCTGACCCGGTCGATCGGTGAACATCCCGTCGACCCCGAGTGAGAGCAACCGCCGCATCTCGGCCTCGTCGTTCACCGTGTACGGGTGGATGACGAGGCCTTTCGCGTGTGCCTTGTCGATGAGGGTCCGATGCACATGTCGCCGAGACGGCCCGATACCCTGTGCGTAGCGCGCGATGCGGGTGAGCTCGGCGTCGAGCGTCGCTTCGTCGAGGCGGTCGCCAAGCAGTTGCACGAGCGTGTAGCCCGGTGCGATGGCGGCGAATCGCTGGAGACTGGCCGCACTGAAGCTCTGCACGATCACACGGGCGCGTGAGGCAGAGTCGGCGGCGAGACCGTGCCGAGTGAGCGCGGCGAGCAGCGCCTGCTCCATGCCCGGCGCCTCCTCGGGCGCCTTGAGCTCGATGTAGAACTTGGCTCGGCGTCGGTACCGTGCGAGCACGTCATCGAGGGTGGGGATCCGCTGCGCGGCGAAGCCGGCCTTGGCGCGCGCAGGGAACTTGGCGCTGAACCAGCTGCCGACGTCGCAGCGCCGGAGCTGTGCGCGGGTCTTGCTCCGGATGGTGCCGCTGCAGTCGGCGACGGGGCCCCGAGCCACGCGGTCGAGCGAGTCGTCGTGGAAGACCACCAGCACGCCGTCGCGCGTGAGTTGCAGGTCCTGCTCGATCCAATCGGCCCCGGACTCGAGTGCGAGATCCCACGCCACGAACGTGTGTTCGGGCGCGTCCCATGATGCTCCCCGATGCGCGATGACCTGCGGGTTCGGCATCCGTGTGCTCGGGCGCTGGGGCGCGCGAGTCGACCGCGCTCCTGGCGCGGACGTCGGGCCGATCAGGGCGAGGGCCAACAGTACGAGAGACGCGAGGCGCATGGGGAGAAGTTCGCGTACCCCCTCCGCGCCGGGAAGTCACGCCGCGTCACGGGCCGGTCACTGCGCGGCGGCCATTGCAGTGGCGTGGCGAGCCGGATGGGTCGATCTTGCACGCATGACTGTCATTGCCTCGACTCGCACCCTGCCCCGCGCAGCCGCCTTCTTCGCAGCGCTCTCGACCGCGGCGGTGTTCGCGACCGCGCCCGATCTCCGTGCGCAGGTGCCTGCGCCGCAGACTCCGAACACCATCTCCTACGACATCGCATTCCCGCGCGCCGTGCATCGCGAGGGCGAAGTCACGGTGCGCTTCCGCGCGGTGCCACTCGGACCTCTCCGCGTCCGGATGTCGCGCAGTTCGCCCGGTCGATACGCCCTGCACGAGTTCGCCAAGAACGTCTACTCGGTGAAGGCGGTCGACGCTGGCGGCCGGCCGCTACGAATCACGCGCGTGTCGCCGCACGACTGGACCGTCACCGGACATACCGGCGAGGTGGTGTTCAGCTACACGCTCTACGCCGATCGCGCCGACGGTACCTACGCCGGCATCGACGATACACGCGCCCATCTGAACATCCCGGCCACCTTCGCGTGGTCGCCTGCCCTCATGACGCGGCCCATCCAGGTGACCTTCCATCGCCCGGACCCCTCGTGGAAGATCGCCACGCAGTTGCAGCCCACGAGCGATCCGGAGACGTTCCGCGCGCCGAACTTCCAGTACTTCATGGATTCGCCCACGCACTTGGGCGCGCTCGACATCCGCGAATGGCCAGTGACCAGCGGCGGCCGCACACAGACCGTCCGCCTGGCCGTGAACCACACCGGCACCGCCGAGCAGGTGACGGCGTACACGGAACTCACCAAACGCGTGGTGAACGAGATGGCTGCGGTGTTCGGGGAGCTTCCGGCGTTCGACTACGGCACGTACACGTTCATCGCCTGCTACCGCTCCAACTGCGCCGGTGACGGCATGGAACATCGCAACTCCACGTCGCTCACCAGTAGCGGGTCGCTCGCGCAGGCACAGCTGCAACTGCTCGGCACGGTATCACACGAGTTCTTCCACGCATGGAACGTCGAGCGCATCCGGCCCAAGACACTCGAGCCGTTCGACTTCACCGAGGCGAACTTCTCGAGCGAGCTCTGGCTCGCCGAGGGATTCACCAACTACTACGGCGTGCTGGTGATCGCACGCGGGGGGATCATCACGCCCGGGCAGTACGCGCAGCGGCTGACCGGTGCGGTGAACACGCTCACCACGAGCCCGGCGCGCAACTACGGCGGCGCGGTATCGATGAGTCAGCAGGCGCCGTTCGTCGATGCGGCGGTGTCGATCGACCCCAACAACCGCGCGAACACGTTCATCTCGTACTACACGTACGGCGAGGCACTGGGCATCGCGCTGGATCTGACGCTCCGCGCGCGCACGCCGCAGGTCACACTCGACGACTTCATGCGCGAGATGTGGAAGCGGTTCGGGAAGAACCAGACGGCGGACCTCGCACCGGCGAAGAGCTACACGGTGGCCGACGCCGAGGCCGCCCTCGCCGAAGTGACCGGCGACACTGCGTTCGCGAAGGACTTCTTTGCGCGCTATGTGGTGGGGAGCGAGTTGCCCGACTACCCGGCGTTGCTCGCGCGAGCCGGCTTCCTCGTGCGAAAGTCGGCCGACGGGCGCGCATGGATGGGCGACGCGCCGCTGTCCGCGTCCGAAGGCGAAGTCATCGTCGCCGGCCCCACGCAGATCGGCTCGCCGATGAATAACATCGGCCTCTCGGCGGGTGACAGGGTCCTCACGATCGATGGCAAGTCGATTGCGACGCAGCAGGATGTCCGCGCGGCGATCGAAGCGAAGAAGCCCGGCGATCAGGTGCGGGTGACCTGGCGCGGGCGTGCAGGCGAGAAGGCGGCGATGTTGACGCTGCGGGCGAATCCGCGCGTCGAGGTGATCGCGTTCGAGGACGCAGCCATGACGCCGACTGCGGCGCAGCTGGCGTTCCGCGCGGCGTGGGTGGGAAGGAAGCAGAAGTAATCCGGACGCTCTGAGACATGTGAAACGGGGCAGCGACATGGTCGCTGCCCCGTTTCACATGAGCCGTCTTACGCTCCACGGCGCGTAGTCCGCGACGTGACTATCAGTAGCCAGCCGCGCGAGCGCCTCGCCGCTCGCGGCCGAGAACTTGAAGCCGAACCCGTTGCAGGGACTGCCCAGCACCACCTGCGGGTGCGCGGGATGCCGGTCGAGGATGAACTGACCGTCCGGCGTGTTGGTGTAGAGACACGTCGTCGATCGCAGGTGCGCGCCAGCGACTCCTGGGACGAACCGATCGAGTACCGCGCGTGCCGAGGCGATCTCCTTCAGCTGGATCGTGCGATCGACCGTCTCCGCGGTGACGAACGCACCACCGCCGTGGGTCGCAACCTTGATCGCGCCGTCGAGCGCAGGGAACACAGCGGTCGCGTGCGTGACCTCGTCGGCCATGACGAGGATCGGCGTGGATTCCGGACCGAAGGGCCGCGCCGATTGCTCCGCGAACCAATGCAGCGTGAGTCGCTCAACCTCGAGCGCGACACCGAGCGCGGCGAGTTCCGTTCGCATCCAGGCCCCGGTGGCAAGAATGAGTCGGTCCCCTGAGTACGTCCCCTGTGCGGTGCGCACCTCGACGCCCGCACCATCCGCGCGCCACGAGAGCACCGGTTCGTCGAGATGCAACTCGGCGCCCAGTGCGCGGGCGCGGGCCAGTTCGGCGCGCACGATGCGTTCGGGGAACAGCATGCCCGCGCCGGGATCGAAGAAGCCCACTTGCTGTGCGCTGGGCGTGAGCCAGGGCCAGCGCTCACGCACCGCAGCGGCGCTCAGATCCTCGAATGGCACCGCATGCGGGAGCGCACTCGTGCGCGACCCCGCGATGAGGCGGTCGGACGCCGGACCCAGAAACACACCACCGGTGCGGACGAACAGACGTTCACCCGCATGCCGTTCGAGTTCGGGCCACAACGCGAACGCACGCTGCACCAGCGGGACGTACTCGGGTCCCTCCCACGCGGTCACGCGCGTGATGCGGGAGTCGCCGTGCGTGGAGCCGTGCGGGTGCGGCGGGGCGAACCGGTCGAACGCGACGACGGAGTGGCCGAGTTCTGCGAGACGCCACGCGGCGGCGGAGCCGACGGCACCGAGGCCGGCGAGGAGGATTCTCATCGTAGCTGGAAAGTGTCGGTAGCGGGCCTCAGCGCAAGACTGGCGCGGCGCGTTCTCGTCGGCGAGTATCAGTCTATCACCGTCTGCTTCACTTCCGACCGGATCCTTCCGATGCCCCGTCTCCGTTCCGCACTCTCGCGGACCGCCGCAATCGCCGCATTGTCGTCCATGTCGTCCTTGGCGGCCTCTCCCGCCGTCGCCCAACAACAGCCCGCCGACCTCGTCGTACTGAACGGCCGCATCTACACCAGCGACGGCGCACGGCCCGTGGTCGACGCGATGGCGATCCGCGGCGGACGCGTAGTGTTCGTGGGCGACCGCGCCGGTGCCCGCGCCCTGATCGGCAGCGGCACGCAGACGCTGGACCTCGACGGCCGCACCGTCATCCCCGGCATGACCGATGCTCATGCGCACGTCGCCGGGCTAGGCTCCTCGCTGCGCAATGTCGACCTCGTTGGCACCACGTCGTACGCGCAGGTCATCGAGCGCGTGGTCGAACGCGCGAAGTCCACGCCGAAGGGCGAGTGGATCGTCGGACGCGGATGGGACCAGAACGATTGGGGCGACACCCGCTGGCCATCGCAGGCCGAGCTCTCGCGTGCGGTACCGGACCATCCGGTGTTCCTCGAGCGCGTGGACGGTCACGCCGGACTCGTGAACGCGCTCGCATTCCAGCGGGCGAACGTGACCAGTGCCACCAAGGACCCCAGCGGTGGACAGATAATCCGCGACGCCCAAGGCAATCCTGACGGCGTGCTCGTCGACAACGCACAAGGGCTGGTCGAACGCTCCATCCCGGGGCCGACACGCGCCCAAGTGAAGGAGAACATCAAGGCCGCGATCGCCGAGATGCATCGGTGGGGGCTCACCGGTGTGCACGATGCCGGCACCTCGGCGCAGGTACTCGAGCTCTACGAGGAACTGGGCCGGGAGAACGCGCTCAACATCCGGCTCTACGCGATGATCTCCGACCACGCGCCGACGATCGACGCGTGGCTCAAGCGCGGACCACAGAGCGGCCTCCACAACGGCATGCTGTGGGTGCGCTCCATCAAGCTGTATCAGGACGGTGCGCTAGGCTCTCGCGGCGCCGCGCTCCTGGAGCCGTACTCGGACGACCCCAAGACGAACGGGCTGCTCGTCTCCGCACCCGCGCACATCAAGGACGTCGCGACCAAGGCCCTCCGCGCCGGCTTTCAGGTGAACACCCACGCGATCGGCGACCGTGGCAATCGCTTGGTGCTCGACTCGTATGCCGAAGTACTCAATGCCAAACCCACGGCCGACCATCGCTTCCGCGTGGAGCACGCGCAGATCCTGCACTCGGACGACATACCGCGCTTCGCCGAGTTGGGCGTGATCCCGTCGATGCAGGCGTCGCACCAGAGCAGTGACATGTACTGGGCGGGCAACCGACTCGGCGAGACGCGGCTGCGCGGCGCCTACGCTTGGCGGTCGTTGCTGGAGAGCGGCGTGATCATCCCCAACGGCTCGGACTTCCCCGTCGAGTACGTGAACCCGCTCATCTCGTTCAAGGCGAGCGTGACGCGGCAGGACGCGCGCAACTGGCCGGCGGGTGGCTGGTATCCGGAACAGAAGATGACACGCGAGGAAGGACTCAAGTCGATGACGCTCTGGCCGGCGTACGCCGCTTTCCAGGAGAACGAGCTGGGCTCGCTCGCCGCCGGCAAGCGCGCCGACTTCGTGGTGCTCAATCAGGATATCCTTCGCGTGCCTGACGCCGTGCTCTCCGAGTCGAAAGTTCTCTCGACGTGGGTGGGCGGCGTGAAGGTCTACGAGCGGAAGTGATCGCGATGCCGTCCAAGCAGCTGTTCATCATCCGCACCGCGCTGATGGCGGGTGTGGGTGCCTTCGCGGCGATCGTCACCTTCCAGCGCTCGCAGGGCATGAACGCAGGTTTCGCCGCACCGGAAGTGCTCGGGAACCTGCGCTACGTGTTGTGGGCTCTTGCGGCGTTCTCGGTGGCCGCCGCGCTCTTCCTGCGTGGTCGCGTGGACGCGGCGGCGGACCGGCAGAAAGGCATGATGCTCATCGTCGGCTGGGCGTTCGGCGAAGGCGTCGCGCTCTTGGGAACCGTGCAGCACTTCATGGGCGCCCCGTTGAGCACGATGGCGGTGGGCATGGTGGCATTCATCGCCGTGCTGATGATCCTCCCCATTCCGCGAGCGCGTAGCTGATGCGCGTGATCTCGCTGCTGCCGAGTGCGACCGAAATCGTTGCATCACTCGGCGGGATGGAGCATTTGGTCGGCGTCACACATGCCTGCGACTACCCGCGTGTCGTGGATTCGCGCGTCCGTGTCACTCGCACGTCGATCGACGACCGCGCCGCACCCGGTGTGATCGACGCGCAGGTGCGGGAGATCACCCAGAGCGGCGCACCACTCTACACGCTACACGAGGACCGAATCCGCGCGCTGCATCCGGATCTCATCCTCACGCAGGCGCTCTGTGAGGTCTGTGCGGTGATGGAGGGCGACGTGCGTGCGTTGGCCTCGCAGCTCGATCCCGTACCGCGCGTGATCACCCTCTCGGCGACGTCTCTCGACGGTGTGCTCGATGACATCCGCAATGTGGCCACGGCGATGGACCTCGCCGACGAAGCCGAAGAGTTCCTCGCCGGCGCGCGCGCGCGGATGGAGTCCGTACACGTGACGCTCAAGACCGCGAGAGCGCCTCGGCCGCGCGTCGCGGTGATCGAATGGGGCGATCCGATCTACGCAGCGGGCCATTGGGTGCCCGAGATGGTGCGACGCGCCGGCGGCGTCGACGTGCTCGCGAAGCCGGGTGAGCACTCCGTCGTCGTCACAATCGACGCGGTGCGCGAGGCCGACCCCGAGGTGATCCTCATCGCGCCCTGTGGCTTCGACCTTGACGGGTCCGTCACCGAGGGCGAGCGGCTGCTCTCGCTCCCCGAATGGGCCTGGGCGTCCGATCGGCGGGTGTTCGCCGTTGATGCGAACGCGCTCGCCAGTCGTCCTGGTCCGCGTCTCGTCGATGGAGTCGAGGTCTTCGCGCGGCTCTTCAATCCCACGCTTTTCACGCCCGTCGATCCCTTCTATGCTCAAGCCCTCCGCGGTCACCTTTCTTAAGCAGCTCCTCGACACCCCCGGTCCCTCCGGCTACGAGGCGGCCGCCGCCAAGGTCTGGCGTGACGAGGCCACGTCCTTCGCCGCCGAGGTGCATGCTGACGCGCACGGCAACTCCATGGCGGTGGTGAATCCCAAGGGATCGCCCACCATCATGCTGGCCGGCCACATCGATGAGATCGGCGTGATCGTCACCTACATCGATGACGACGGCTACGCCTACATCGGGCCGATCGGCGGATGGGATCCACAGGTACTGGTGGCACAGCGCATCCGTTTCATGGGTCGCAACGGCGAGGTACTCGGCGCCGTGGGCAAGAAGCCGATTCATCTGTTGAAGACCGAGGACCGCGAGAAGGCGTCGAAGATGACCGACCTCTGGGTCGACATCGGATGCTCGACGCGCGCGCAGGCGGAGGCGCTGCTCTCGATCGGCGACGCGGGCGTGATCGACCAGCGCACGCTCGACTTCCCCAACGACCGCATCGTCTCGCGCTCGATCGACGACCGCATCGGCGCGTTCGTGGTACTCGAGGCGCTGCGACGCTACGCGGCCGATCCCGGGGAGGCGCGCGTAGTGGCTGTCGCGACCACGCAGGAGGAGATCGGCTATCACGGTGGCGGCGCGCGCGTCGCCGGAGAGCGCGTGGACCCGGCGATGGCGATCGTCGTCGACGTCACCTTCGCGACCGATCACCCGGGCGTCGAGAAGAAGGAACTTGGCGACTCCAAGCTCGGAAGCGGGCCGGTGCTCACGCGTGGTTCGGTGGTCTCACCGGTGGCGTTCCGCATCGTGCGCGACACGGCGGAGTCGATGCGGATCCCGTTCACGCTTCATGCGGCCGGTCGCGAGACGAGCACCGATGCCGACGCGATCCACCTTGCGCGGCGTGGTGTGGCGACGGCTTTGATCTCGGTACCCAACCGCTACATGCACTCACCCAACGAGATGGTGAGCCTGACCGATTTGGATCACGCGGCGACGTTGATCGCGGCCAGCTGCAAAGCGGTCACGAAGCAGACCGACTTCACGGCACGTTGATCGCCGGCATGCCGGTGCTGGTCGACCGGCGTTGGGCTTGAGCGACCAGCCGCACCGATGCTTCACGCACCTCGCGGTCGCGATCGTTGCGCAGCGCCTGAACTGCCGTCATGGTCTGCGGCGAGCGGATGGCCACGAGCGCCGTGCACGCCTGGATGCGGAGAGCGGCGTTCTTGCGCTGTGGGTGTGCCCCCTCGCCCTCGGCCATCTTGATCAACAGCTGCGCGGCCTCGGGCGAGCCGATCGCACCCACCGCGCTGATGGCGGAGTAGAGGACCTCGCGGTCCCGCTCCTTCTCGAGTACGGGCATGAGCAAGGCGAGTCCACGTGGTGATTTCTTCGCGGCGACGGTCGCGACCGCGCGGTGGCGCACCAGCGGTGACTCATCCTCGAGCGCGAGCCCGATCGCGTCGAAGCCCATGAGCGAGTCGAATTGTCCGAGTGCGCGCACCGCGGCACGACGCGTCCGCGCGTCGGGATGGTGGATCAACTCGAGCAGGATGGTCTCGCCGCGCGGGTCACGAAGCTCGCCGAGGATGGCGGCGGCCTGACGGACCATGAGATCGCGAGTGTCGCGCGCGAGCGCGAGGAGTGCGTCGTGCGTCCGCGGCAGTCCCCGCAACGCTTCGAGGCAGCGACGACGTATCTCGGCGGTCTTCGACGCCACGTACTCGTCGATCATCGCTTCGGCTCCATCCGCCCCGAGACGCGTGAGGATGGTCTGCAGTCGGTTGGACGCGACCGGATCGTCCCAGCGCTCGTGACGCAGCACGGCGATCTGTCGGACGACCACGGTACGATCCGCGAGTCGACGCAGCGCGTAGCTGAACGCCTGTCGACGATCATCGGAGTTGTACATCTCGTTCTGATGCTGCTCGATGGCGATCAGCGCGATCATCGCCTCGATGAGGTCGTAGAACCGTCCTTGCCGGAACGCGAGATCGCAGAGGAGCACGAACTGATCGAGCGTCGCGACGAACGCGGTCCTGCTGTCGGCGAGCTCCATCGCGTCCATGGCTGCAGCGAGGGCCGGGTGCGAGGGCACCGGCATCTCGATCGGTTCCTCGACGAGCTCTGACTGCGGGCTCGGCGTCGCGGGATTGATGGTCGTGAACGCGTTGATGCCGTGTGATGGCGTGCCGATGGATCCACGCGCCGGCGTTCGGGAGGACGGACGCGGTGCGGACGGGCCCTCGCCGACCGGTTTCGGCGCCGGGGCGGACGCGCCTTCTGCGACGGGCTTCGGTCGCGGAGCCGACGGTGCTTCGACGATCGGCTTCGGTCGTGGTGCCGATGACCTTTCGACGATCGGCTTCGGTCGCGGTGCCGAACCCCCTTCGACGATCGGCGACGTCCCGCTGGTGCGCTTGGGCGGCGTGTAGAGCGCGTCAGGCAACGCCGTCGTGCGCGGAACGAGTTTGCGCGGGAATGCGCGCGAGTCGAGCACCGCTGCGCGCGCGGCGAACCTGGACGGGGGATCGGCCTCGCCTGGAACCGTCACGAGCATGCGCGCCAAGTCGAGGACGTCTGCGAGCGCCGCACGATCCGTGATCGCGAGTTCGATCACGCCGCACTTGGAGAGGCGCGCGGCGAGGTCCTTGAGGCCGTCATGGGAGGGACCGCCGTCCACGACGAGCACGCCGTCGGTGAGCGCCAGCGTGGCCGCCTTCTTCTTGGCCGACTCGACGACTGTGCGCGCGAGCTCCCGCTGCTCCACCGCCGCCTGCGGTGACGACGCCATGAGTCCGACGAGCGCGGCGAAGCGCTCGACGAGCGACGGCGGTGGGGTGGGCGAGGAGTCGGTCATGTCGTGCTGGTGTCGCCTCCGGTGTCCGGGTAACATACGCGGGTCGCGCGCGCCGCACTATCACGCACACGCGATCCCACCCGAACGGAGCCCCGCATGCGCCGTCTCCTCGCCAGCACCCTCCTCCCGCTCGCCGTCGGTACGGTGTTCGCCACACCATTGCTCGCTCAGGCCACGTCCGCGCCCCGTGCGACGGTGCTTCGCGCGGCCCGTCTGGTCGATGGGACCGGTGCGGCGGTGGTGACGAACGTCGTAGTGGTCATCGAAGGCGACAAGATCATCGCCGTTGGCGCGGAGAGCGCGGTGCGCGTCCCCGCAGGAGCACAGCGCATCGACTTGGGCGATGTGACCCTGCTGCCGGGGCTCATCGACGCGCACGTCCACTTCTTCGGCCGGGCGCTCGAAGACCGCGGCTCCGCCGAGCAGCGCACGCGCGACTTCGTCGGCTATGGCGCGATCGTCGGCGCGGAGCATGCACGCCGCACGCTGATGGCCGGGTTCACCAGCGTCCGGAACGTGGGGACGGGCGACTTCCACGACGTCGCCCTCATGCGCGCGATCGAGGACGGGTACGTCCAGGGTCCGCGCATCCAGCCCTCCGGCCACTCACTCGGCATCACGGGCGGGCACTGCGACGAGAACAACTACAGGCCCGGACTCGCCGACGGCACACCGGAGACCGGCATCGCCGATGGCGTGGACGAGATCGTGAAGGCCGTGCGCTACCAGGTGAAGTACGGCGCGGGGGCCATCAAGACCTGTGCGACCGGTGGTGTGCTCTCGGCCGGTGACGAGGTCGGGGTGCTGCAGTACACGTACGAAGAACTCAAGGCGATGGTGGACGAGGCGCACAAGTTGGAGCGCAAGGTCGCCGCGCATGCCCACGGCACCGAAGGCATCAAGGTCGCCGTGCGGGCAGGCGTGGCAAGCATCGAACACGGCTCGTTCCTCGACGCCGACGGCGCAAAGCTGATGGCCGAGCGCGGCACCTTCCTCGTGCCGACCATGATGGCCGGCGAGGCGGTGCTCCGCGCGGCGGACGCCGGCGGCATCCCGCCGTTCATCGCGCAGAAGGCGCGCGCCGCCGGCAAGGCGATGCAGAACGCCACGCGCATCGCCAAGGCCGCCGGTGTGCCGATCGCACTCGGCACCGACGCGGGCGTGGGGGCACACGGCGCGAACGGTCACGAATTCTCGCTCATGGTGGAGTGGGGCGGCCTCACGCCGATGGAAGCGATCGTCGCCGGCACGTCCAACGCGGCGAAGCTGCTCGGGTGGCAGGACCGGCTCGGAACGCTCAGCGCCGGCAAGCTCGCGGACATCGTCGCCGTGCCCGGCGACCCGACGCGCGACATCAAGGCGATGGAGCGCGTGAGCTTCGTGATGAAGGGCGGAAGCATCGTGAAGGGCCAGGGCGCCGTCGCGCGCTAATCGCAAACCGCGCACGCGACGGATCCGCGATGGGGCTGCACGCCTGGTCGAGTGCGCACTATGTCATCCCGCTCCCGGATGGGCATCGCTTCCCGATCGCCAAGTACGCGCTCCTGCGTGACACGGTTCTCGCAGACGGGATCGTGCGCGCGGATGCCCTGCACGACCCCGCGCGTGTGCCTCTCGAGGACGTCGCCCGGGTGCACGACACGGCGTACATCGAACGACTCCTGCGTGGCACCATGCCGAGTGCCGAACAACGCACGCTGGGGTTCCCGTGGAGTGAGCACTTGGTAGAGCGTTCGTTGCGGGCGAGCGGCGGCACGCTCGAAGCGGCCACTCACGCACTCGATGTCGGCATCGCGATGAATCTCGCCGGCGGCACACACCACGCCTTCGCGACGCACGGCGAAGGCTTCTGCGTGCTCAACGACGTCGCGATCGCCACGGCGTCACTGCGCGCGCAGGGACGCATCGGGCGCGTCGCGATCGTGGACCTCGACGTGCACCAGGGCAACGGCACACATGCGCTGTTCGCCGGCGACGACCGCGCGTTCACCTTCTCGATGCACGGCCGTCGCAACTATCCGTTCCGGAAGGTGGCGGGCCGACTCGACGTGGAACTCGAGGACGGCACCGGCGACAGCGAGTACCTGGAGCGACTCGGGGACCATCTGCCGGGTGTGCTCGCCGAGTCGAGGCCGGACCTGGTGTTCTATCTCGCCGGAGCGGACCCCCATGAGGGCGACACGCTGGGGCGGCTCACGCTCACGTTCGACGGACTCAAACGCCGCGACGCCATGGTGCTCGAGACAGCGCGCGCGGTCGGGGTGCCCGTCGCGATCGCCATCGCCGGCGGTTATGGTCGTGACATCCACGACACCGTACGCGTGCACGCGAACACCGCGCGCATCGCGCGCGACTTCCTCGGCTGACGATGCCACCGATCCCCGCACCGAAGTCCGACGGCTACACCACCAGCACGCCGGTACCGCTCTACTGGGCTCGGTACGCGCCGCTGGTGCCCGAGAGCCGCATGCTGGTGCTGCACGGCGGACCCGGCGCGCACCATGAGTACCTGCTGCCGCAGATGCTCGCGCTGGCGGAGACCCGCGAGTGCCTCTTCTACGATCAGCGTGGCGGTGGCCGCTCGAAGACCGACGATCGCACGCCGATCACGTGGCAGACGCAGGTGCAGGATCTCACGTCGGTGATCGACGAGATCGCCCCCGGCCCGCTGACACTGGTGGGATACTCGTGGGGTGCGTTGTTGGCGCTGCTCTATTCCGTCGAGGCCGCTGCAGGCCGCGCTGGTCCCGTGCCACGGCGGATGGTGCTGATCAGTCCGGCGCCGGCGACGCGCGCCTACCGCGACACGTTCGAAGCGGAGTTCGCGCGTCGACAGGCCGGACCGGAGGTCGCCGCGTTGCGCGAGGCACTCGCCGCGAGCGGCTTGCGGGAGCGCGACCCCGAGGCGTTCAAGCAGCGGACGTTCGAGCTGAGCGTGGCCGGATACTTCGCCGATCCCGTCCGCGCCCGGGACCTGACGCCCTTCCGCGTCACGGGTCGTGTCCAACAATCCATCTGGGAGTCGCTGGGGACCTTCGATCTCCTGCCCGGCGTGCGTGACCTTCGCATCCCGTCGCTGGTCGTTCACGGCAGACAGGACCCGATCCCCCTCGCGTCGGCCGCCGAGGTCGCTCGTGCGCTGTCCGCGCAGACGGTCTGGCTGGATAGCTGCGGGCACGTGCCGTATGTTGAGCAACCAGAGGCGCTGTTCTCCGCACTGCGCGAGTTCCTTCACGACACTGAGTCACTGATCCGACCCACATGACTCCGCCGGACGAGATCACCCAACCGCACGTCGGCACGATCGAGCACGATGGACGACGCTACAACGTCTCCGTCCGCATCGTGTTCGACGGGATCGAATATGTGGGTCGCCTGTGGTTCGCCGACGAATCGTGGGACGACTTGGGCCTCCCGGACCGTGGCGCCTTCCCCGGTCGCACGCGCGACGAAGTCATCGCGCTGACGAAGCGGCTCACCGAGCCGGAGATGGTGAAGCGGCACAAGCGCGCCCTCGCAGAGAAGCGAAAGTTCCGCGGCCTGCGCCGTCAGACGGAAGAGATCCTCGCGAAGATCCGCTATCTCAACCAAGTCGCCGTCTCGATGCGCGCCGGACTGCTCGACGTCGAAGGTGCGGCACAGGAGATCGATCTCACGGAGCAGCAGCTCCACGCGTTGATAGACAAGCTCGGGGAGCATGCGGGAATAGAGACGTGATCCCGAGGGGACGGGAGTGAGGTGAGCGATGGGAGGAACCGCCGCCCGCACCGACACTCCGGACGGCCGCTCCACAGGCGCCCTCTCGCGCCGGCATGTCCGCCACGGCGGACCTCCCGCTACATTGAGGCGTGGACTCCAAGGCTGTCGCACACCTCCTGCACGAGATCGTCGCCCTCCTCGAACTCCAGGGTGAGGATCCGGCCGTACCTGCGCCCTTCGCCGATGCCGCGCGCTCGCTCGCGTCCTCCGAAAGCCAGCCCGTCGCGGAGCTCCTCCGCCGCGATCGTAGGCGCTTCGCACCGGAAGTCATCGAGGTCCTCGAGGACCTGAACTCCACCGGCGAGTCCACGCTGCTCGACCGGCTCCGCGAGAGCACGCCCGAAGGTCTGTTCGAGATGCTGCGTGTTCCCGGGCTCGGCCCGTCGCGCATCCGGCGCATCCACGAAGGGCTCGGCATCGACACGCTGCAGGCACTCGAGGACGCCGCCCGCGACGGCCGGCTCGCCGAGCTGCCGCGCTTCGGCGCACGCACGGCTGAGCAGGTACTGCGCGGCATCGCGTGGCTCAAGGAGTCGGGTGCACAGATCCTCTTCCCCCACGGCCGCGCCGAAGCCGAACGCCTGCTCGCGGTGGTGCGCCGGCAGCCCGGGGTGGTCCGCGCGGAGATCGGAGGGGCGATCCGGCGGCACTGCGAGACGGTGCGCGAAGTCGAGATCGTCGCGGCCTGTGTCCGGGAGCCCGAGGCGATCGCCGCCGCACTGGCGCGCGCACCCGGCGTGCGCGACTCCGTCGGCAGCGGCACACGCGAGGTCGCCATTCGCTACGACGATGGCATCCGCCTGTTGCTCCACTGTGTCACCGCCGATGAGTTCGCGGTGAGTTGGTTCCGCGCGACCGGCTCCGAGTCGCACGTCGCGGAAGTCACCGCGCGCGCCGCGCTCCGCGGACTCACGCTCGAGGCGCGGCACCTCCGGCGTGCCGACGGAAGCGCAGTCGAGCTCGCGGACGAGCCCGCACTCTACGCCGCGATCGGACTGCCGTGGTTGCCGCCCGAACTCCGCGAAGGACTCGGGGAGTCACAAGCCGCTCTCGATGGCAGCATGCCACAGCTCATCGAGCTCGCCGACATCCAGGGCGTGCTGCATTGCCACTCGCAGTACTCCGACGGCGGCGCGACCATCGCCGAGCTCGCCGCGGAGGCGCGCAAGCGCGGGTGGACGTACCTCGGCATCTCCGACCACTCGCAGTCGGCGTTCTACGCCGGTGGACTCACCGCGGAATCGCTCGCGCAGCAGCACGATGAGATCGATGCCATCAATGCGAGCTTCAGTGACTTCCGCGTGCTCAAGGGCGTCGAGGCCGACATCCTGCCGTGCGGACGCATCGACTATCCGGTGGAAGTGCTCGACAAGTTCGACTACGTGATCGCCTCGGTGCACTCGCGCTTCGGCATGAACGAGACGCAGATGACCGACCGCGTCCTCAAGGCGCTCGAAGACCCGCACATGGCGATCCTCGGGCATCCGACGGGACGGCTGCTGCTCACCCGTGAACCCTACGCGATCGACATGGATGCCGTGCTGCAACGCGCCGGGCAGCTGGGCGTGGCGGTGGAACTCAATGCCGATCCGCACCGGCTCGACCTCGACTGGCGGCTCTGCCGTACGGCGAGCAAGCACGGCGCGCGGATCGAGATCGGGCCGGACGCACACTCCGTTGACGGCCTCGAGAACATGGCGCTCGGCATCGGCATGGCGCGGAAAGGGTGGCTCACCGCGAGTGACGTGATCAATACGCGCAGCGCGAGCGCGATCGTCGAGTTCGCGACCAAGCGCCGGCTCGCGCGCACGACGGCGTGACGCGCGTGGCGGTCAAGAAAGCGGCACGGGGATCCGGCAAGACGCCGAGGAAGACGTCGATCAAGGCGTCGAACAAGCCGTCGAACAAGGCGCCCGCCAAGACTGCCGCGCCCAAGCGCCGCCGCTCAGTACCGATGATGCGCGGCCCGGCCCTCCGCGCTCACGCCGACGAGATCCAGCGGCGGCTCGTCGCCGAGTATCCGGACGCACACTGCGAGCTCGACTACCGCAATCCGTTCGAACTCGCGGTGGCGACGATGCTCTCGGCGCAGTGCACGGACAAGCGCGTGAACATGGTCACACCGCTGCTCTTCGCGAGGTGGCCCGACGCCGAGTCGCTCGCGGCCGCACCGATCGAGGCGATCGAGGAGGTCATCAAGAGCACCGGGTTCTTCCGCAACAAGGCGAAATCCCTCCACGGGCTCGCGCGGATGCTCGTCGCGGAACATGGGGGAGAGCTGCCGCGTACCATGGACGAGTTGATCGTGCTGCCAGGCATCGGTCGCAAGACCGCGAACGTGGTGCTCGGCAATGCGTTCGGCCTCAACGAGGGAATCGTGGTCGACACGCACGTTGCACGGCTCTCGCAGCGCTTCGGCCTGACGCGTGAGACCGACGCGGTCCGGATCGAGAAGGCGCTCGTCCCGCTGTTCGCGAGGGAGAGCTGGGCCCAACTTTCCCACTTGATGATCTGGCACGGGCGGCGCACCTGCGATGCGCGAAAGCCCCGCTGCAATGCGTGCGTGTTGACCGATGTCTGCCCGTCGTACCACCCCTGACCCGATGCCGATGTCTCCGTTGCACGCGAATCGTCCGCTCGCACCGACCGTTGTCGCCTTCGGGCTCATCCTCGCCGCTGCCTGCACGTCGGCACCCAAGCCGGAGGTGGGGACCAATGCCCAGCTCATGGAGCCGCCGAAGGATGCCTGTGTGATCGCGCGCGAGGACGCGGCGCTCAATCCGCGGCTCGACGTGGAGCGTGTGCCGGTGCCGATCAAGATGGATCCGGCGCCCATCCGCCGTCCCGTTCCGCGCACCGCACTTCGGCGTGACGGCTCGTCGGTGATCAAGGTCGAGGTGCTCGTCGACACGCTCGGCAAGCCGGACATGAGCACGTTCGCCGTGATCGAGTCGTCGAATGTGTGGTTCACCAACGGCGCCAAGGCGGCGATCGCGAAGTGGAAGTTCGAGCCGGCGTTGCGGAACGGGTGCAAGGTGCCGCGGTTCTATTTGTTCAGCGCGACGTCCGCTGCGCGGACAACGCGCTGAGATGGTGGATGGGGATGGGAGATGGCGGATTGCCGGCGATGCGGGGGGTCCAGCCGGGGCGCTGAACCGCTAGATTTCGGGCAGCGTAACCGCCGTTCAGCTACCATCTGCCATCCGCCTTCCGCCATCGATTATCATGAAATCCGCCACCTTCGAGACCAACAAGGGCACCATCGTCGCCGAACTCTTCGAGAAGGACGCTCCGGGCACGGTGGCGAACTTCGAGAAGCTCGCCAACGACGGGTACTACGATCAGATCCGCTTTCACCGCGTGATCCCCGAGTTCGTGGTCCAAGGCGGCTGTCCCAACGCCAAGATCGGCGGCACCCCGAAGGGCCCGCCGGGCACCGGCGGTCCGGGCTGGACCATCAAGTGCGAGACCAAGGGCAATCCGCAGACGCACAAGGTCGGCGCCCTCTCGATGGCTCACGCCGGCAAGGACACCGGTGGCTCGCAGTTCTTCATGGTGCTCAGCGAAGGCAATACTCGTCATCTCAATGGCGTCCACACGGTCTTCGGGCAGATCACGTCGGGCCTGGATGTCATGAATCAGCTGACGCAGAACGATCATATGGTAACGGTGCGCGTTTCCTGACCGCCGCCGTCGCCACTCTTCCAAAGACCTGAGGATCCCGAAATGACCGCTGGAACCCCGATGTCCGGCCGCGACACCTTCGCTGCCTTCAAGGGACTGTTGATCGGACTCGTTGCGCTCGCCGTAGTCGTGCTCGTGGTCGTCAAGCTGACCAACGACAAGTTCGCCAGCCACGCGACCACCACCGAGCAGCCGCATTGATCACGTCCGTGACGTGATGACGCCGCCGGCGGGAGAGCCGGCGGGAATGATCGCGTCGCGGCTCCCCTTCCCGCTCGCGGCCGCGCGCACGCCCGCGCTGACGCTGCTCGCGTTGACGGTCGGGGGGCTGATGCGGCTCTCCCCGCACACGAGCCCGTGGGCCACATCGGTCCTGCTCGGCGCCCTCATCGTCCTGGGCGCACCCGTGGTGTGGCGGACGGTGCGCGGCATGCTCCGCAGCGAGTTCGCCGCCGACGTCGTCGCCATGCTCGCGATCGTCGCTGCGATCGTGCTGCAGCAGCCGTTCGCCGGACTCGTCATCGTCCTCATGCAGACCGGCGGGGAACTCCTCGAACGCTACGCGGAGGGCCGCGCCAGCAACGCCGTGCGCGAACTCGAGGCTGCCGCGCCGCGCATCGCACATCGGGTCACCAACGACACGGTGATCGAGGATGTCCCCGCCGAACAGATCGTGGTGGGTGACCGCGTGTTGGTGCGGCCGGGTGAGATGGTGCCCTGCGACGGCACGGTGGCCGACGGCACCTCCTCGCTCGACACCTCACGTCTCACCGGCGAAGCCGTCCCGGAGCGTGTCGCACCGGGCAGTGCGGTGCGCTCGGGCGTCGTGAACACCGTCTCCCCGATCCTCGTTCGGGTCACGGCACCGGCGCGCGAATCGCTCTACGCGCGCATCGTCGAGCTCGTGCGCACGGCGCAGGCGGAGAAGTCACCGATCCAGCGCCTGGCGGACAAGTGGGCGGTGTGGTTCACGCCGATCACACTGCTGACCTGTGCGATCGCGTGGTGGCTCTCCGGCGACGCCGATCGTGTACTGGCGGTGCTCGTCGTGGCGACGCCCTGCCCGCTCCTGCTCGCGACCCCGGTGGCGATCATCGGCGGGATCAACCGCGCCGCACGCAGACAAATCATCGTGCGCAACGGAACCGCGCTCGAGCTGCTCGCGCGTGTGGACACGGTGGTGTTCGACAAGACCGGCACGCTCACACACGGCCGACCAGCGGTGAGCGACGCTGCCACCCTCGACGGAAGCGACGCAAACGACCTGCTGCGCGCTGCCGCCGCCGTGGAGATCGGCAGCGGGCATCTGCTCGCGCGCTCGGTGGTGGAAGAAGCGGCCGCGCGTGGGCTCGAGCTCCCGCGAGCGAGCGATATCGTGGAAGAAGCCGGTCGCGGGGTCAGCGGGCTGGTCGAAGGTCAGCGCGTCACGGTCGGTACGCGCGCGATGGTCGCCGATCGGCATCCGGCGCTTCGCGCCATACTCGAGCGCCATGTTCCGGGCGCCGCCGATGGACTGCGCGCCTACGTGGTCGCGGAAGGCTCGGCTGCGGGTGACGGCTCAACGCCCCGCTCGGCCGTCGGTGTGATCACGTTCGCTGACCGCATGCGCGACGGGCTCTCGCCGTTCATCGCACGCCTCGGGACCCTCGGCCTCACGCGCACGGTACTCTTGAGCGGTGACCACACCAGCAATGTGGAGCCCGTGGCGAAGGCGCTGGGCATCACCGAGGCGCGCGGCGATCTCATGCCGGACGACAAGGTCGCCGCCGTGAAGCAGCTCGAGCGCGAAGGCCGACGCGTGCTCATGGTGGGCGATGGCACCAATGACGCGCCGGCGCTCTCCGCCGCGACGGTCGGCGTGGCTCTCGCCGCGCACGGTGGCGGGATCTCGGCCGAGGCGGCCGGTGTGGTGCTGCTCGCGGACGACATCACGCGCGTCGAGGACGCGGTGCGGATCGGTCAGCGCGCGGTGTCGATCGCGCGGCAGAGCATCGTGGCGGGTCTGGTACTCTCGGGCGCCGCGATGGTCGTCGCGGCGGCCGGCTTCATTCCGCCGACGGCGGGGGCGCTGATCCAGGAGGCGATTGACGTGGCGGTGATCCTGAATGCGCTGCGCGCGGCGCAGGGTCCTCATGGAGTGCCCGCATCGCCGGCGTCGTGAGATCGTCGAACTGCCCATTGCGGCTCGACCACGCGTACGCCGCCACGAAGCCCGCCACCATCACGAGCGCCAGCGGGATCAGGACGAAGAGCACACTCATGCGACGCTCCGAGCGAGGGGACGGCTGAACGGCCGACTGAACGTACGACTGCGCCACGCGCCGAGAATAGCGGTCACGGAACTCACCGGCATGAGGATCGCCGCGACGATCGGGTCGAGCAAGCCCAACATCGCCAGCGTGACCGCCACGGCGTTGTAGCCGAGCGCGATGACCATGTTGCGGCGGATGATGCGCGTGGTGCGGTCCGCCCCGTCGAGCAAGTCCTGCAGCGCGCCGATCCCGCCGGTCGCCAGGTACACATCGGCCGCCGCCATCGATGCTTCGGCACCGCCGCGCACCGCGACCCCCACGGTCGCGGCCGAGATCGCCGCCGCGTCGTTCACGCCGTCACCGACCATCACCACCGTGCCGTGCTCGCGGGCCGCGAGCACCGCCTCGCGCTTCCGCTCCGGCGTCGCTTCGCCCTCGCTCGCGTCGACATCGATCCCGAGCGCGTCAGCGACATGCGCGACGACGGGCGCGGCATCGCCGCTCAGGATTCGCACCTGCCAGCCGGCCTCGCGCAGCGCGCGCACCGCCTCGCTCGCCTCCGGACGCAACGGATCCCCGAACGCAGCGCGTGCGACGATCTCGCCATCGACCGCCACGAGCACGGTCGTGCGCACGGCATCGGCCTCCGACTGCGCACGCGCCGCGATCCCGCGCGTGTCGCGCGCCTCCGCCGCGACCCACGACGGTTTGCCCACGCGGACGACCTTGCCGGACACACGCGCTTCGACGCCGGCACCGAGCACCTCGAAGAGTGCGTCAGGCGTCGTGCCGTCATCGATCGCCTCCCACGCCGCGAGGAACGCGGACGCCACGGGATGTCGGGACTGCCGTTCGGCGGCGAGCACGAGGGCGCGCGTCGCGTCATCCCCCTCCCAACTCGCCAGCGCGAGTCGGCCCTCGGTCAGCGTACCGGTTTTGTCGACGAACAGGATTCCGCGCGTCGTGAGCGACTCGAGCGCATGCCCGCCCTTGATGAGGATCCCGCGAGCTGCCGCGCGGCCGATCGCGACGGTGAACGCCAGAGGCGTCGCCATGGCGAGCGCACAGGGGCAGGTCACCACGAGCAGTGCGATGGCATGGTCCATCGCGCGCGCAGGGTCGGTGGACCACCAGAGTGATGCCGTGATAGCGGCCAACAGCAGCACCACCGCGATGAAGTGCCCGGCGATGCGATCGGCGAACAGCACCACCGGCGCACGGTCGCGGGCACCGGCCTCGACATCGCGCAGCAGACGACCGAGCCGCGATTCGCCGCCCGCCTCCTCCACCCGCACGCGCAACGGCGCGCTGAGGTTCACGGTGCCCGCAAACACCCGGGCGCCCTCGTGCACCGAGACCGGACGCGATTCGCCGGTGAGCAGCGCCAGATCGAGCGCGGAGGCCCCGCGCGCGACCACACCGTCGGCCGCGAGGGTGTCGCCCGCACGCACATCGAGCAGCATCCCCGCCTGCACGGCTTCGGTGGGGATCTCGCTGATCGAGTCGCTCTGCTCATCGACCAATCGCGCGGTCGCCGGCGCCAGCGCTCCGAGCAACGCGGCGGCGTCGGCCGCCGTGCGCTGCGCACGATGCTGCAGGAACCGTCCGACGAGCAGCAACAGGATGAGCGTGGAGACGGCGTCGAAGTAGATCGGGCCCGAGTCGCGGACGGTGTTGATGGTCCCCTGGATCACCCCGGCACCCAACGCGAGTGCGATCGGTACATCCATGTGCAACCCACCGGCTCTCAGCGCCTGCCACGCACTCGTGAAGAACACGCGCCCCGGCCAGACGATCGCCGGAATGACCAAGACAAGGCTGGTCCAGCGGAAGTAGCGCTCGAACTCCGCCTCGATCCCGCCGAACAGGCCACTGTACAGCGCGAGCGAGATCGCCATGACGTTCATCGCGATCGCACCGGCCACGCCGATGCGCATGATCATCGCGCGGTCCTCGGCGCGACGGGCTTCGTCCGCTCGGCGACCGCGGTACGGATGCGGACGATAGCCGAGCTGATCGAGCGTGCGCGCCAGGGTGCTGAGCGCGGTCACCTGCGGATCCCACGCGAGCCGCGCGAGACCACGGGTCACGTCGAGCTCGGCACGTACCGCACCGTCGACGACCATGGGCATGCGTTCGACGAGCCAGACGCAGGAGGCACAGTGTACCCCTTCGAGATACAGCGCGGTCTCGGCGAGCCCGTCCGCACTGTGCGTCACGTGCGCGCTGGTGAACGCTTCGTGATCGAACTCGGCGAAGCTGCGGCCGCTCGCGGCGACCCGGTCCGTGCGGCGGTCCGGCAGCGTATAGAACCCGTCGAGTCCGCTCTGCTTGATGATCGATGCTGCGGTCTCGCAGCCGGCGCAGCAATAGACCGCGCCGTCCACCGTACGCGCTTCACCCAGCACCGCATCGAGGCCGCAGTGCGCACACACGAGTGCCGCACGCGGAGCATCGAGCGCGACCGGGCGACTAGCTGCGATGCTCATGCTGGCTCTCTGCCGCCGCGGGCGTGGCGTGCGCATGGGGCGTGAAGCGCCCAGCGATGGTGAGGATGCCGATCACGACCAACGCGGTCGCGGTGACGGCCGGCAGACGACGACGCGCCGGTCCGAGCAGACGTTGCGCGCCCAGCCCGACGGCGGCCATCACGGGCACGGTGCCGAGCCAGAAGGCGGCCATGACCACGGCGCCCTGCCATGCACCGCCGGCCGCCGACGCGGTGGCCACGAAAGCGTAGAGCCACCCGCACGGCAGCGCGGCCGTGAGCGCGCCGAGCGCGAGACCACGCACGACCGGCGGCCGCTCCTGCACGGCACGCACACCTCGCGCGATGCGCGACGCGAGTGCCGGCGGGACCGCGAGCGAGGGCAACCGCACGCCGAAGGTCGCCAGCAGGGTCGCGGTGCCCCAGAGCACGAGCAGGACGCCGGCGACGACGGTCGCCGGCCGCGCGAAGCCCGCGATCGCGCCCGCACGATCGAGGCCGGCCCCGGCCACGCCGGCGATCGCGCCGAGGGCCGCGTACGAGAGCAAGCGGCCGGCATTGTACGCCGCGCTCGATCGCCACGCGTCGCGCGCTCGGGAGGCATCCCCTCCGGAGGCGAGGCACGCGAAGCTGCCGCACATGCCGGCGCAGTGCGCGCTCCCGAGGAGCGCGGCGACGAACACGGAGAGGATGAGGGCGGTCATCGAGGGAGGTCGGCGGCGGGTCGCAGGTCAGCGTGCGCCGGCCACGAGTTCCGGATGGAGGATCGACGCGAACCGATCGGACCCGCGCGACGCGAGGAGTCGTAGCTCCCAGCGCCCGAGGTGACTCAGTCGCGAGAACGCCGTGTACACTCCCGGCGCGCTCTCCTTGAGCGGGATGGTGACGCGGTCGTTGGGCGCCGTGTTGTGGATCAACGTCGCGGCGACGTTCACGCCGGACAGTGGCTCGCCCGCACGATCGACGAGTGTCACCGTAACGGTGCCGGCGGTGGCGATGCTCGCGGCAGGGCGGTCATCGCGCGACAGGGTCGCGTCGGAGCGCCAACCCAGCGCGTTGCTCTCCAGCTGCAGGGCAAGGGTGCTGTCCCAGGCGACGGCCTTCTTGTAGTAGTCCGGCTCGACGGCGACGCCGTTGCGATCGGAGTTCGCCGCGAAGAGCATCACGGTGTTGACGGTGACGGTGGCGAGGAGACCGGTGGCAAGGAGCCAGGGCCAGTACCAGCCTTTCTGCTTCTCAGTAGTCATTGGGCGATGCGAGGAAAGGACGGTGCAGGGATGGCACTGCGGAGCTTGAGGTGCGGTGCGGGAACTGCGGAGCGGGGTTATCCGGGCGGCTTCGCGAGAGGTTTCGACGGACCCAACAGCCGCCAACCGAACTCTTGCTTGAACTCGCCCTCGTCCGACAAACGGAACCGCACGCGCCGCTCGCCGGCCGTGAACCGGTCCTGCGGCTGCATCACGAACACCGTCGTCGTCACCATCTCCCCGGGCTTCACGCGCACCGGGTTCTCCGGAGCGATCAACTTCGCGCCGGGCTCGTCGATGTACGCGATCGTGTAGAGATGCTCCGCGGCCGTGCGGTTCGCGATCCGGATCCGCACCTGGTTCGCGACCTCGCCGTTCCCTTCGACCGCGAACGGCGCGCCGATCGAGCCGAGCAGCGTGATGTCGGCCGGCGAACGGTTCGCAAGCGCCACAAGGAACGCCCCGAAGAACAGCGTGAATGCCACCGGATACAGCGCGGTGCGCGGACGCAGCTTCTTGGGCGGGCGACCTGAGAGGGCGTCCTGCGAGGTGTATCGGATCAAACCCTTCGGCTTGCCGACCTTCACCATGATGTCGTCGCAGGCGTCGGCGCACTGCGTGCAGTGGATGCACTCCATCTGCAACCCGTCCCGGATATCGATCCCGGTGGGGCACGTGGTCACGCAGGCATTGCACGCCACGCAGTCGCCGAGACCCGTGCGCGCGCCACCGCCGTGCCCGCGCGGTTCTCCGCGCGTCTTGTCATACGCCACGATGAGCGACTGCTTGTCGAGCAGCGCCGACTGCCAGCGACCGTAGGGGCAGGCGACCAGGCAGGTCTGCTCACGGAACCACGCGAAGTCGAGGAACACCGCCAGCGACGTCACCGCCATCACGATGAACGGCGTCGGGTGCTCGAGCGGCGATTGCAGCATCCAGCGGAAGAGCGCATCCGTCCCCACAAAGTACGCGAGGAACGTGTTGCCGAGGACGACGGCGAGCACCGCGTAGATCGCGTACTTCACCAAGCGGCGGGGTGCGAAGTGCTTCTGCTCGCGATCGAGCGCCCGCGAGGCGTTGAAGCCTCCCTCGACCAGTCGTTCGATCGGACGGAACACGAACTCCATCCATACCGTCTGTGGACAGCCCCATCCACACCAGACCCGACCGAACAGCGCCGTGAGCAGGAAGATCAGGATGAGCACACTCACGAACAACAACATCAACAACAGCGTGTCGGTCGGCAGGAAGGTCGTGCCGAAGAACGTGAACTCGCGCCGCGGCAGGTCGAGCAGCATCCACGGTTTGCCGTTCCAGCGCAGATGCGGGAACGCGAGGTAGAACGCGATCAGGGCATACGCCACCGCGCGCCGGCGGATCAGCCACTTGCCCGACGAGGGCTTGGGGCGGATCCACCGACGAGAGCCATCCTCGTTGAGCGTCGCGAGGACGCGACCCGACGGAGCGGCGGACGAGACCACGGCTCGCGCCTCAGTTCCGCGACGAGGGCGCGGCTGCCGTCGTCGTGTCCACCACGCCCTCCGGCGCCTTCGGCGTCGCTGGGTTCGTCCCCTTCAGCGTGAGCACATACGCCGCAACGCCGGTGAGTTCCTCCGGCTTGAGGATACGATCCCACGCCGGCATCCCTTTCGCGAGCACGCCCGCGGCGATCGTTTGATAGATCGCACCCGGCGTCGAACCATGGATCCACGCGGCGTCCGTCAGGTTCGGGCCGATGAGACCGCCACCGTCCGCGCGGTGACAGGCCGCGCAGTTCTTCGTGTACACCTCCGCGCCGAGCTTCACGGCTGCGGTGTTCGCGGCGGCCGCCAACAGCGTCGCGTCGTCCATCGCTGCAGGCTCTGGTGGCTGGGCCGCCTTGTACGCGGCCATATCGGCCTCGTAGTCCGCGACCATGCCGGGCCCTTCGCCCATGAATCCCGGCGCGACGTAGTAGAACGGCACGAAGATGATCGTCGCGTAGAAGATCCAGAGCCACCAACGCGGCAATGGATTGTCGTACTCCTTGATGCCGTCGTAGTCGTGCTCGAGCAGGCGATCCTCGTCCTTGTTAGCCACGGGTCACTCCTCGGCCCGGCTGCGCGGGCTCCTTGTCATCGTCCGAGAGGGGGAGCCGCGCATCGTAGTCGTGCTGCGATGCCTGGCTCGGCGCGAAGGTCCTGATCACGATCGCCACGAAGGCGATCACGAAGAGCAGCAGGGCGACGATCGCGTAGATCGACAATCCCGAAGCGCTCATCACATCGACGAGTTTCATTTCCCACCTCCCGGCGCCGCGACCGCCGCGGCGACCGGGGCCGGCGCTGCGGCGCTGGCGGTGGCCGGCACGTTCTTGGCGTCACGCCCGAGACGCTGCAGATACGCGACCAGTGCCACGATCTCCCGGTCCGCGAGCCCAGCCGGTCCGCCCTGCGACTCGATGCCCGCCGCGATCGCCTGCGCCTGCTCGCGCGCCATCGCCGGGGCGTTCGTCACCGCCTCACCGTACGGCACACCCAGCATCACCATCGCATCCACCCGCGACTGGATCTGTTCGAAATCGATCGCCTTCCGCTGCAGGTGCGCGTACGGCGGCATGATCGAACGCTGCACCACCGACTGCGGAGCCTCCATGTGGCGCACATGCCAGAGGTCGGGATACTTGCCGCCGAGCCGCGCGAGATCCGGACCGATGCGGCGCGAGCCCCAGAGGAACGGATGATCGTACACGAACTCGCCGGGCTTGCTGTACTCGCCCCACCGCTCCGTCTCGTGACGCAACGGGCGCACCATCTGCGAGTGGCAGTTGAAGCAGCCTTCCTTGATGTAGATGTCGCGACCGGCCAGCTCGAGCGGCGTGTACGGCTTCACGCTCGCGATCGTCGGCACGTTCGACTTGATCAAGAACGTCGGGATGATCTCGGCGAGCGAAGCGACCACCACCGCCACCACGACCATCACCGTGAAGAACACCGGGGCGCCTTCCCAGCGCCGATGCCACTTGGCGCTGGTGAACGCAGTGACAAGCCCACCGGTCTCCGGCTTATGCACTTCCGGCGCCGGGGCGCCGAGCGGCGCAGCGGTCACCAGCGGCACTTCGTAGGTCGCCGGACGAGCCAGCCAGGTCTTCAAGATGTTGTAGCCGAAGATCAGCATCCCGATGATGTAGAGCGTGCCACCCGCCACACGCACCCAGTACATCGGCATGAGTTTCATCACGGTCTCGACGAAGTCGGGATACGCCAGGCGCCCGGTCTCGTCGAACGCGCGCCACATCAGGCCCTGCGTGATGCCGGCCGAGTAGATCGACGCGACGTAGAGCAGGATGCCGAAGGTCGCGACCCAGAAATGCATCTCGGCCAACTTCTTGGAGTACAGCGGCGCCTGGAACAGGCGCGGCGCCAGCCAGTAGATCATGCCGAACGTCAGGAAGCCGTTCCAGCCCAATGCGCCGGTGTGCACATGCGCGATGATCCAGTCGGTATAGTGGGCCAGCGAGTTCACCGACTTCACCGAGAGCATCGGGCCCTCGAACGTGCTCATGCCGTACGCGGTCACCGCGACGACGAAGAACTTGAGCACGGGCTCCTCGGCGACCTTGTTCCACGCGCCGCGCAGCGTGAGCAGGCCGTTGATCATGCCGCCCCAGCTCGGCATCCAGAGCATCACCGAGAACAACATGCCGAGCGTGGACGCCCAGTCCGGGAGCGCGGTGTAGTGCAGATGGTGCGGACCGGCCCAGATGTACAGGAACACGATCGTCCAGAAGTGGAGGATCGAGAGCTTGTAGGAGAACACCGGCCGTTCGGCGGCCTTCGGCATGAAGTAGTACATCAGACCGAGGAAAGGCGTCGTGAGGAAGAACGCCACCGCGTTGTGCCCGTACCACCATTGCATGAAGGCGTCCTGGACGCCGGCGTAGATCGAGTAGCTCTTGAACGGCCCGGCCGGGACGCTGAGGTTGTTGAAGATGTGGAGGATCGCGACCGTCACGATCGACGCGATATAGAACCAGATCGCGACGTAGATGTGGCGCTCACGGCGCTTCACCATCGTGCCGACGAAGTTGATCGCGAACGCGACCCAGACCACCGCGATCGCAAGGTCGATCGGCCACTCGAGCTCGGCGTACTCCTTCGCTTGCGTGAACCCCAGCGGCAGGGTGAGCGCAGCGGCGACGATGATCGCCTGCCACCCCCAGAAATGGAAACTGCTCAAGCCGTCGGAGAACATCCGCGTCTTGAGCAAGCGTTGGGTCGAGTAGTAGATGCCGGTGAAGATGGCGTTGCCTGCGAACGCGAAGATGACCGCGTTGGTGTGCAGGGGTCGCAGGCGACCGAACGACAGCCACTCCATACCGAAGTTGAAGACCGGGTTGGCCAACTGCAGGGCGATCAGCAGCCCGACGATCATTCCCACCAAGCCCCAGATGAAGGTGGCCCAGAGGAACTTCCTGACGATCGCGTCGTCGTAGCTGAACGTGTCGACTCGAGTACTCATTCCCTCTCCAGCAGGATTGGGGGACGGTCGGGCACGCGAGTGCCGACCGAGGGGGTGGGGAGCGTGCATGAACTTCGGCGAGGCGAGGGACGCGGGCTGTCGGGCCTAGGTGGAAATCCCGTCAGCGGAACCCGCTATGACCCGGTACGGTTTTCCCCTACAGGTGCCCCATCCGAGGTTTCCGTCGGGAGCCAGCGCGGTCAATGGTCCCGACTCGCGCAGTGGCACCCGGCACTCCGCGCTCTCAGACGCCGTTAACTTTCGCAGTGTCCAACCAACGGGTCGGCCGCCGAGATGCGGCCGACCCGTCCGCTCTTCCGACCCATCGCTGATCCTCGTCGCCGATGACCGAACCCACCTTGCCCGCCCGCGCCGACGCCCTCGCGCTCATGGAGTCGTGGACGCAGAGCGACTCACTGCGCAAACACATGCTGAGCGTGGAGGCCGTGATGCGCGCCTACGCGCAGCACTACGGCGAAGACGTCGAACGCTGGGGCATCTCCGGCCTCATGCACGACTTCGACTACGAGCGATTCCCCAACGCTGCACAGGCTGCTGACAGCGAGCACCCCAGTGAAGGAGTGCGACACCTCCGCAGCCTCGGGTATCCGACCGACGTCTGCGAGGCCATCCTCGGCCACGCGCTCTTCACCGGCGTGCCGCGCGTGACGCGCATGGCCAAGGCGCTCTTCGCCGTGGACGAACTCTGTGGCCTCATCACCGCGGCGGCGCTCGTGCGTCCTTCGCGCAGTGTGCTCGACCTGGAGGTGTCGTCCGTGAAAAAGAAGATGAAGGACAAGGCCTTCGCCCGCGGGGTCTCACGCGAGGACGTCACTAACGGTGCGGCCGAGCTCGGCGTCGAACTCGACACGCACATCGCCTTCGTGATCGAGGCGATGCGCGGGAGCGCATCCAGCCTCGGGCTGGCCGGAGTCTCGACCCTCTGAGCTGCCGTCCTCAGTCGCCATTCGTTTCCAACGCCCGACCAGCGCCCCGCGTACAGGAGGTTGTGACCATTGAGCGTGTTCCGTGACCGCCGTCGCCCTGCCGTGGGCGACTCAACCCCGTCGGGCGACCGTGACTGAGCGGCCGTCAGACGAACGGGATCTCGTGCTCGCCGCCCAGCGCGGCGCGCGGGAGGCGTTCTCTGAGTTGGTGCGCCGGCACCAGCGCCGCGCGTATGTGGTCGCGCGTTCGATCGTGGTCAATCACGAGGACGCGGAGGATGCGGTCCAAGAGGCGTTCCTGCACGCGTTCAAGGCGATCGACCGGTTCCTGCCGGATCAGGCGTTCGGCGCATGGCTCCATCGGATCGTCGCCAACGCCGCGTTGGACGTGACGCGCCGCCGCAAGGTGCGCGACGCGGATGAACTGCCCGAGACGGTGGCGTCACCGTTCCGGGATCCGGCGGAGTCGAGTGAGTTGCGGACGAGACTCCAGCAGGCGCTGCAGACGCTCCCCGCGCGGCAACGCTCGGTGATCGTGCTCCACGATGTGGAAGGGTTCAAACACTCGGAGATCGGCCGACTGCTCGACATCCCGGAAGGGACCGCGCGATCCGATCTTCATTACGCCAGATCCCATCTGCGCCGCGTGCTCGGCGAGGTGAGGAGCGGACTATGACTGACGAGATGCGGGGCCCGGCCCTCGTCCGGGACGATGCACTGACCACCGAACTCCGCGCGATCTACGCCGCGCCGAGTGATGTCGGCTATTGGGACCAGCTCGAGCAGCGGATCCTGGCGCGCCTCGAGCGCGGACAGGAGGAAGGCCGCTGGTGGGCGCTCTCCGAACGCGCGTACCGCTACGGGATGATGGCGGCCGGGCTCATCCTGATCCTCGCGGGCTCGGTCTACCTGCGCTCGCGCGCGGTCGAATCGCAGATGGCCTACGAGAGCGTGATCGAGACGCCGGGAGAGGACCAGCCGGTGTACGCGCGTCGCCTCCCGCTCGACGAACGCCGGGCAACCCTTCGCGCGGCGACGGGCCACTAAGGAGCACGCGATGTCGCGAACCAAAGGGATGGCCCTCGCGTTCTACCTCGTTGCCGTGGTCGCAGGGGTCGCCGTCGGTGTGACGGTGGACCGCTGGGTGCTCCGGGAGCGACTGGTGAACGAGTGGGCGGACCCGCGAGCCATGCGCACGAAGCTGGCGGACAACCTCAAGCTCGACGCCAACCAGCGCGCGAAACTCGATACGATCCTCGATTCCCGGAACACACGGTACGACGCCCTCATGGCGCCAGTCCGGCCGGCTCTCGATTCGATAAGTGCCACCGCGCGCCTGCAGATCAGAGACCTGCTCACACCCGAGCAGGTGACGATCTACGACCAGATGCAGCGCGAGCGCGAAGCCGCTCGCCAGAAGGAGAAGAAGCAATGAAGGCTGTGGCGAAGTTGACGGCCCTGGTGTGTGCGCTGGCCCTCCCGGCCGCGCTCACCGCGCAGGATGCCCGTCCGATCACGCTCGACGAGGCGGTGCGCCTCGCTCGGCGGAACCTCCCGGCGACCATCCAGGCGCGGAACCAGGTCCGCTCCAACGCGGCGCAGCTGCGCACGCGCTACGGCGCCTTCCTGCCGACGCTCTCGTTCGGCGGTGGCGCACAGAAGCAGAATGGCACCCGCTACCTCGTCGACCTCGACACGATCCTGCCGAACGACGCGCCGTGGCGTGCAAACCACAGCCTCAACTCCAACATCGATCTGTTCGCGGGCGGCCGTCGCTACTTCGACATGATGACCGCGCGCGCCAACGTCGATGCCGCCGAGGCCAGCGAGGTCACGCAGAACTTCGCGGTCGCGCGTGACGTGAAGCAACAGTACTTCGCCGTGCTCGCAGCCCGCGAGCAGCAGGCTGCCGCGAAGACGCAGCTCGTACAGGCCGAACAACAGTTGCGCGCCGCCGTCGCGCGCGTCGCCGCGGGTGCGGCCACACGGTCCGATTCGCTCCGCTCGGTCATCCAGGTCGGCAACGCCAGACTCGCCGTCCTCTCGGCCGACAACGGGCTCGCGGCGGCCAACGCCTCGCTCTCCCGTCTCGTCGGCTCCATCGCGATCGTCACCGCGGTGACCAGCGACACGTCCGTGGTCGCCACGATCCAGGCGAGCGAAGCCGAGCTCTTCGATCTCGTCGAGAAGGGTCCGACCGTCAATCAGGCCAAGTCGCAGGTCAGCGCTGCGAAGCAGTCCAAGCGGTCCTCGTGGTCGCCCTACCTGCCAACGCTCTCGATGTCGCTCTCGCAGGGTTTCGCGTCGTCCGAGGAAGGCTTCGGTTTCTTCGGCGATCAGCGCAACAAGAACCTGTCGACCAGCGTGCGATTGAACTTCCCGATCTTCAACGGACTCTCGCGCGAGCAGCAGGTCGTCTCGGCGGACATCGCCGAGCAGAACGCCGAGGCGCAGTTGCGTGACGCGCGACTCAATGCACGCCAGCAGATGGTGCAGCAGTACGGCAACTACAAGACGGCGCAGGCGCGCGTCGAGATCCAGCAGTCCTCGGTGCTCGCCGGCGAGGAGGACCTCCGCGTCCAGCAGGAGCGGTACAACCTCGGTGCCGGCACGTTGCTCGACCTCATCACCTCGCAGTCCACCCTCATCACCGCGCGACAGGCCTTGATCCAGGCGCGCCTTGATGCCCGCACCGCGAAGGCGCAGATCGAAGCGCTCGTCGGCCGGGATCTGTAATGCGTACGACCCCCACCACGCACCCCACCGGAGCACCTTTCGTGACGCGCCAGTCGATCGCCCTCCTCGCCCTGCTCGGCCTCACGGCCGCCTGCGGCAAGAAGCAGGAGGAAGCCCTCACCATCCGTACCGCGCCCGCCGAGCGCCGCACCATCACCGTCTCGGCCGAGGCGACTGGCGTGATCGAACCGATCAACGTCGTCGAAGTGAAGTCCCGTTCGTCAGGCCAGGTCACCGTGATGCCGGTCGAGACCGGCAGTCTCGTACGTCCGGGCGACCTCATCGTGCAGCTCGACACGCGCGACGTGCAGAACGGCTACGACCAGGCCAAGGCGGACCTTGAAGCCGCGGAGAAGCGACTGCAGGTCTCCGAGATCCAGAAGAAGCGCTCGGACGACCTGCTGGCGCAGAAGATCATCACGGCGCAGGAGAACGAGGCCGTACAGCTCGACTACACCAACGCCGCCACGTCCATCGTCCGCACGCGCGCCGCGCTCGACTTGGCGCAGCAGCGACTCGATGACGCCCGCGTCACCGCGCCGGTCCTCGGCACGATCATCGAGAAGCCCGTCGCACTCGGACAGGTCATTCAGTCGGGCACCAGCACGGCCGGCGGCGGCACGACCATCGTGAAGATGGCCGACCTCACCAAGGTCCGCGCGCGTGCGCTCGTCAACGAGACCGACATCGGCGGAGTGCGCGCCGGACTCGAGGCGACGGTCATCGTCGACGCGTTCCCCGACCGCACCTTCCGCGGCATCGTCGAGAAGATCGAACCACAGGCCGTCGTGCAGCAGAACGTCACCATGTTCCCGGTGCTGGTCTCGCTCGAGAACCGCGATGGCAGCCTCATGCCCGGCATGAACGGTGAGGTCGCGATCGTCTCGGAGCGTCGTGAGAACGTGCTCGCGATCCCGAACGAATCCATCCGTAGCGTCCGCGAGGCCGCGGCCACGGCGACGATGCTCGGACTCAACGCTGACAGCGTGCAGGCCAAGCTCCGCGAGGCAATGGGCGGGGGCATGGGTGGCGGTGGTTTCGGCGGCACGGGTGGCGGGCGCCCCGCAGGCACCGGCAACAACACATCGATGGGCACCAACGGTCGGCCGCGCACCGTGCCGGTCTCCACGCCCGGCTATGTCGATCTCCTTCCGCAGCAGCAGGGCGGCCAAGGGCGCGCTGGGTTCGGCGGGCAGCTACCCGACGTGACCGACGCGCAGTGCAAAGCGATCACCGCCGCACGCACCGCGAAGCCAGCCGCAGCGAAGAAGGTCGACGACCTCTCGGCGCAGATGCGCGACCCGAACGCCGACCGTCAGACCCTCATGGCCGACCTCCGAGCGGCGTACACCGAGCTCGGTGCCGACATGAACGTGGTGCGGGCCTGCCGTGCAAAGGAGACGGCCGGCACCGGCGCGCCGACGGGTGCGCCGACGGGTGCACCGAGCAGCGGGGCTCGTCCCTCGACAGGGGCGGCACCGAGCACGTCGACGCGTCAGTGGACGGGTGGCTCCCCTGCGGCAGCCGGCGCTAGCGGCAACGTCCGCTCCG
>JBJXGK010000033.1:0-4576 GCA_046153705.1 Gemmatimonadaceae bacterium
GACATTGAGACTCACCTCCCTTCGTGAGATGGCCTGATCTCTCGACCAAGCATTCAGCAAAGTTCGGCTCCGCTCATGCGTCCTTATTGACGCTTCCGCTCTGTTCTCTCCGCTAGGAGAGAACGGGGGGCACCCTTTCCGCTTCCTCTCAGTTCAGGTCAGACTGCACCATAACGCAAATCGTGTCAGAATAACAACTTGCCTGCTTTCGCGTACAACGCCGCATACCTGCACCAACGCGGCGAAGGGATGACTCCCCACGCCGCGTCACGTCACATCCTGACGATCGTCTTTATTCACTCGTTACCTATCTGCCGCACGGGGACTCCCGCACCGCTCCCAGACCACTCCCTATCGGCCCGGACCGCGGCGCTCGTCGCTCGCCGGATGATGACCGCCACCGTTCGCCACCGCCGGCGCCATCCACCGGTTCGTAGCATCCAGGACCGCCAACACCGCTGCCGTCTCCGCGCTGTCACGCACCTCGCAGCTGCCGGTCAACAGGATCTGCTCGCGCCCCTGACGCGCCATCACCGCCGCGAACACGAACTCACGCTCGAATGCGGTCATCACCTTGGCGCCCTCCAGCGAGAACATCCCCGCCACCGGACCCGCCATCGAAAGGGCCATCAGCGCCGCACGCGCCGCCACCTCCACGCGCCCTCGGTCGCTCTGCAGGCCCTCCTCCGCCTCACCCGCGAAATGCTCCGCCCCGATCCGCAACGTGACCTTGCACGTCACCCCGCGAGCCCTGGACCCACGCACCTCGACATCCTCGAAATACACGGGACGGCCGATCTTCCCCATCACCGCCCCCTCGGTCGGCGTCGCCACCACGCCTGGCGTAGGCGTCGGACGCTTCGACGTCGCCGCGATCGACACCTTTCTATGATCCACGCGCAGACCCAACTGCGCCATCAACGCGCTCTCGATGTTCCGCACCACCTGCTTCGGCGGGGTATCACCCGTCACCAACACGTGGATCGCATCCACCGACCCGGTCTCGGTCGCGGTGATGCGAACCGACACCACGTCAGTCAACGACGCGATCAGCTCCTCGGCCCGCTGCAAAGGCAGCACTGAGCCCGCGATCGGGGACACCGGTGAAGCTGGTTGAGCCTGCGGCTGCGGATTCACGGTGCCCTGTGCAAAACGGTAAGTGCCCGACCCCGACGGAGAACGTTCCAATTGCTCAGCCTCTGACCCAGCGTTCGATCCGCCAGGTTCCTTCGATCGATAAAGTTGCCAGTCCATTTGAGCAGCCGCAACGAGGGACTCGAACCAACACCAGGACCTCCAACCGCTTCGGCTGTCGACGTCGCGCCACAGTTTCCGTGCGCGCCAGCGCAACTGTCCATCAATCAACCATCGCCCGCAACCTACTCGCCGAACCGGTCCGGCACCTCGTATTCCTTCAACTTCCGGTACAAAGTCCGTTCGCCAATATCGAGGATCTCGGACGCCTTACGACGATTCCCGCGAGTTTCCCGCAACGCTGCGAGGATCGCCGCCTTCTCGATCTCCGCCATGGTCATCCCCGGCGTGATGGTCACAGTGTTGGCGACCACCGTCGGAGCAGGCGGTTCGATCCGACCCGGCAAGGCTTCCACTGCACTGAGCGTGCCGCCGGCGCGGGCGAAGGCCTGCATCGCCATCGCCCGGTCGTCGTCCTGACGCCGCCGGAGCTCCTCCAACTGGAGCTTCACCTCCACCAGGCTGCGCACGATGAACTCCAACTCGCGCCCCTCCGCTCGCCCCTCCTCCCGCAACATCGGACCGATGTGCACCGGCAGCAGGCGCTCGTGGGAGCTGCCGTCCCGGATCGCCCGCGGGATGTCCTCGATCCCGATCTCGCGACCGGTCGCCAACACGACCATCGACTCGATGAGGTTGCGCAGCTCCCGCACGTTGCCCGGCCACGGATAGTCGACCAACGCCTGCATGGCCTCGGCCGAGATGCCGTGGAAGGTCCGGTCGTGCTGCTCGGCGAACTCCTGCACGAAGCGGCGCACGAGCAAGGGGATGTCGCTGCGTCGCTCTCGCAGCGGCGGCAGATAGATGCGCAACACGTTCAGTCGATAGAACAAGTCGGCGCGGAACTGCCCCCGCTCCACACTCTCGCGCAACGGGCGATTGGTCGCCGCCACCACTCGCACGTCCACGGAGATGGTCTGCGTACCGCCCACCCGCATGAGCTCTCGCTCCTCCAGCACGCGCAGCAACTTCACCTGTGTGCTCGAGGGGATCTCGCCGATCTCGTCGAGGAACAGCGTGCCACCGTCCGCCAACTCGAAGCGCCCGATGCGCCGTTCGGCCGCACCGGTGAAGGCACCCTTCTCGTGACCGAAGAGTTCGCTCTCGAGCAAGGTCTCGGGCAACGCACCGACGTTCACCGCGATGAACGCCTTGTTCCGACGCGGCGAGAGCCGCGCGAGGGCACGCGCGACGAGTTCCTTGCCGGTGCCACTCTCCCCTTCGATCAACACGGTGCTCGTGACCGGCGCCATCTGCTTGATGGCCACCAGTACCTGCCGCACCGCCTCGCTCTCGCCCCACAGACCCGTCTCACGCGTGATGCGCTGGCGATCGAGCAACTCGTTCACGCTCGCCCGCAGTGCGTCGGCGGTGACGGGCTTGGTGAGTACCTCGGCGAAGCCGACGGACTTCAGGCGCGCTTCAAGCGCGGCATCTCCGACATCGGCCAGCCCGATCACGCTCGCCCCACCCCACAACTGGTCGCGCACCAGCCCCATCGTCTGCTGATCGAGCAACGCGCCGGTGAACACGATCACGTCGGGCTTGGCCCGGCGGATCTCGTTCGGCACGTCGTCCATCGGGGAGACGAGGTGGGTCTTCACGCCGTCGGCCTCAAGCAGGGCGTTGAGGCGGACGGCGGGTTCGACGTCGGTGAGGGTGATGAGGACGGACACGGAGGCTTCTTTGACGGCGCTGGGAGTTTGGAGTGGTGAGCTGTGAGTCACTGCGATGCGGGAGCGGTTCGAGGAGGATGCGGGAGGCGGGCGGGCCCGCACGGGCGCGCTCCGCACAGCTCCCAACTATCGCTTGACCGTTCCCTTCTTCCAGAACGGGAATCCCGTGATCGTCCCTACAACCCGCTTGCTGCGGATCTCGACCTCCAGCGTGTTGCCTTCCTTCGCGTGCGCGGTCGGCACGTACGCGGTGCCGAGCCCCACGCCCACGCTCGGGCTCATCACGCCGGACATCACCACGCCGCTCGGCTCGCCGTTCACGAACACCGGGTATCCGTGGCGCGGGATCGCCTTCTCCGTGAAGGTGAATCCCACGAGCTTCTTCGGGATTCCCGCGGCCTTCTGCGCTTCGAGTGCGGCGCGGCCGACGAAATCGCCCTTCTTCATCTTCACGAGCCAGCCGAGTCCGGCTTCGAGCGGTGTGACCGTGTCGTCGATGTCGTTGCCGTAGAGTGCCATGCCCATCTCCAGGCGCAGCGAGTCGCGGCAGCCGAGTGCGGTGGGGGTGATGCGGCCGGTGTCCATGAGGGCCTTCCAGAGCTGCGCCGAGTGCTTCGCGTCGTGGTAGAGCTCGAAGCCGTCTTCGCCCGTATAACCGGTGCGTGAGAGCGTCATCGGGATCCCGGCGACGGTGGTCTCGGTGAACCAGTAGTACTTGATGTCGTCGAGGCGATGTGGCGTGAGGCTCTGGATGATCTCCTGCGCCTTGGGGCCCTGCACCGCGAGCAGTCCGATGTCATCGCTCACGTCAGTGAGTTTGCAATCGAACTTGCCGAGGTACTTGGAGATGTGCGCGAAATCCTTGTCCTTGTTGGAGCCGTTCACGACCATCATCAGGAAATCGGCGTAGCGGTACACGAGGCAGTCGTCCACGAAGGTGCCCTGCTCCGTGAGGATCGCCGAGTAGTGCACCTGACCGACCGCGAGCGAAGCGACGTCGTTGGAGGTGACGTAGCTGACGAAGTCGATCGCCTGCGGGCCGACGACGAGGAACTCGCCCATGTGGCTCACGTCGAACACGCCGCAGCCGTTGCGCACGGCGTTGTGTTCGGCGGTGATGCCGCTGGGGTACTGGATGGGCATCTCGAAGCCCGCGAACGAGACCATCTTGGCGCCGGCGGCGACGTGGATATCGTAGAAGGGGGTCCGCTTGAGGGGACCGGAGGTCTCGGACATTGGGGTCGCGTCTGGGGAGGTGTTCGGCTGGCAGGGCGGCCGCCGGATTGGCGGCACGCCGTAATATGCCGAAACGGCAGACGGGGGTCTAGCGTTTACTATTGAACTAGACCCGCCTGGCCTTCACCGCTTCCCCTAGATGCACACCCTCCGCGTCATCCTCGCGCTCGGCCCTTTCGTCATCTCGCTGCTGCGCGATCAGCGGCGATGGCTGTGGTGGGGCGCGCCGATCATCCGCACGCCGGCATTCCACAGGCAGCGAGCCGAGCGATTGGTCGCGCGCATCGCGGCGTTGGGACCGACGTTCGTGAAGCTCGCCCAGGTATTCGCGGCCCGTGCGGACTTGATCCCTGAGCCTTACCTCTCGCAGCTCGGCACACTCACCGACCAAGTGCCACCAGTGACGTGGG
>JBJXGK010000041.1:0-10554 GCA_046153705.1 Gemmatimonadaceae bacterium
GCGATGAACGGCGGCGCGCCCGCCCACCAGGAGTCGCGTTCGACGGGCCGTTCGACGATCGCGCGGGGTGTCGGCACTTCGGGTGCGCGCGGCACCGGCGTGCGCTTCAGCAACCCATGCTCCGCGAACGCGCGGTCCACGTACTTCTCACTGATTCCCGCCTCGGCGGCCGCCGAGCGCACGTGATCGAGCGCGAAGCCTTGCTTGCGCGCGTGATCCTGTTGGGCATCACGTTCGCGAGGTGTGATCTCGGGCCGCGGCTCCATGCCGGTGAGCGCCTGCAGCTCCGCCGCACGATGCCAGACCTGATGGGCCTCGGTGTCGGAGATCAGGGGAGCCACCGGCGAGGACTGACCGAGTGTCGGAATCGCCGCATCGAGTGCGGCCTCCAGCTCCGTCGCCGACGCGAATCGGTGCGCGGGGTCCTTGGCGAGACAACGATCGATGATGGTCGCGAGGGAGGCGGGTACGCCGCGCGCGACCGTGGCGACCGGCGCCGGCGCCTTGGTCACGTGCTGCAGCAACACCGCCGACGCGACATCGGCGTCGAACGGGAAGCGGCCCGCGAGCGCGAGGAAGCCCACCACACCGAGCGAGTAGATGTCGCTGCGGGTATCGACGTGCCCGCCGGAGACCTGCTCCGGACTCACATAGTGGACTGTACCGAGCACTTGCCCCGTGACGGTGAGCGGCGAGGCCTCGGCGAGGCGCGCGATGCCGAAGTCCGTGACCAACGCACGATCGGAACTGCGCTCGATCAGGATGTTCTCGGCCTTGATGTCGCGGTGGATGATGCCGCGTTCGTGTGCGTGGGCCAGTGCGGCGGCGACATCGCGCAGGTGACGCGCGGTCGTGGTGGCGTCGAGCGTGCCGCGCGCGCGGATGCGAGCGGCGAGTGATTCGCCATCGACGTAGGTCATCACGAAGAACACGTGGCCGTCGATCTCATCCGCGCCATGGATGGGAACGATGTTCGGATGCGCCATCGCGCCCGCGGTGCGGGTCTCGCGGAGGAAGCGCTCCTGGATCGCCACGTCCGTGGCGAGATGCGGCGGCAGCGTCTTGATGGCGACCAGGCGGTCGAGGCGTTTGTCACGCGCGAGATAGACCATCCCCATGCCGCCACGGCCGATGAGCCGCTTGATGGCATAGCGTTCGGCGATCGCCTCGGCGAAGCGGCGGGTCGCCTCGTCGAGCGAACGCGGGTCCGGGGTGGGAATCTCGATCGCGGTCATGTGGTCCTCGGAGGGGACGTGCGGATGGGCATGAGTATACGGTAGTTGCAACGCGGCGGCACCCTGAGGTACGGGTCTTGCGTGAGAAAAGTGCCGCCCTTTTCGCATCGCACTATGTGATATGCCGCTCTTGGCGGCGCGCGGCAGAGGTCCGAATGTGTGGCGTCAGCTCGCCCCACGCATTCCCTCACCAGGGTCGTCCCATGACCTATCCTTCCCGCATCCGCTCACTGACGAACGGACTCGGTCTCGAGATCGAGAAACTGATCCGCCAGCTGCCCGGCGCCGACCCGCATCTTCGCGGCGATCCGGACCCGGACTTCCGCTCGACGCTCACACACAGTCTCGCGCCCGATCAGACCATCGACGAGCGCAGTCCGCTCGATCCCTCGCTTATCGCGCCGGAGCGCCGGCGTTCTGGCGCGATGCACGCGCCGCTCTCACCCAACGGCTCCTCGGCGGCGGTGCGTTCCCAGCCTCGCGCGTCGGCGGCCCTGAAGGCGGCGCAGGATCAGCGCTTCGTGTTGTTCGGCGTGTGGATGCGCACCACCGCAGCGGTGGGCCTCGGCACGGCCGTGTTGTACTGGCCGTATGCCAACGACTGCGGCATGTTGCTCCACCTGTACATGGGCGTGGTGGCCGCGGTGTTGATCAGCGGCGGCTGGGCGAGCATCACGGCGTGGCGATCGCGGGTGGCCCCGGCGCATGTGATGGCGCTGGTGGTGTTCTTCTGGGGAATCGTGCTGGCCGCGGAGCAGGTGCTGCCGCGGATCGGGTATGCGGCGTTACGGGCGACGTGGATGTGCGGGGGCTGAGCTGGTAGAGACGATAGGGACTGGAGAACTGCGCGTGTTTCGGCGATAGTCCTCGGATGAAGCGCCTCTTCTCGGTTCTGATCGTCCTGTCGCTGGTCGCGTACTCGTACATCGAGCGGACGCAGGGCAGCACCGCGCGGCCCGAGCGGGCTGGCCGCACGGCGGAGCGCACGGCGGAACGGCCCTCCGGCCGCCCGAGCCCTAGCGCCGCCGCGGACCCCATCGCAGCGGCCTTCGCCGAGCGGCGAAGCGATGTGCAGGTGGAGGGACGCGGTGTGGTGCACCGCGTGCTGGCCGATGACAACGACGGCAGTCGGCACCAGCGCTTCGTTCTTCGACTCGCGAATGGACAGACGGTGCTCGTCGCGCACAACATCGACCTTGCGGACCGCCTCACCTCACTCGACCGCGGTGACACGGTCGTGTTCTACGGAGAGTACGAGTGGTCTGAGCAGGGTGGCGTGATCCACTGGACGCACCGCGATCCGGCGCGGCGGCATGTGTCGGGGTGGCTCCAGCATGAGGGGCGACGCGTGCAGTGAGCCCGGTCAGTCGCCCGCAAGGAAGTAGATCACGCGCCAGCGACCGTTCTCCCGCGCGATCGTGATCCGGTAGTCGATCGGACTTCGCACGAACTCGGACCGCACGAACCCCACCGAGTCGCCGCGTAACGCGATCCCGACCCACGGCTCGGGTGGCACCGTGTCGGCCACGCGAACGAGCTGATACGCGAGGATACCGACGACGCGACTCATCGAGTCCGCCCGTGCATAGGCGCGTACGGCTGGACGTCGCACGACGAGAAGCGAGAACGCGTCCAGCGTATCCGGAAACGCCCCGAACGAGTACGGTGCCACGAACATGTCCGGGCCTTCGAACGTGCCGCCGTGGCTCAACACGTCCTGCAGCACAGCCCAGACGCGCGTCTCGCCCTTCGCGAGCTCCCAGTGCGCACGGAAGCCATCGAGGCCGTCGTCACCGCCGAAAGAGCTCTTGATGTTGCTGTCGAGCAGCGCGAGTAGCCGCGAGGTGTCGCGTGCGGCGACGATAGCGAGCAGCGTGTCGCGGAAGGCCTGCAGCGAGGCGTCGCGCATCGACTCATCGGCCGGCAGCACACGCCCGAAGGTGAGTACTGCGCCCGCTCCCTCCAAACCATCCGCCGACGGCACGCTATCGATAGCAAGGCCGAGCGCGGTGTCGCGCTCGGCCTTCGAGCCGGACTCCGTTCCCGCACACGCGATCGTCGCACAAAGCACCAGCAGGCGGATCGCGCGCATCGGGGAAGGGCTGAGGGTCAGGGCAATCGCCGTCCGATCAAGTTGAAGTGGTAGGTGCCTGCGGCGCCAGTGAGCTCGAGTACGCCTTGGTTGGTCGCGTTGCCCTGGAGCGCCGTCGCCGTCGGGGCCGTGAGGACGCTGCAGGTCGCCACGCACTCCAGGGTCCGCCAGTACAACGTGCCGCCTTCGTTCGCGACCACGAGGATCGCCGCGCCGAGGAGGTTCGCACCCTTGCTGGTGAGCGGAGCGATGGCGGACGCGAGCGCCTCCGCGCGTTCGTCAGGGGCCTGGCGGATGACGCCAACGGCAGCCGTCGCTGCATCGGCTTCTTCGGAGGCCCGGCCGCGCGGGCCCTCCAGCGCCGAGAGCAGCACCCGCAGGCTCTCGCCGTCCTCGAGTGTGCGGGTGAGCAGCGTGCGCGCGGGCAGGGCCTCGTCGAGCTTGATGGAGAGCGGCTCGGTGGCCGGGAACGGCATCCCGGCCACCGATGTGCCGGGACCGGCTAGGGAGAGCAACAGGTACGGCTCGTCCTTCGTGTCGCCTGAGGTACGCCCCTTGGTGAGGGCCGCGGCGTGTACGGTCTGCAGCGTGAACTGCACCTTGGCCGGCGCGGTGGAGATCAGTGCGGCGACCAGCGGCACGCAGAGGGCTGTGAGCATGGGAATCGCAGGCGACATCGTCAGGGCCGGTGTGGGGTGAGACCTGTGCGCTCGGCGCGCGTGATACTCGACATACGCCATGTACCCGTGCGTCGGATTGCCCGTCACACACCCGCCCAAGATGTGCGAGATTAGCACCATGACTACCACCCGCCGTCATTTCCTGTCGCAGCTCGCGCTCGTCGGCGCAGGGCTGCCGCTGTTGGGCTGCCGCTCGCTGCAGTCGCAGTCACCCGCCGACGGTTGGATCAAGCTGTTCAACGGGCGTGACCTCGACGGGTGGACGCCCAAGATCCGGCACCACGCGGCCGGCGTGAACTTCGGCAACACGTTCCGCGTGGAGGACGGCCTGCTCACCGTGGGCTACGAGGCGTACGACACGTTCAACGAGCGGTTCGGGCACCTGTTCTACAAGGACAGCTTCTCCAACTACCGCATCCGGGTGGAGTACCGCTTCATCGGTCGACAGGTCCCCGGCGGTCCCGGATGGGCGACACGCAACAGCGGTGTGATGCTGCACGGCCAGACACCCGAGTCGATGACGCTCGACCAGGACTTCCCCGTCTCGATCGAAGCGCAGTTCCTCGGCGGCGACGGCACGAACCCGCGCACCACGATGAACCTGTGTACGCCGGGCACCAATGTGGTGATGGACGGCAAACTCTTCACGCCGCACTGTGTGAATGCCAAGTCTGCGACGTTCCACGGCGAGCAATGGGTGGTGGGTGAAGCAGAGGTGCGCGGGGCGGAATCGATCACGCACTATGTGAACGGCGTGGAGGTGCTGCGATACGAACAGCCGCAGCTCGACGAGCGCGACGCGAGTGCGCAGCGACTGCTCGCGGCGGGGCATCCCAAGCTGATCAGTCGCGGGACGATCTCGCTGCAGTCGGAGAGCCATCCGATCCAGTTCAAGCGCGTGGAGCTGCTGCCGCTGTGAGTTGGCGCGTGTGGTGCGTGCCGCGTGCCGGTCTCGTGCTGCTCGTGGTGTCCGCGGTGGCCGCCTGCGGCGATGGCAAACCGGATGGTTGGGCGCGCTCGGACCATGGGGTGCTCGGCGTGGGCGGTGGCGAGTGTCCGGACCTCACCGGGACCTACCGCCTCACCGGGATCGATGGTCGGGTGGTCGCGTACTCGCAGTCGGTGTTCGAGCGGCACATCCTGAACGAGAAGCGACGGTATCGGTGGGAGACCATGACCATCGAGGGCCGCACGCGCGACTCGCTGGTGCTGACGCTCAAGCGCAGGCCGGAGACCCTCGCCAAGTATCGGGCGTCCGTGACAGAGTCCGGGCAGTACTACGAGGATCGGTATCAACGCATGATGTCGCCCGCGGTACGCTGGAACAGCGGCTTCGGGGGGATGACCGACCGCGAGTACGAGGAGAATCTCGACCAGTTGTACCTCGCGCCGCAGCAGACACTCGTGCTCAAGTGGGAGAATGACTACCTGTGTGACGACGGTTGGTTGTCGAGTGATCGTCTGGTGCATGACCCGGGGCCTGATCGCAACCGGCCTCGCCCCGACACCGTGATCGGGGTGGTATACACGGCGCGCGACACCGAGGGACGGCTGCAGTTCAAGAGCGAGTACCCCGAGGACGTGCAGTTCTCCATCTGGTGCGGCGACGGCTGCCGTGGCGTCCCGCTGGGGAGGTGGACCATGCACGAATGGGCGCGACTCGACACGACGACGGCGCCCGTGGTGGAACGCCCGAGACCGTGGGCGGAGCCGTTCGACGAGCCCATACGCATCGGTGACGAGGGGAGCCGTGCGCGCGGAGCACCCATGCAGACGCCGGACGAGATACGCGGGCTGCTGGCACCGCTCCTGCCGGCGCCTCTCGCGGTCGTGGGCGTGGAGCGCGCCGGTACGCAGTACCGCGCGACCATCCGGAGCCCCAAGGGGACGGAGCCGTTCACGAAGATGTTCGATCCGATCAATCGCTCGTACAAGTTCGGGAGCGTGTACAGCAAGGGGCTGCGTCAGATCGACGGCGGGCTCTGGGAGATGACGCTCGCGATCACGGTGCAGAGCACCAACAGTGCGACGCCGGTGGAGCAGATCGAACAGCGGTTGCGCTCGATCGTGCCGCGCTCGGTGATCATGGAGCGTGTGAAGGTCTCAGGAGCCGGGTTCTCGGTGACGTTCACGGCCTCGGATCGCACGAGCGTGAGCGCCATGCTGCGAGCGATCGAAACTGATCCTTGGTTCGTGCAGCCCGACCTGTACAACGTCACTGAGCGTGGGGTGCGCGTGCAGGGGATCATGTTCGTGCGGGAGAAAATCAGGCCCTAGCGCGCACCCTCGCGCAGAGCTCGGCCGCTGCCTCGGGCCACGTGGGTTGTCCGAAGCGGAATCCATCGGCAAGCAGCGTGCCCGGCACCACGCGACGACTCTTGAGCACGAGCTCGGTCTCGGTCTGCATGGCGATCGCCCCGATCTCGAGCATCCACTCCATCGCCGGAAGCCCGATCGGCATGCCCCAGGCTTTCCGCAGCGCACGCATGAACTCGGCGTTGGGCAGGGGATTGGGCGCGGCGATGTTGATGGCGCCGCTGAGGTGTTCGCGCGCGACTATCCAGTCGAGCGCCGCGATGAAGTCGTGCTCGTGGATCCACGAGAGGAACTGCCGACCGTCGCCAGAGGTGCCGCCGAGCCCGCGACGGACGAGCGTGAGGAGTGTGTCGAAGATCCCGTCGCGGTCGGGACTCATGACCATCGCCGAGCGGAGCTTCACCAAGCGCGTCCTGGCGAGCGGCACGGCATCCGCCGCGGCCTCCCACGAAGTGGCGACGTCGATACTGAAGTTCCAGGTGTCCGGTGCGCCGGGTTCGTTCCCGCCGATGATCCCCGTGGCTTCATCGTTGGGCGCGTCGTAGCGATGCGCGTAGATGGTCGCCGTGCTCGACTGCAGCCACACACGCGGTGGGCGCACGCTCGACGCGATCACCTCGCCGAGGATGCGCGTGGACCGGATGCGCGACTCCTTGATGGTCGTACGATTGGCTGCCGTGTACCGGCAGTTCACGCTGCGGCCGGCGAGGTTGATCACGACGTCGGCACCGTCGAGCTCGGCGGACCAGGGCCCGCGGGTCTCGGCGTCCCAGGCGACGGTGCGCCAGGGGCGAGCGCTCGACGGCGTGGCGGCGTTGCGGCTGAGCACGACGACCGCGTCGCCGCGGGCGTGGTACGCCCGGGCGAGGAGCGTGCCGACCTGGCCGCTGCCGCCGGGAACGACGACCTTCACTTCTTCCTTGCTGGCGCCGACTGCTTCTTCGCGGACTTCGCTTTCGGCGCCGGGAGCGCCTTCGCCGTGACCGCGATCAGCGCCGCGAGAACTCCCGGCTCCTCCACACGATCACTCACCGCGAGATGCGGCTTGGCACCGGGGTACGGCGCCCCTTCTGCCACGCGACCGAGCAGTGCGCGCCCCGCCTCGGTGGGTTTCACGAACACTTGATCGTCGCAGACGAGGGCGACGACCTTGTCGTCGAGGTACATGGCGTACTCGCCGAACATCTTCTTGAACGTGACGCCAGGCGCACCGCGCAGCTGGTCGCGAAGGAACTCGATGTAGGTCGCGTCGGTAGCCATGAGCGGAATGTACTCGACCAGCGCCGATGCACAAACGACGAACGCCGACGCGATCCCTTGCGTCGGCGTTCGTCGTTCGTGCGGCGATGCTGACTTACGACACCACAGGGCTCATGAGGTCCGTCACCGCCTTCTTGAGCATCTCGGCCTTCTTGCCATCGCAGTTGCTCTTGGCATCGTTCTCCAACGAGGCCGCGAGCTCACGCAGCGCCGTCGTGCGCGCCGCACCCGACGCGCGCTCAGCGCCCGCCAGCGCGCCACGCACCGCCGTCACACGTGATGCCGAGAGGCACTGCTTGCGCTCGAGCTGGTCGAGGTAGGCCTTGGCCAGCGAGAAGCTCGCCGGCCACTCGATCTTCGGCTGACCCTGGGCGTTGAGGTAGTTCCAGCGCACCGTCTTGGCCGCATCGATCTCGTTCTGCGTGAGGTGCTCGCTCGGCACGAGTTCGGCGACGTCGAGGCCGCGGGCGATCTCGGAGCTGACGATCGCGCCGTTGTACCAGTACACCGACCACGAGCCACCCATCTCCATGCGCGTGCCGTCGACCGGGCCGCGGTCGAAGAACGCGATCTCCTTGGGGTTCGCGGCGTCGGTCCAATCGAACACCGAGATGCCGCCCTGATACCACGACTGCACCATCACGTCGCGGCCCGGGATCGGGATGAGCGAGCCGTTGTGCGCGACGCAGTTCTCCATCGCGGTCTGCACGGTGGGGATCTTGTAGTAGCTCTGGAACTTCATCTTGCGGTTCTCGATGGTGAAGATCGCGTTGGCGCCCCACTCCATCTTGTCGCCCTCACGGCACTTCGGGCCGCCACCGCCGCCCCACTCGTCGGAGAAGAGGATCTTGGTGCCATCGTTGTTGAACGTGGCCGAGTGCCAGTAGGCGAAGTTGCTGTCGGCCACGGCATCGATGCGCGTGGGCCGCAGCGGATTGCTGATGTCGAGCAGCAGGCCATGCCCCTCACACGCGCCACCCGCCAGTCCGAGCGACGGGTACACGGTGATGTCATGGCACTGGTTGCCGGGGTTGATCGGCGAACCGGGCTTGGCCGCCGAGCTGAACATCTTGTTGACGAAGTCCTGCACGTAGACCTTGAACGCCGCGGAGTCCGCTGCGCTCGGCGTGCCAGTGCCGCCACGGGCCTTCATGATGCTGTCGAGCTTGGGCGCCGCGAACGGCGGCGGCACCACGATCTCCTGCTCGCTGTTCGGCAGCTTGGCGGTGAACATTCCCTTGGCGCGCGCTGCTGCGGCTTCGGCGGCAGCCTTGTCGAGGTCCTCCTTCGACTCGCCGTGCTCGGCCGGCTGCGTGAGGCCGGTGAAGATGTCGGCACGATTGGCGATCTCGGCGGCCGCCGGGTTGCCGAGCGGGACTTTGATGATCTCGATGCGCATGAGCGACGAGTTCGCGTTCTTGTCCGGCGCGTCGCTCACGCAGCCGGCGAGTTCCTGCTCAGCGCGCACGGGCGAGGAGCCGGAGACGTAGATGTAGATGTTCTCCTTGTCCTTCGGGTCCTCGAGGACGGTGTGCGTGTGCGAGCCGCGGCACGTCTGCACGTTCTTGATGAGCTTGGGCGCCTTGATGTTCGTGATGTCGAAGATGCGCACGCCGCGCACGCGCTTGGCGCTCACGGGCTCCGGGATGGTGCCCGGGAGGCAATCGACGTGGCCGTCATTGGCCTCGGCCGAGACGAACATGAGGTTGCGATACACCGACACGTCGTTCTGCGACGCGGGGCACGTGAACGCGACGACGAGTTCCGGCTTGGCGGGATTGGAGATGTCCCAGATCACGGGGCCGTTGTAGTTGCCCTGGATGACATAGTTGCCGGTGAACGTGAGGTCGGCGTTGAACTGACCGAGGAAGCCCGGCGGCGAGACGGCCTTGCCGACGACCTTGAGGTTGCTCACCGCTTCGCCGGCGTCCATGAGTCCGGCCTTGAGACCGACACGACTGTCGGCTTTGCGCTGTTCCGCGGTCGGCGTGGTGACCGGCGGGGTCGACGTCGCGCTGCACGCGGCGGTGACGAGCACCGCCGCTGCGGCAGCGAAGCGCAACGCGGTCGTCGAGGCGCCGGAGCGGCGCGGGCGAACGAGTGACATCAATGAATCCTCACGAGGTTGGACGTGCAGGGAGACAACAAGACGAAGAGAGCGGGCGTGTCCTCGGACGGAGTCAGTCGCCGTCAGGCATCACACCGCGTGCGAGCAACATCGTCATCATGCGACGGACTTCCGTGTTCTGGTCCACCGCCACGTCAGCGGCGAACTTGAAGACCAACTGGTTCTGTGCCGCGCCGTGGCTGGCGAGCAGCGTCTCCACCATGTTGATGGCGCCGCGGTGATGTTGGATCATGTAGCGCAGGAAGAGGATATCGAAGTCCTTCCCGCGCGCCGCGTCGAGCGAGTCGAGTTGGGCTTGCGAGAGTATGCCGGTCATCGTCATGGCGTGCCCGCCGTGTCCCCCCATGGCGTTGTGGTCCATCGCGACGTTACCGAGCGAGTCGACCTTGGGCGGCGAGTGATTGCGATCGATCAGCCATCCCGACATGAGCGCGATCTCATCGGTCTGCGCGTTGATGATTCGGCCCGTGAGCCGCAGCAGTTCGTCGCTGGCGCCGCGGGTGGGAGCCCACTTGGAGATGAGGATCGCCTGCGCATGATGCTGGATCATGCCCGACATGAAGTCAATGTCGGCCTGCGTGTAGGGCATGCGGATCGAATCCGCGCGGGCACGGGCCTTGGCGCCTTCGGCGCCGAGTTCGGAGGGCTTGGTCGCAAGCGGTCCAACGGCGGCCACGGGCGCGGTCGAGGCGGCGGAGCGGGCACCGCCGCAGGCGGTCAGCAGGAGCGCCGTCGCGACGGCGAACGCATGGAGTCGGCGGGACATGATCGGCGGAGAGCGTGTGGACGGCTGCAGGCCCACCGCGGTCGATGGTGCGACGACCAGCGGGGCACCCGTGGAAT
>JBJXGK010000048.1:0-16789 GCA_046153705.1 Gemmatimonadaceae bacterium
CAGCGCCGGCGCGCATGATCATGTTGGCGACGAGCTTGGCACCGATGGCGACGCGGGGCTGGTCCTTGCGGTCCTGGCGCGCGTAGCCGTAGTAGGGCATCACACAGGTGACGCGCGCTGCCGACGCCCGGCGAGCGGCATCCACCAGCAACAAGAGCTCGAGCAGATTCTCCGCCGGCGGGTTCGTAGGCTGCACGATGAAGACATCGGCGCCACGGACGTTCTCGTCGAGACGGATGAAGACTTCGCCGTCGGCGAAGCGCGAGACGGTCGCCTTCGTGACCTCGGCGCCGAGCGACTTCGCGATCTCATCGGCGAGCGGCCGATTGGCCGTGCCGGTGAGTACACGATACCCATGGAGGGGAACTGCGAGTCCGTCCATCGTGAGCGAGCCTAAGGGTCGGGCAGGGAACGAGATAGCCCACATTGAGGCGGGCGGCGGAGTGGCCCGCTTGGAGACGCGGGACAGCCTCGAAAGCTAGTGGTGGCCGGGGGACTTCGGCAGGGGGCGGAACGGCAAAAAAACCGGCTCGCATCCGACCTGGGGCCGGGAACGGCGCTGTGAGTGGTGAGTCGTGAGCTACAAGCAACGGCGATGCGGGGGGCTCCCGTATCGCCGTTACTCACAGCCTAAAGCTCATAGCTCACAACGCCGTGGCAGTTCAGAGCCAGCGCGCACCACAGAACCCGGCATTGCCCCTGGTGGATTCGAACCACCATTCTCGCATCCAAAGTGCGATGTCCTGCCATTGGACGAAGGGGCAGCGGCAGACTCCTCGAAACTAGTCGGCTGACGCCCGGCAGTCGAGGCAGGGCGGCGGCCGGTACGCCAGTCCGTCAGTCCAGTATGCGCACCGCGGGCACGGCGGTCGCGGTCCGGGTGCTCACCAGACGCATCGACGCAGGCCAGCGCGCTGTGCTCAGGTTGGGACGCCGCTCGAACACGCCGAACAGGGTCGATCCCGATCCGCTCATGCGGGCGATCTTCGCCCCCGCCTCGTGCAACGCTTCCAGCCCTCCCGCCAGCTCCGGATGCTGATGGAACACCGGCGTCTCGAAGTCATTCTCGGCGACGCGGGCCACGCCTTCCCAGCGATCGAGATCGTGCAAATGCATCGGCTGGGGGGCGCTGAGGGGCGCCCCCTTTCGCGACTCGGCGATCCAGCCGAACGCGGCCTTGGTCTCGACGCCGAACGGCGGGACCAGCAGCGCGATCTCGCGGGCGGGCAGGGGAGGAAGACTGAGCATCCGCTCGCCCCGCCCCCACGCGAGCGCGAGGGTGGAGTCGCTGGTGAGGAACGGCACATCGGCACCCAGGCGCAGGGCCAGGGTCATCAGCTGTGCGGGTGGGAGAGGCGTGGGCGCGAGTTTGTTGAGAATGCGCAGCACGGCTCCGGCGTCGGCGCTGCCGCCACCGAGTCCGCCGCCCACCGGGATCCGCTTCTCGATCTCGATCCGGAATCCGGAGGGCCAGCCCGCCGCCTCCGTGAAGGCGACCGCTGCCCGGTAGGCGAGGTTCTGCTCCACTGGGCCAACGTCGGCGCCCACTACCACGACTTCGCGCGCGGATGTCGCCGTGAAGCAGCGCACCGAGTCGGCCAAGTCGATGCGTGCGAACAGCGTCTCGAGCTGGTGGTAACCGGACTCCTCACGCGCGAGGATGCGGAGGAGGAAGTTGATCTTCGCTTGGGCTTCGAGTGAGGCGGCGGTCGCGGTCATCGGGTGCGGTTGGACGCATCCGGTGCGTGGCGCGCGTCGTCGGCGGTCAGGGCTTCGGCCGCCTGCTTGGACGCGGCGATGTCGCTCAGATGCAGGTTCATCCGGGAAAAGTACCAGCCGCCGATGAGCGTGATGGGCACGAACGAGAAGATGTGGAAGCCGATGCCCCAGCCGAGGGCGAGGGAATCACTCACCCCGTAGAGCATGAGTCCCACCTTCGCGGCCCCTTCGAACACGCCGAAGAATCCGGGGGACGACGGCAGCGCCACGCCCACGACCACGATGCCCTGGACGAACAGCGCCGCCGAGAAGGGCGCCTCGATCCCCAGCGCGTTGAATGCGAGATAGAACGCGAACGCGTTCACGAGCCAGTGCAACAAGGCCCACCAGAACACCTCGAGCGCGAGCCTCGGCGAGCGCAGCATGCCGAGCCCACTGGCGAACGTCGTCATCAGGCCGATGACCTTGTCCGCGAGTTTCGGCGAAATGCCGCCGAGGATGGTCTCCGCGACACGGAACACGAAGTGCGGGAAGAACACGAGCGCGTAGAGCCCGACGCCGACCACACCGAGGAAACCCGCGGCGGAGAACGCGATGCGTGACGCGGGGATACCCCAGATGTTCGCGTCCGCCGGAAAGCGTGGGTCGAAGGTGGCGGCGACCATGAGCAGAAGCACGACGACGCCATCGAACAGCCGGTCCACGGCGAGCGACGCGAAGCCGGCGGCGAACGGCACCTCTTTCCGCTCGCGCGAGAGCACGAACGCACGCGCGAACTCGCCCGCGCGCAGCGGGAACACGTTGTTCACCATCATGCCGATGGCCGTGGCGCGCCACAGCGGACCGAACGGCAGTCGCCCGGCGAGCGGTGCGAGGATGGCCTGCCAGCGCCGCGCGCGCAGCGGGAAGATCGTCGTCGCTGCTGCAGCGGTGAGCAGCCAGAGCATGCGGTCCGATGTGCGCAGTACCCCCACGACATCACCGAAATGGTCGCGCAGGAGGTACCACAGCAGCAGCGCGCTCAGTGCAATGCCGAGCGCGCCACGCCAATCAAGCTTCATCGTCAGTCCGCGGCAGCAAGCTGCAACAGGTCGTAGAGCTCGTTGAGGACCACGGGGTCCGGCGGTTCGGTCTTGTCGCGGAGCTTGGCACCCAGGTCGGAGGCCGCGCGCAGCGCATCCTTGCCGCGGTAGAGCAGGTCCTCGATCGGGATGATGTCGTCATCCTCGCCCCAGATCGGGTCGCTCAAGTGTGTTTCCTCGAGCGCACCGAGGCCCGCGAGTCCGCTGCTGAGCAGCTGCTGCAACTCGGCGCCGCTCACACCGGAGGCCTTGCCCGAGCCACTGCCGATCACCACCGAGGCGGAGGCCGGCGTGCCGGTGAGCTTCCGCTGCCGTGCGATGGTCGCGGTGAGCGGGGCGGGCGGCGTCCCGTTGAGGCGCTGCCAGAGCGCGCGGAAGCGCGGTGCGACGTCGGTGAGTCCGTTGTCGGGACGGCTCAAGTCGGTGCCGGCCTCGTCGAGGACCCAGAGGGCCTTCTTGTCGAGGATCGCGGCGCCACGTTCGGCGGCGAGGAAGAGGTTGGCGATGTCGTGCGCTGCGAAACTCTGCGCCGACTTCGCGAGCGCTCGCACGGCCGAGCGGAGTTCGCGGCCCACGCGGTCGCGCGTCGCGGCATCGACCGCTGCCCGGCCATCGAACACGAGGCGGCGCAGGTGTTCGGCCTGACTCACCACCTCAAGGCGGAACCGCTGCTGCGCCGAGGTAGGCGGGTTTGGGGCCACCTGCACGAACGCGCTCTGCGGCCCGTCGGGCAGCAGGTTGGCGATCGGAACCACGTCTTCGACTTCCTTTTCGCCCGTTCGCACGGATTCGGCGGCATGCGCGAACTCCCGCACGGCGATGGTGTCCGTGGGCGGGATGCCACCGGTGCGCACGGCCTCGCCGCCTTCAATAAGAACACGCGCGGCGGCGCGGAACAGCCGGCGGCGCTCCGCGGTGGGTGGTTCCTGGCGCAGCTCGATGGGCTTGGCGGCGATGTCGAGCGTGTCCACCACCTCCGAGAGGGGTGGCAGATCCTTGAGCGCGGCCACCCCGCGGAGGGCGCGGACGCGCTGCATGGTCGAGGTGAACACCTCCACCGAGGTGGGCTGTTCAGCGTAGGCGAGGAGCCCGGCGGCCGCATCGGCTGCGGCGGTGGCGAGGAACGCCGCGCCGCCGCCACGCGAGAGCGGCTGCGCCTCGCGGGGGGCGAGACGGTTCAGCTCGGCTGCGCGCAGCGTGGCACGTTTGTCCTCGGCCTCACCCCAGCTCCGGGCTCCACGGACGAGGAACTTGAGGTCGTCCACGGCGGAGATGGCGGTGCCGCGGATGGCCGCGTCCCACGGAAGGCGGCCATCACGGATGGCGCGGGAGAGGCGCTCCAGACCGCTGGCGACCTCGGCGATGCCGCGGAGCTTGGCCATGGTGGCGCTGCCCCGGAGGGCGCGGGCGGCGCGGGTGAAGCTGTCGGTATCCGGGGCAGACGTGGTCGCGCGCGACACGAGTCCGTCGAGCTGGTCGACGTACTCCGTGGCTTCCAGGATGAAGAAATCGATCAACCCGCCGCTCATCACTGCCTCCGTTCCGAACCGTACCGTGAAGCGTCCAATGTCGCCACTGGCCGGTGAGAGAGGACGCGGGCCGACAGGCACGCGTCACGCTCCGCACGGTACTGTGACGGTCGGCCCGCTCTCACCGACGGGCCCTGTCCATGACCTCGCGCATCGCCCGGACCGCAGCCGGCAGTCCGACGAAGATGGCATGTCCGACGATGGCATGGCCGATGTTGAGCTCCTCGCACTCCGGGATGGCTGCCACCGGCCCCACATTCTCGAGCGTGAGCCCGTGCCCGGCGTGCACCGCGAGGCCCAGTCCCTTCGCGTAGGCCGAGGCGTCCTGCAGGGCCTTGAGCGCGGTATGGTCGTCGGGATGATGGCAGTATCGGCCGGTGTGCAGTTCGATCGCCGCGACGCCGAGTCGGGCGGCGGCGTCGACCTGGCGGCGGTCGGGATCGATGAAGAGTGACGTGCGAACCTTCGTGCCATGCAGGCGCGCGACCACGTCGGCGAGCCGTTTCGGGTCGTGGAGGCAGTCGAGTCCGCCTTCGGTGGTCACTTCCTCGCGTCGCTCCGGCACCAGCGTGACCTGATGCGGCTTCAGCCGAACGGCCAGCGACGTCATGGCCTCGGTGGCCGCGATCTCGAGATTGAACGGCATGCGGGCGCCGGCGGCGAGCGCCTCGATGTCGGCGTCCTGGATGTGGCGGCGATCCTCGCGCAGATGTGCGGTGATGCCGTCGGCACCGGCGTCTTCGCAGAGTCGAGCCGCGGCGACCGGATCCGGGTAGGCCGCGCGACGTGCCTGCCGGACGGTCGCGACATGATCGATGTTGATGTACAGACGTTGGTGGGTCATCTTTGCTCAGTCATCCTTTGCTGCGGAGAATACCGGTGAGACGTGCACTTTGGGTGTTCGGATTGTTGCTGCTGGTCGCGGGGTGCCGGCGGACGGCTGGTGGTCCGATGGCGGGCGCGACGACAGCGGAAGGTGCGGTGACGCAGATGTTGGCCGGCGCCAAGAGACAGGATATCCAGGCGGTCGGCGCGATGTGGGGCACGGCGGAGGCGCCGGTGCGTGACATCGTGAGCCGTGAGGAGCACGAGAAGCGCGTGCTGATCATGCTCTGCCATCTGCGACATGATGAGTATCGCATTTTGTCGAACAAGGCGGCAGCGGGTGGCCGCATGGTCTATGAAGTCGAGCTGAAGTCCGGTCCGGCAACGGTCTCCTCGCCGTTCACTACGATCAAGAACGAGAAGTCAGGACGGTACTTCGTGGAGAACTTCAACCTGCAGCCGCTCGCCCCCGTGTGCGCTGCAGGCGCGAAGCCGTAGGCGCTGCAAACGGGCCCCGTCGCCAGCGGCGGCGGGGCTGCCGCGGCGGGTTAGTTTTCAGTGAACTCGACCAACACGCCTGCGGTCGAGGATGGATGCAGGAACGCGATGCGTTTCCCCTCGGCGCCTATGCGAGGGACTTCGTCGATGAGTCGTAGACCGGCGGCCCTGCAACGGGCCAACGTGCCCTCGAGATCGTCGACCGCGAAGCAGATGTGATGGATGCCTTGCCCCCGTTTGGCCAGGAACCGTCCGACGGGGGAATCGGATACCTGAGGTTGTAGGAGTTCCACGAGCGAGTCACCCGCGGCAAGACCGGTGATCAGGGCGCCATCCTCGTCGTTCAGCGGTACCTCGGGCATCCCGAGGATGTCGCGATAGAACGGCAGGATACGTTCGATGGACTCGACGGCGAGCCCGATATGGGCGATCCGTGTCCCGCGGGGAGAGCTGGTGGACATACCAGTGGTGTCTTCGGTGGCGAGGAGACTCGCAGGGGATGCCGGAACGTTAGCAGGCTTGTCCGGTGCTTGGCACCGGCGGCCGGAACAGGGAGTACGGACGATGTCGAAGACGGTGGTGGTGACGGACGACAACTTCGCGGGTGAGGTGGAGCAGTCGTCCGGGTTGGTGGTGGTGGACTTCTGGGCGACCTGGTGCGGCCCCTGCCGCATGATCGCGCCCATCCTCGACCAGCTCTCCGAGGAGTTCGCCGGCCGTGTGAAGGTGACCAAGCTCGACGTGGACGCGAACCAGAAGACCGGGATGCGTTTCCAGGTCCGCTCCATCCCGACGCTCCTGTTCTTCAAGGACGGGAAGCTCGTCGATCAGGTGATCGGGGCAGTGCCCAAGCCGGTGTTGGCCGCGAAGTTCGAGCAGCACGCGGCGTAGCGCCGCGCTCGCATGGCGCTCACGCGCGACGCCCTGCGGTATCCCGCCAAGCGGGTCCTGCTCCACCGGACCCGCTTGGCGTACGTGCATCTGCGCAATCTTCTGACTGACGCCAAACGCGATCGCTCGGCCCGGGTGTACGGCTACGTGGCGGTCTGGCTGCCCGAGGAGCTGATCACGCTGTTCCTCGAGGACGGTGAAGTGGTCAATGCGACCACGACCACCGACGGGCTCAAGTTCGCGACGATCGCCATCTCCGAGGCGGTCTCACGGGTGCCCAGCTCAGCCGAGTACGGCAGCATCTGTTTCCACGAAGCGGCCGACGAGCAGCTCGACACGATGTTCGCCACGCAGATGGGCACGCCACTGGAGTGGCCGCGCGAGCTCAAGCTCGAGGACGGCGATGCGATGCTCGCGTTCCTCTACGCCACCATGCACGACGGGGCGCTCGAGATACAAGTGGACGGCTCGGTGCACTACATCGTCGTCAGCTCGGGCTCGCCGTTGCGCGGCTACTTCTCGGACAATCGCCCCGGCGACCTCTCGGCCCATGTGAAGGCGTTGTTGGCGCCGAGTAACCACGCCACGAAACCCGTGGTCCGGCTCTGGCCTCGCGCCGAGGCGTTGCCCGCGCAGGCGGCGCCGGCGCTCATCCAGGCGTATCGCGACCTTGTCGTCGCGATGGGCACGCGGTTGCGCGAGCATGGTGTTCCGCGCGCCGAGGAGCTCATCGAGAACGTGCGGCGGGCCCAGGTCCCCACGTTCTCGTTGCTCGAGCGTTTCTCGCCGTCGATGCCCACCGTGCGCGATCCGGTGACGGACACGGCCACGCTCACCAAGGCCGTCGGACACTGGACGCAAGAGGTGCTCCGCAGCGTCGCGTCGCCCGAGTGTGTGCCCGACCAGGTGGTGAAGGAACTCACCAACTCCCGGCGGCACATGTTCCAGGCGGCCGGCTTCTACGATCAGCTCCAGTGGAAGGTCCAGTGGTGACATCCCCCGACGCGACCTCCGTCGCCTCGGCCGGGACGCTGCACATCGTGAGCACTCCCATCGGCAACCTGGGCGACCTCAGCCCGCGAGCGGTGGAGGTCATGCGCGCCGTCTCCGCCATCCTCGCGGAGGACACGCGGCACACGCGCACGCTCTCGGAGCGCTTCGACATCAAAACACCGTTGGTCGCCCACCACGAGCACAACGAGGCGCAGACCGTGCCCGGGCTGGTGTCGCGGTTGCTCGGTGGTGAGTCGCTGGCGTTGGTGAGCGACGCAGGGACGCCGCTGTTGTCCGATCCGGGGAGTCGCCTCGTGGCGGCGGCGATCGCGGCGGGCATCACGGTGTCGCCGGTGCCGGGCCCGAGCGCCTTGCTTGCGACACTCGCGGGGGCGGGTTTGGCGACCGACCGGTTCACGTTCTATGGGTTCCTGGCGCGCAAAGGCGGCGACCGTAGCAAGGCGATCGCCGAGATCGTCGCGCTCGCGCATACGGCGGTGCTCTACGAAAGCCCGAGCCGGGTGGGGGCCACGCTCGCGGACCTCGTCGCGGCCGGAGCCGGCGGCCGGGCAACCGTGGTCGCACGGGAGCTGACCAAACAGTACGAGGAGTTCCGCCGAGGAACGGCGGCCGAGCTGGCAGCGTACTATTCAGAGCACGACATTCGTGGGGAAGTGGTGATCGTGCTCGCGGGGGCACCGCCGGCGGAGCTGGACGAGGCGGCGCTCCGGGACGAGGCGGCCAAGCTCCGCGCGCAGGGGATGAGCGCTCGCGACATCACGCGCGTATTGATGGAGCGCTCGCACGCGCCGCGGAATCTCGCGTATCGCCTTGCACACGAGTGATGTCCTGCGTGCTGTGTCTGACCTCCTGTCCCGCTGAGTGAACTACCGGTGAAGCGACTCCTGAATCCGTTGGCCCTGCTCGCCTTACCGATGCTGCTTGCGGCTGGGCTTGGATCGGGGCGCGCGAGCGCTTCGCTGGCACCGCGGCTCGCGGTCGCAAGGCTGCAGTACGATGGCGACGACTGGTACGCGAACCCCTCGAGCCTGCCGAACCTCATCCGCGCGATCCGTGAGCGGACCACGCTCAACGTCGAGCCGCGCGAGGTGCGCACCACGCTCATCGATGAACGGCTGTGGGACTACCCGTTCCTGCACATGACCGGGCACGGCTCGCTCAAGTTCAGCGATCTCGAAGTGACGCGGCTGCGCGAGTATCTGCTGCGCGGCGGGTTCCTCCACGCCGACGACAACTACGGGCTCGACGAGCACTTCCGCCGCGAGATCGCCAAGGTGTTCCCCGACCGCCCGCTGGTGGACGTGCCGCTGGATCACCCGATCTACCGCATCGTGTACCCGTTCCCGCAGGGCGTGCCGAAGATCCACGAGCACGACGCCAAACCCGCGCGGGGTTATGGGATCTTCATCGGCGATCGGCTCGCGGTGTTCTACTCGCACGAGAGTGACCTGGGCAACGGCTGGGAAGACATCGGGACCTACGCCGATGATCCGCCCGAGGCCCACGAGGCGGCACTGCGCATGGGCGTGAACCTCTTCGTGTACGCCGTGACCAGCGGAGGCACCCGATGAGCGTGCTCGATCTCGTCGCACGCGAGACCTCGCGCGCCGGCCGGCTCGCAGCGGTGTTGCGCGTGGTGCTGCCGGTCGCACTCGCAGTGTCGTTGCTCACGCTCGGCGCGATGCTGCTCGCACGCGGACGCTGGCTGGCGCTGCCGCCGGTCGCACCGTTCGTCGTGTGGGTGCTCACCATCGCCGCGACGCTCGGCGTGGCTAAGCTGGTGCATGCACGCGCGAAGCGGCGGAGTTCGGCCGCGGCGGTAGCGCGCGCGATCGAAGAAGAACAGAAACTGCGGCGCGGTTCACTCACCGGGCTGCTCGAGGTCGCACACGAAGGCGGTGCGTTCGTGCGCAACGCGGCCGAGATGCTCGGGGAGAAGCTCGCGACGGTGGAAGCGCGGCCCGCGCCGCGCTTCCGTCGTCGGTTGGCACGTGGTGTCGTCGCGGGCAGCACCATGCTCGTCGGCGCGCTGGGGCTGGCGAATACCTCGTGGGCGCTCCGTGCGGACGGTTGGCGCGCGTTGCTGCAGCCGGTTGACGCGTGGCGCGGTACGCTGCTGCCGCCCCTCAGCATCGATGATGCGCCGTCGCGTTTGGCGCGCGGTGGGACCGCGCAACTCTCACTCAGTGCTCAAGGTCGCCGCAACGTGACGCTGCGTTGGCGCGCGGTGGGCGCGGGCTGGCGCGACACCACGGTGACGGTCGATTCCACGGGCCACGCCCGCGCGGTCATCTTCCCGGTGGACGCCGATCTCGCCCTCGTGGTCGCCGACGGCCGCGCGGAGAGCGACACGGCACATATCCGAGTGGTGGATCGGCCGTTCGTCGGTGATGTGTCGGTGCTGGCGACGTATCCCGGATATCTCGGACGCCCGTCGGAGCGCATCTCGGCCGATCAGCCGCTGCGGATCCCCGCCGGGACACGATTGGCGATCGAAGGTCACGCCTCGGAGCCGCTGGCGAGTGTGACGCTGCGCGACGGTGGGACACGTATCCCGCTGCGCGCGCAGGGCACGCTGTTCAGCGGAGTGCTCACGCCCACACGCAGCATGGTGCTCGACTGGGAAGCACGCGGTGAACGCACGGAGTTCGCCGATTTGCCGGCTCCGCTGGAGATCGAGCTGTTGGTGGACTCGCTGCCGCGCATCGAGATACTCGAGCCGGTGGGTGAGGTGCTCGTGCAGGTGGGTGACCGCGTGCCGGTGGAGTTGCTCGCGCAGGACGACCATCGGCTGGTGGGGATCTGGGTGCGTCGCACGGTGACCGACGAGACGGGCACCACGCGCAAGGACGACAAGGTGCAGGTGTCCGATGCCGGCGAAAGCGAGTGGATCGGTGGCGTCGTGCAGGACCTCTCGGGCCTCGGGCTCGCGCCGGGATGGACGGTGCGTCTCGTCGCCGTCGCGCGCGACGGTGCACCTGGCGCCCCTGACACGCGCGAGGGTGAGAGCCGTCCGTTGGTGCTGCGTGTTCCCACCACTAGTGAAGAACGTGCCGCCGCACGCGCGGCGAGCGATGCGGCGGTCGCGGCGGCGAATGCGGCGGTGAAGGCGCAGGCACAGCTCAATGCGAAGACGGAGACCGCCGCCAGCACGCGCTCCGACCGCAACGCCGAGCCGTCGCCCAACGCCAAGAAGGATTCCACCGGTGGTGGCAAGGCCACGGCGAACAACCCGATGGGCTTCGACAACGCCGAGAAGGCGAAGGAGATCGCCGAGCAGCAGCGTGCGCTGGAGAACCGCGTCGCGGGGCTCGAAGAAGCGGCGCGCGAGATGGAGGACCGCCTTCGTGCAGCCGGCGCGCTCGACACCGCGCTCGCGCGTCAACTGCAGGAGGCGCAGAAGCTGCTGCGCGAAGCGATGACGCCGGAGATGAAGGCGGCGATGCAGCAGCTGGAGTCGAACACGCAGAACCTGAACGGCGAACGCACGCGGCAGTCGCTGCAGGACCTCTCAAACCAGCAGAAGAAGCTGCGGGAGACGCTCGAGAAGAGCGCCCGGATGCTCAAGCGCGCCGCACTCGAAGGCGCGATGGAGACGCTCGGCGATCAGGCGCGCGACCTGGCGCAGCAGCAGAAGGAGTTCGCCGACAGCACCAAGGGTGGCGCGCCCGACTCGAAGAACGCCGAACAGTTGGCCAAACAGACGAAGGATCTGAGCCAGCAGATGCAGGCGCTCAAGGAGCGGCTCGAACAGGAGCGCGCGCAGACGGGTGCGAACCAGTCCGAGCGCGCCGAAGCCGAGGCACGTCGCTCCGAAGCCGCTCTGAACGAGGCCATGAAGCAGGCGAAGGCCGCCGAGAACAGCGCCGGCGCCGAACAGAAGCAGGCGCAGCAGCGCGCGGGCGAAGCGGCCAAACAAGCTGCCGATGCCATGCAGCAGGCCGCGCAGAACATGCAGTCGGCGCGCGACGGACAGGTGAAGGAGTGGAAGGGCGAACTCACCGACGCGCTCGACCAGTCTGTGCAGGAGATGCTGCAGCTCGCGAAGGAGCAGGATCAACTCGCGCAGCAGGCGCAGCAGAATCCCAACGACCCCAACCTGCGTCAGCGCCAGGCCGCGCTGCAGCAGGGCGTGCAGACCGCGCAGCAGCGCCTGAGCGAAGAAGGGCAGAAGTCCGCCCTCGTCTCTCCGCGTACGCAACAGATGATGGATGCCGCGCAGCAACGCGTGGAGCAGGCGACGAAGGAATCCGCGGGTCAGCAGCGTGCACAGTCGCCGCAGGCGATGAAGGAAGCGGCCGACGCATTGCGTCAGGCCGCGGCCCAGCTCACACGCGACCGCGATCGCGCGGCCAGTGCGGAGTCGGCATCGGGGCTGCCGGAGATGATGAAGCAGATGCAGGATCTCGCGCAGCAGCAGGGCCAGCTCAACGGGCAGATGCAGGGACTGTTGCCCAACCCGACGGGCCAGTCGCAGTCGCAGCAGTCGATCGATGCGGCCACACGCAACAAGGCCCGCGAGCTCGCCAAATCGCAGCGTGAGGTGGCGCGCGCCCTCGACGAGATCGCCGACCAGGACCCGACCGGCCGTGCGCAGGAGATGGCGCGTGAGGCGCGCGTGCTCGCCACCGCGCTCGACCAGGGCATCGCCGACCCCAACACGCAGGCGCGTCAGGAGCGGCTCTTCCGTCGCATGCTCGACGCCGGACGCTCGCTCGAGCAGGAACAGAAGGACGAGAGCCAGCGCCGTGAGTCGCGCGCCGCACGCGGTGCGGAGCGCTTCACGCCGCCCAGCGGTCCGGCGCGCGGCAAGGACGCCGAGCGCTACACCGTGCCCACGTGGGAAGAGCTGCGCGGTTTGAGTGCCGAAGAGCGGCGTCTCGTCATCGAGTACTTCCGCCGGCTGAACGCCGAAAAGGTGCCGTGACGCCGGCGATGTCCGCTGCCGCGCGTGTCGTCCGCAGCGTCGCGGTCATCGCCTGCCTCACTCCGGCGGTCGACGGCACGACGCTCGGCGGCGTGTTCGGGCGCGCACAGCTGCATGCGCAGCAGAAGGTGGATCCCGTTGCCGCACTCATGTCGAAGGCGCTCGAAGACGAGTCGGCGGGGCGCAATCGCGAGGCGATCGATGGATGGCGCAAGGTGATCGCGGCCGGCGCGACGGTACCCGGTGTGCTCGGACTGGAGCGTGTGTTCTCGATACTCGCACTCGAGGATTCGCTGCTCCCGACCTTCGCCGAGGTCATCCCGCGCTTTCCGCGCGACGCGCAACTGCGCTCGGCGCAGCTGCGGACACTCACCACCGTGGGGCGCGACGCCGAAGCGGCGCGTGCGTTCGCGGAGTGGCGCGACCTGCAGCCCGACGATGTGGCACCGTATCGCGACTACGCGCGTGTGCTGCTCTTCCACAACCGCGCCGCCGCCGCTGACACGGTGCTGCGCCAAGCCACCGCCGCACTCGGCAACACGCGCGCGCTGGTGTTGGAGATCGCGCAGATGCGTGCCGGGCTCGGGCTCTGGCAAGCCAGCGCCGAAGCGTGGCGCGAGGCGATGATCGACGAGCCGTACTACGAATCGGCGACGGTGTTCTCGTTGCAGCCCACACCGTCGGCAGCGCGCGATGGCGTGCGCACCGAGCTCAAGAAGCCGGGGGCGCCACTCGGAGCCGCGCAGGCCTTGTCGTTCCTCGAGATCGCGTGGGGTTCGGCGCGGCTGGGGTGGCAGGTGCTCGCGCCGTTGCCGCCCAGCGACACCGTGGTGGCGATCTGGCGTCAGTTCGTCGACGAAGCCGAACGCGCACGCTCCTGGGCTGCCACGCGCGACGCGTTGGTCGCCATCCATAAGGCGCGTCCCGACGCTGCGACGGCGCTGCGCGGCGCGGAGGCGTCGCTCAAGGCCGATGACCCGACCACTGCGCTGACGCTGGCTCGTGAGGCGGGCGCGATGCTCGACCCGACGCGACGCCTGACCGAGGTGATGCCCACCGAACTCGAAGCGCTCGCGCGGCTGGGGCGCGCACGCGAGGCGGAGCAGGTGCTGGCGAAGTCCGCGTCGCAGCTCGGTGAAGAGGGTGTGCGTGGCTACGCGCGCACCCTCGCGTGGGCGTGGATCCGTGCCGGCGACGTGCCCAAGGCGCGCGAAGCACTAGTCGGTGCGCCGCTCGACACCGAGGATGCCGTTGCCGGATGGCTCGCGTTGTTCGAGGGCGACCTGGAAGGCGCACGGAAAGCACTGCGCATGACCGAGTCACCGGGGCAGGACGTGGTGTCGGTGCTCTCGCTGGTGAACCGTACGACGCAGAAGAGCGCGCCCACGGCAGGTGCCGCGTTCCTGGCACTCGCCCGTGGCGACTCGGCGCAGGCGGCGCGGAAGTTCGAGGAGGCCGCCGTGCAGATCACCGATGCCGCCTCATTGCTCTATACGCTCGCCGCCCGCATCGAGACGGCCCGCAAGGCCGAGGACCGCGCGATGACGCTGTGGCAGAAGGTCGCCACGCAGTTCGCGGAGGCACCCGAAGCACCCGAAGCGCAGCTGGAGTGGGCGCGCGGGCTCAAGCGCCGAGGTGACAGCGCCGGTGCACGTGAGCATCTTGAACACCTCATCCTGACGTATCCGGGGAGCGCGTTGGTGCCGCAGGCGCGGCGCGAACTCGATGCTCTTCGCATGGGAACTGCCGAGTGATCCGTAACTTGAGAGATGGTGGATGGAGGTTGGCGGGATGGCGGATCGCGCTCGCCATCGCGTTGCTCACGCTCGCGCTGCCGGCGCGCGCGCAGCACCTGCTCGTGCCGATGGACGACGCGCAGGCCAATCATCTGAAGGCCTACGGGCTCACGTTCACCGCGCTGGTGGATGGAGTGCGCAGTGAGTGGTTGATCAACTACCGCGGCGGGAGTTTCCTGCTGCCCGACGTGCCCAACCTACGTCGCGCGGCGGCGCTGGCCGGCGTGTCGTTCGAGGCGGTGGGCCCCGATCGTGTGCAGCAGATGCGCAGCGAGATCTCCGAGGGCAACATGGACGCGGTGCCGCTGGAGAAGGCGCCGCGCATCGCCGTGTACACGCCGCCCGACTCACCGCCGTGGGACGATGCGGTCACGCTCGCGCTCTCATACTCCGGCATCAAGTACGAGAAGATATGGGACGACGATGTGCTCGACACCGATCTCTCCCAGTTCGACTGGATCCACCTGCACCACGAGGACTTCACGGGGCAGGCCAACAAGCTGTTCCTGGGATTCCGTGATGCGCCGTGGTTCATCCAGGCGCGCGACCGCGACCTGGCGATGGCGCGTGTGCACGGACTTGCCGACATCCCCGCGCTCAAGAAGGCTGTCGCCGACCGGTTGCGGGCGTTCGTGGAGCGCGGCGGATTCCTCTTCGCCATGTGTGGTGCGACCGAGACGCTCGAACTCGCGCTGGCCGCGAGAGGCATCGACATCGCTGGACCGTTCGCCGACGGCACACCGATGGACCCCGATGCCGACGCCAAGATGCAGTGGGACCGGGCATTCGCGATGAAGGGCGCTCGATTGGAGTTCGCTGGCGGCGTGAACTCGATGAGCGACATCGATGGCCATCAGGTGAACGTCGCGGCGCGCCGCCAACCACTCGGCACGTACACGCTCTTCGGTTTCTCCGCCAAGTTCGATCCGGTCGCGACCATGCTGGTGCAGAACCATCGCACGGTGATCGCCGACTACTACGGCGTGACCACGTCGTTCATGCGGCGCGTGCTCAAGCCCGGCGTGACCGTGCTCGCGCACGAAGAGGGTGCACCCTGGGCCAAGTACATCCACGGCAGCTATGGGCTGGGTTCGTGGACCTACCTGGGTGGGCATGACCCCGAGGACCCACAGCACAACATCGGCGCGCCGCCCACCGACCTGGCGCTGCATCCCAACTCGCCGGGTTATCGGTTGATCCTCAACAACGTTCTCTTCCCGGCCGCAAAGAAGAAGCCGCTCAAGACGTGAGCGCGGAAGCAGGGCATGGGGAGACCGGTCGCCTCGCGGCCGGGGCGGCCAACGCCATCCGTAGCGCCATCCGCTTGGCCGGTGGTCGCGAGATCTGTTTCGTCTGCACCGTCAATGAAGAGGGCGTGGTGCAGACCGCCCGCGTGGCCGCGCGCGGTGATGTGAGCAGCGTGTTGGCGCTGCCGGGCTTCGCCAACCGCGGCGAACTGCTCGTGCACAACCATCCGAGCGGCTGGCTCGAGCCCAGCAACGCTGATCTCGCCGTGGCCGCCAAGATGCACGACGACGGAATCGGCTTCGCGATCATCAACAACGAGGCCTCGCACCTGTATGTGGTGGTCGAGGTGCCGGCGGCGCCGAAGAAGAGCGAACTCGCGCCCGGCGACGTGGCCGCGTTGCTCGGACCTGACGGACCTGTGGCGCGCAAACTCGGTCGCTACGAGGACCGCCCGAGCCAGCGCGAGATGGCGCGCCTCATCGCGCAGCTGTTCTCGTTCGGCGGCGTGGGACTCATCGAGGCCGGTACGGGCGTCGGCAAGTCACTCGGCTATTTGGTCCCCGCGCTGCGCTGGGCCGCCGAGAGTGGTGAACGCACGGTGGTGAGCACCAACACCATCACGCTGCAGGAACAGCTCACCGGCAAGGACCTGCCGTTCCTCGAGAGCGTGCTCACGGACCAGAAGGTGCGCTTCGCGCTGCTCAAGGGCTGGCGCAACTATCTCTGTTTGCAGCGTCTTGAGCAGGCGCGGCTGCAGGGTCCCGCGTTGTTCGACGATGGTGCCTCGGCCGACCTCGCGATGTTGGAGGCGTGGGCGGAGAAGACGACCGACGGCTCGTTGGCCGATCTCCCGTCGCCGCCCAAGAGCGAAGTGTGGGACGAAGTCGCCGCCGAGGGTGATCTCTGCACACGACTCAAGTGTCCGCACTTCGAGCCGTGTTTCGTGTTCAAGGCGCGGCGTGCGGCCGCGCAGGCCGATGTGATCGTGGTGAACCACCATCTGTTGATGGCCGATCTCGCCGTGCGGCGCGCGTCGCAGCGTTGGGACGAAGCGGCGGTGCTGCCGGCGTACAAGCGATTGATCATCGACGAAGGTCATCATCTCGAGGACGCCGCCGCCGATCACCTTGGCCAGAGCGTCTCGCGGCGCGGTCTCGATCGACTGTTCTCGCGACTCGAACGGCGAGGCAAGGGGCTGCTGCCTGCGCTCGAACGTGCACTCGGCAAGAGCAACGACCTGCTGAGCGTCGCAAGTCTCGA
>JBJXGK010000057.1:0-12597 GCA_046153705.1 Gemmatimonadaceae bacterium
CGAGTAATGCCGCAAGGGCGGGGGCCATCAGCTTACGTAGCATGTCCTGCTCCTCCATGTGGCCTCTGTGGGCCGGTTGTGCGCGGCAGTGGGGGCCTCGCGTGTTCGCCCATTGGATGCCGCGAACACTCAAGTGTTAAGACGACGCTTGGCGAACCGGCCTCGCGTGTGACACAGGTCACCACGCCGAGCCCCGCGGGGTCTTGGGATTCACGTCGTCGGAGCTCGGGCCGCGTCCTGCAACAGCTGCCAAGCCTCGGCGACATGCCGCCACTCCGTGCGGAGGTTGCCGATCGCGATCCGCAAGACATAGTCTGCACCGAGCTTGGTATGCGACAGGAACACTCTCCCCGTCGCGTTGACACGGTCGAGGATCCCGGCGTTGTGGCGCTCGATCACCGCGCTGTCGCTCATGGCTGCCGGTCGATGGCGGAAACACACCACCGACATCCCCACCGGCGCCATGACCTCCCACTCGGCAGTCGCCGCGATCTCCGCAGCCACGCGCGTGGCGAAGTCACAGTGTTGCCGCAGACGCGCAGCGAGCCCCTCGCGTCCGAAGGCCCGCAGCACCCACCATAACTTGAGCGCGCGAAAGCGCCGACCCAACTGGAACGAGTAGTCGGAGAACGAGAGCGCGACGTCCTGCTCCTGCGTTTGGAGGTACGCCGGCGTGAGACTGAAGGTGCGCTTGAGCACCTGCGGGTGCCGCGTCCACAGCACCGAACAATCCATCGGCGTGAACAACCACTTGTGCGGATTCACGACGAACGAGTCGGCGCGCTCCACCCCGCGGAAGTGATGGCGTTGCTCGGGCACGAGCGCGAGGACGCCGGCGTACGCGGAGTCGACGTGCAGCCACATGCGCTCACGGGCACACACGTCAGCGATAGCATCGACCGGATCGACCGCAGTGCTCGACGTTGTCCCGACGGTCGCCACCACGGCCAGGGGCCGGTACCCCGCCGCGCGGTCGGCGGCGACGGCCGCCTCGAGCGCGGCCACACGCAGCCGGAACGCCGCATCCACCGGCAACCGCACCACGTTCTCAGCGCCGAGCCCTAGAGTGATCACGGCCTTGTCGACGCTCGAATGGGCCTGTGATGAACAGTAGACGCGGAGTCGGGGCAGGTCGGACCTGCCGGCGAGCCCGCGGCGCCGCACTTCCAATGAAGGGTCGGCCTCGCGCGCGGCGGCAAGCGCCTGCAGCGTGGACACCGAAGCGGTATCGGTGATCATGCCGAACCAGTCGGACGGGAAGCCCGAGGCGTCGCGGAGCCACGCGAGCGTCGTCTGCTCCAACTCCGCCAGCGCGGGCGACGTGCGCCAGAGGATGCCCACCTGGTTGAGCGCCGCGATCACGAGTTCGGCGAGGATCCCTGGCACCGCCGCGGTGTTCGCGAAGTAGGCGAAGAAGCCGGGATGGTTCCAGTGCGTCACACCCGGCATCACCACGCGATCGATGTCAGCGAGGATGGACTCGAACGGTTCGGCCTGCTCGGGCATCGCCGCGGGGAGTGACGCACCGAACTCCCCCGGAGCGAGCGCGCTGAGCACGCGATGCCGTTCCGGGTGCCGGAGGTACTCGGCGATCCAGCGCGCGAGTGTGGCGGCATGCCGCTCGAACTCGTCAGGAGTGAGGTCGCCGACGAAGTCGGCGTGATCGGTGATCGCGGTCATGCCGAAACAGAAGCGAGTCCACGTCCTGCGGCAATGGGGACGTCGCAGCAAGCCCACTCCACCCGCGAGCGCGCGCCGTGACCGATCCACGGAGCATCACTACCGAAGACGGCCGGCTCGACGCGGCCGTTCGCGAAGGAATCATCACCGCCGATCAGGCGACGGCGATCCGTGCGCTCACGCCCACCGTGGGTCGAGCACCGCGCGAGATCGATCTGCCGCCGCAGCGGACGCTGCTGCAGGCGTCTGGCATCGCCTACGCGGTCGGTGCGATCACTGTCGTCGGCGCGATGTTCTGGTTCCTCGCCGATCGCTGGAACTACCTCGGTCCGGGGGGCGCGCTCGCCGCCTGTGTGGTGTATGCGACACTCTTCCTGGTGGCGGCGCAGGTGCTCGCTCGTGAGGGCCAGCCGGCGGCGTCCGGCCTCACGGTGACGCTCGCGGTCCTCATGGCTGGGCCGGCGACGATCGCGCTCAACGAACTCACCGGGCTGGTGCCGCAACTCCGCGGCAGTGACACATGCTCCTATCCCAACTTCGGACTCTGGCGATGCCGCGGTGAGGAACTCCTGATGGAGTCCGCGGTGCTCCTCGCCGCCAGCGTCGCCTTGTGGCGGACCCGATATCCGTTGCTCGTCGCACTCATCATGGCGATCGGGGTGCGCGCGGTGTTCCATGTGACGGATGGATTGACTCGGAACTCGTCGCTCGACGAAGGGGCCGCTTGGGTGTGGATGCTGGCCGGCAGTCTGACGCTCACGGTGGCTTACTTGCTCGAGCGGCGTCAGCCGCGCGAGACCGACTACGCTGTCTTCGTCCATCTTGGTGCGGCGTTCTGTGCGCTGCTGGCCACCTTCAACCTCCTCTCGGCCCATGAGTGGATGCGGCACCTGATGGTGCCAAGCGCGTTCGTCGCATTCGCCGCGGCGCTACTCTTGCGCCGCTTCGTGTACGTCCCGCTCGGCATGCTCTGGGTGGTGTGGTACTTGGGGTGGCTTGCCCGCGATGTCTTCCGCCAATCGCCCGCCTTCCCATTGTTGCTTGCAGCGCTCGGGCTCGCCGTGATCGTCGCGACCGTCTGGATCCAGCGCAACGCCGAGCGACTGACGGCTCGTTTCGGCGGGGTCACCGTGGACGGTCGACCGCGCTTCCCGGGCGGAGTCCTCCTCTTGCTCGCCCCGGCGATCATCGCCTTGGTCAGGTTGCCCGACGGGATCGCTGCCGACCGGGAGACGCAGATCGAGCGGGACTGGCAGGTGAAGCGCTTCCAGGCGATGGAGCAACGCCGGCGCCGGGAAACCCGCGCCCGGGAAACCCGCCCTAGGGACTGAACGTACAACAGGCAGAGTGTCGCCCGACCGCCTGCCTGGCGGCCGGGCGGCTGCCGTACACCCATTCGAGGTCCCTGATGTCGCTCGTCCTCTCGCTCGCGCTCGCCCTCCAGGTCCAGGCCGAAGTCAACAAGCAGAACGTGGGTGTGAGCGTGTCGGTGCGGCCGCCGCGTGAGCGTATCGCGGTGACCGACGAGCATCGGCGCACGGCGTTCAAGGACGCGACCGCGCGGGATCTCCTTCTCCGCGCCCGAGATGCCCGGCTGCGGCAGGACTCCTCGCTGCTCAGCTATGATGTGAAGAGTTACCAGCGCATCTCGGCCGGCATGTCGATCCGCGAGACGGCGCGCGACCGCTTGGTCTTCCGAACGGAGAGTGCGGCGCACGTGCGCTGGCACCGCAAGACCGGAGCGCAGGTGGAGATGCTCGGTGCGCGCACCGCGATCCCCATCGTGGAGGGCATCAAGGAGGCTCAGGAAGAAGCGCAGAACGACATCGATGACGTGCTCGCGGTGCCGTACTACCCGGGCAAGGATGAACTCTGGCTGTTCGATAACATCGGCTCGTCGGGCGACGACGAGGACGATGATGGCATCACGATGCTGATCCACCCCGTGGCCGCAGGTTCGGAGGCGTACTTCACGTTCGCCACCGGTGACTCGGTGCTCATGACGCTGCCCGACGGCAAGCGCATCACGCTGCGCGAGATCCTCGTGATCCCGCGGCAACCGCGATGGAATCTGGTGGTCGGATCGTTCTGGTTCGAGACCGACGGGGCGCATCTCGTGCGTGCGGTGATGCGATTCAGCGAACCAATGGACATCTGGGAGCAGGTGGAGGAGGAGGATTCGACCGCGAAGGACGACGTCCCGTTCCTCGTGCGTGGGCTGATCTCGCCGATGAAGGCGGAGATCACGGCGGTCACCATCGAGTACGGGCTGTTCGAGCAGCGGTTCTGGCTGCCGCGCACGCAGGGAGCGGAGGGTTATGCGCGCGTGAGCTTCATGCGCGTGCCGTTCAAGGTCGAGGAGCGGTACCGCTACAACAGTGTCAACGGCATCGATTCGCTCCCGAAGGTGCCCGCGCCGCCGTGGTCCACGGCCAAGGTGCATCGCGACAGCCTGAAGGCCGCCGGCCTCGACAGCGCCGCGGTGCGGAAGGGCATGACGGTCTACTACGCCGAACGCGATTCGATCAACATCCGCACGCGGAAGGCGCAGTGCGCCGTGGGCGAGACGTACACCCTCGTCCGGTATCGCTACGAGAGCGCGTTGCCGATGACCATCGCGCTGCCCTGCGACTCGGAGAAGCTCCGCACCTCCGCCGAACTGCCCAAGTCGATCTATGACGACGGCGAGGAGCTGTTCGGTGCGAAGGAACGGGCCGAACTCATGCAGGCACTCGACATGCGGCTGCAGCCGTCGTGGTCGCCGCGCGCACCGCGCGTCGACTGGGGGCTCGCCCACACGCGCTACAACCGTGTTGAAGGATTCGGCAGCGGCGCGACGCTCGAGTCGAGCTTGGGCAAGGGCTACACCGTCTCACTCGGCGCGCGCGCCTCGACGGCGGACCTACAGCTCAACGGTGAGCTGGGCCTGGCACGCAGCAACGGGCGCAACCAGCTCCGTGGCGCGCTGTATCGTCGCCTTGCGGTAAGCTCCGACTTCGGCGATCCGCTTTCGTTCGGAGCGTCGTTCAACACGCTGATGACCGCACGCGACGAGGGCTTCTATCACCGCGCGTGGGGTGGCGAACTCACCGGCACGCGGCCCATGCGGGGCGGACTCACCTGGCGACTCTTCGCCGAACAGCAGTGGAACGCACCGGTGGAGACCCGCTGGTCGCTCTTCCGCGGCGCGAACGACAGCCGCTTCGTCGGCAACGTGGTCGCGGACCAAGCCTGGCTCTACGGCGCGGGCGTGCGGTGGCGCGGCAGCAAGGGACTGAACCCGCTCGGCTGGCGTGCCAGCGCGGATCTACGGCTGGAGGGTGCGACGGGCGACTTCGAGTATGGGCGGGCCTTCCTGGAGACGACGCTATCGCGCGGCCTCGGTCCGGTGGCGGCCTCGCTCACCGGCTCGGGTGGGACGACGACGGGGACCGTCCCCGCGCAGCGCCAGTTCTTCCTCGGCGGTCTGCAGAGCGTCCGCGGCCAGAATGCGGGCACCGGGGTGGGCGAGTCGTTTTGGCTCGGCCGGCTGGAGATCGGAGCCAATCAGGCGGCGGTCCGCCCGCTCATCTTCGGCGATATCGGCTGGGCCGGCGCGCGCAACGACTGGGGGCGCAATGTGCGGCCCATGAGCGGCGTCGGTGTGGGGGCGAGCTTCCTCGACGGCATCATGCGCATCGACCTCTCGCGCGGCCTCTATCCGACGGTGCAGAGCCGTCTCGACTTCTACTTCGAGGCGCGGTTCTAGGCTGGTTCCGAAGGTCTCAAAGGGCCCGCTGACTCGTCCTGTGACGGTGTCCGGGCCCGTGACGGCAGTAGCGCGGCGTTCGTCCAACTCTTTGACTCAGAGTCGAGTCATAGAGTTCACGCCCCGCACGAGAAACCGCTCCTGCCACTACCGAACGCGGTCACGCTGAGCGAAGAGCAGTCGCAAGCCGAGATCCTGCAGTGGCAGTTGCGCTATCGCGCGATCCTGCTGCCGCTGGTCGGCTTGGCCGCCGTCACGCTCAAGTGGTTCGGTGTCGTGTCGTCCGAGACCGTGATGACGCCGACGCTGGGGACCCGCACGCCGCTGCTGATCCTCCTCGGCATGGTCGTCGTGTATTCGGCGTACCAACGGCTCGTCTCGTGGCACCTGCGTCGGACCGGGCGCGCGAGCGTCGGCGTGGTGATGGCCGTGAACTCGGCCGACCTCATCTGCCTGTTCATCGCCGCCGCGCTCGTCTCGCCGGCCGATCATTACGAGCGCACGCTGGTGCTCTCGATGTTCACGGTGCTCTTCACGCAGATGTTCTTCGGCTGGACCGCGACGTTCATCCACTTGGCCCTCGTGGCGATCGGCTACATCTCGCTCGTCGCATGGGCCAAGGACCGTGGTGCAGCGATCGTGCCCGCCGAAGAGCTCTGGACGCTCGCGCTCTTCGCCATGGGTCTGCTGGTATACGTCGGGCTGCAAGGACAGGTGGCCGCGCGCACGCGCAGCCTCGTCGAGATCTTCCATCGCGCGCAGGAAGGCGACTTCAGTGCGCGGTACGATGAGAGCCAGGACCAGATGCCCGACCCGATCACGAAGATCGGACGGGCGTACAACAAGATGCGGGCGGACCTCGAGGCGATCGTCCTCACGGACCCGCTCTCGGGTTGCTTCAACCGTCGCGGTCTGAACCAGCTCGCCGAGCGCGAGGTCTCGCGCGCGATCCGCGGCAAGAAACACATCGCGGTGCTGGCGATCGACGTCGATCATTTCAAGAAGATCAACGACGAGTTCGGTCATCTCACCGGTGACGAGGTCATCCGGGAGGTCGGCGCGCTGTTGCGCGAGACGGCCCGCGAGGTGGACGTGGTCGCGCGTATCGGCGGTGAGGAGTTCGCCATCCTCGCGCCGGACTCGAATGACGAAGGTGCGCTGATCCTTGCTGAGCGTGTGCTCGTCGCGTTCCGTGCGCACCAGTTCAAGTCGTTGCCGCCCGAGCGGCGCATCACGGTGAGCGTCGGGCTGTCCGCCGCGCCGGCGCGCGACGACGATGTGGCGAAGACCAACCTCGCACGCGCCGACGAAGCGCTCTATGTCGCGAAGCGCAACGGTCGCGACCGGGCCGAACGATGGCATGCGGGCATGCGAGCCTTCGAGGGCGCAGACAGCGCGAAGGGGCGGACCTCCGTGGCGGGGATGATCCGCATCACCGAGTGAGCCGCGGCGCGCGCACGCGGGGCTTACGGTAGCCGCAGCGTCCCTTCGGTGACGAGCACCGCACGACCTGCCACGCGGACGGCGGTCACCGCACCAGCGACCTTCTCGACGCGCAGATCGAGCCGGCTCGGCCGACCCATCTCGATGCCTTGATCGACGGTCCACGCGAAAGGGCCGTCGGCTTTCGTTTCCTTCATGGCGAGCCAGCCACCGAACGCCGCGACGGCGGAACCCGTCGCCGGATCCTCGGGCACACGGATGCCCGGCGCGAACATGCGCGCGCGCCAATGCTGCGGTCCACCGTCCGGGTCCTTGGCGGCGACGAAGATCTCCGGCGCCCAGAAACGCTGTAGCGTCTGCTCCCAGCGATCGAGCCGCACGCGCGCCTTCTGCAGCGCCTTCACCGACTTGATGGGCACGAGCAGGAACGGATAGCCGCAGGACACCGCCTGCGGGGAGTACGCGCCGCCCACGAGATCACCCGGCTCGAGCGAGAGGATCTCGGCGAGTGTGTTGATGGTGGGCGCGGTGGGCCCCAACTCGGGCAGTTTCGCCACCGAGAACTCCGCCCATGCGCGCGCGTCGCTCTCGACTTTCACGTCGACCTTCACCAAGCCCACGCCCATCTCGAACGTGAACGTACCGGTGCCCGAGGGCAACGCACCTTCGCGCAACGCCAACGCCGCAGCGGTACCCACGGTGGGATGCCCGGCGAACGGCATCTCATACTCCGGCGTGAAGATCCGAACCTTCCGCGTGTTCGCCGGGTCGACCGGCGGATAGCAGAACGTCACTTCGGAGAAGTTGAACTCGCGGGTGATCTGCAACAGCGACGCCTCAGGCAATCCGGTCGCGTCGGGGAAGACGGCGAGCTGATTGCCACCGAACGGGGTGTCGGTGAAGACGTCCAGAGTCAGGAAACGCATGGGAGAGGCAGAGGAGAGATGGGAGAGGGGAGATGTGAGGACGGGGCGACGAGTGGATCAAGGTGAGGTACGCTCACTTCTCCCATCTCCCCTCTCGTACTCAGACCTCTCCCATGAACGGATACTTGTAATCATGCGGCGGCACGAACGTCTCCTTGATCGTGCGCGCGCTGACCCAGCGCAGCAGGTTGAGCTTGGAGCCGGCCTTGTCGTTGGTGCCTGAGGCGCGGGCGCCGCCGAAAGGCTGCTGGCCCACCACGGCACCGGTGCACTTGTCGTTCACGTAGAAGTTGCCTGCCGCATGCCGCAGCGCGACGTGCGCCTCCGCCACCGCCGCGCGGTCCTGCGCGAACACGGCGCCGGTGAGCGCATAGGGCGACGTGCGATCGACCAACTGCAGCGTCTCCGCCCATTTCGCGTCGTCGTACACGTAGGCCGTGACCACCGGCCCGAAGATCTCCTCGCAGAGCAGGCGATAGTTCGGATCGTCGGTGTGCACGAGCGTCGGCTCGACGAACCATCCGTCCTTGCCGTCGCAGCCGCCGCCGGCGATCACCTTGGCGTTCTTCTTCGCGTCGTCGAGGTACGCGCTGATGCGATCGAATGCCTTCTGGTCGATCACCGCGCCCATGAAGTTGCGGAAGTCGTTCACGTCGCCGACGCGGATGTCCTTGATCATCGCGGCCACGCGGTCTCGCACCTCGGGCCAGATCGACTTGGGCACGTAGATGCGGCTCGCCGCCGAGCACTTCTGGCCCTGGTACTCGAACGCGCCGCGCACCACGGCCACGGCGAACGCCTGCACGTCTGCCGAGGGATGCGCGATGATGAAGTCCTTGCCGCCCGTCTCGCCGACGATGCGCGGATACGAGCGGTACTTGCCCATGTTCTGCCCGATGGTCTTCCACATCGAGTTGAACACGCCGGTGGAACCGGTGAAGTGCACGCCGGCCAGGTCGGGGTGCGAGAGCGCGATCTCGGAGATCATCGCCGGGTCGCCGGGCAGGAAGTTGATGACGCCCTTGGGGAGTCCGGCCTCGTGCAGGACCTGCAGCGTGACCCAGGCCGAGAGGATCTGCGTGCCCGCGGGCTTCCAGAGGACGGTGTTGCCCATCATCGCGGGGGCACCGCAAAGGTTGCCGCCGATGGCCGTGAAGTTGAACGGCGTCACCGCGTAGACGAAGCCCTCGAGCGCCCGGTACTCGCTCTGGTTCCACATGCCTGGCGCGGAGACCGGCTGCTCGTGGTAGAGCTCCTGGGCGAAGTGTGCGTTGAACCGGAAGAAGTCGATCATCTCGCAGGCCGCGTCGATCTCCGACTGGAACACGGTCTTGGACTGGCCCAGCATCGTGGCGGCGTTGATGGTGTCGCGCCATGGGCCGGCGAGGAGATCGGCGGCCTTGAGGAACACCGCAGCGCGCGCTTCCCAGCTCGTCTCGGACCATTCACGCCAGGCGCGCTGTCCGTCGGCGATCGCGGCCGTCACATCGGCTGCGGTGGCCTTGTGCCAGGTGGCGGTGACGTGTCGGTGTTTGTGTGGCGAGACGGCGTTCACGCGCTCGCCGCTGCGGATTTCCTTGCCACCGACGACCACCGGGATGTCCGGTCGTTCGGTTTCCATCGCAGCGAGGCGCGCCTTGAGGCTGGCACGTTCGGCGGAGCCGGGGGCGTAGGCGCGGATCGGTTCGTTCACGACCGCGGGGAGGCGGCGCACGCTGGCGGGGGAGAAAGCGGTCATCGGAGGAGTGGGCTGGTGGAAGGCAACGGTAGAAATCTAATCGCTCCACAGGCGATACTTCAGTCATGCGTATTCGCGTCGTGTCTCTTGTCGCTGCCCTCCTGGCCACGACCGCCTGTGTACCCGAGCCTGTCACGTGGGAGGAGGACCTCACGCGCGAGATGGGCACGCTCAACGACACGCTGCGCTTGACGCTCGCGGACGACGGTGCACCGCGACTGGTAGGGGCATGGTCGCCACAGGCGTGGCCGGAGGAGTCCGGCGTCTGCGACGCAACGCGCCGCGCTTCCCGCGCCGCCGTCGCCGACACGGTCTACGCGAGCTGGTTCCAGGTGCGCGCCGACTCGAGTGTGCTGCTGCGCGTGGCGCGCTCCGACGATGGAGGACGGTCCTGGGGCGCGCCGGTGACGGCGGACTCCATGGACGCCGGTCGCGCCGGGTGCTCGCGCCCGGTGCCGTTCCTCGAGGTCGATCCATTCAACGGCTACGTCCAACTCGCGTATCACCTGGACGCGCGGGAGGGTGCCGGGTTGTTCTTCGTGCATTCGATGACCCAGGGCACGGCATTCGAGCAGCCGCAGCCGATCGTCTATGGCGACCGGCCGTCGCAGGCGGTCATCGCGTCGCGCGGAGACACGGTGCTCGTCGCATACGAGGACCCCAACAGTCGGCTGCCGCAGCTCGGGCTCGCTCTCTCGCGGACCGCGGGGCACATTTTCGAATCGCGCATCGCGGCCTCTGATGCGACGGGCGAGGCGCGCACGCCGCGGATCGCGCTGCGCGGAGACGCCTTCGTCATCGCGTGGACCGCGACGCAACGCGGTGGCGGCGCCTCGTACATCGCCTTCCGACGTGGGACCCTCACCTGGTGAGCGTGCTCTGATGCATCTCCTCCTGGCCGACGACGACGAACTGATGCGCGGCCTCATCGAGGCGGTGCTCGAAGCGAACGGTCACACGGTGGAGGCCCACGCGGATGGTCGTGCGGTGTGGGAGGCGTTCGAGCGGCAGCCGGCGCAGATGGTGATCCTCGACTGGCAGATGCCGGGCCTCGACGGGTTGGAGGTGTGTCGTCGTGTGCGGGAGCATGAGCAGGGCAAAGACGCGTACCTGCTCGTGGTCACCGCGCGGAGCGGCATGCGCTCGCTCGAGGCGGTACTCGATGCCGGCGCCGATGACTATCTCTCCAAGCCGGTCACGCCGGAGGACATCGCCGCGCGCCTGCGCATCGCCGAGCGTCGACTGGAGATCGCCGACGCGCGCCGCAGTGCGGAGCAGGAGTTGCGTAAGGCGCGGTATCTCGCCGGCATCGGCGAACTCTCGCTCGCCTTGCAGCACGAGATCAACAACCCTCTGGCCGCCCTGCTCACCAACTCCGCGCTCATCACCAGCGGGCTGCTCACGCCTGAGGAGACGACCGAGGGACTGAAGACCATCGACGACCAGGCGCGACGCATCGCCGATGTGGTGCGCCGTCTGCAGGCGATCGACGATCCGCGTTCGGTGGAGTACGTGAAGGGCCAGCGGATGGTGGACTTGGGCGGCGTCTCGCCGATCCCCAAAGGCAGCAAGCCGGTGAAGGGCCCGCGGCGTACGCCGCAGCCGCCCGACGCCGTCGACAGCCAAGAGGACCCGAACGCATGACACGATTGCTCGGGGTGCACCCCGCCGACGACGGAGGACTCCCGATGGCGGTGCGCCGCGCGGCGTCGGCCGGCGCGAAAGCGCTGCAGGTGATGACGGCCAAGCCGACGTTCTACAACGAGAAGGTCTCGCTCAAGCCGCCGGCCGCGGCGAAGGTGCACGCGGTGCTCGACGAGGTGGGGATCGCGCGCCGGCATGTGTTGGTGCACGCCGCGTATGTGCTCAACACCGCGTCGCCCGAGGAGGAGAAGGCCATGCGCGCGCGCGCCGGGCTCGCCAAGGAGCTCGAGCGCAGCACGGTGCTCGAGTCCTACGGCTGCTGTTTCCATCCCGGCTCGGCGGGCGACAGCGATCCGACCGATGCTGCGGTGCGGGTGGGCGTGACGCTGCGGCATGTCCTCGAGGCGGTACCGGAGACGGCGTCGGGGACGCGTGTGCTGATCGAGAACACCGCCGGTGCCGGTCGCACGATGGGACGCACCGCCGAGGAGATCGCGCTCATGCTGGCGCAGGTGCCGGCCGCGCTGCGGCATCGCACGGGCTACGGGCTCGACACCTGCCACTTGTTCGCCGCAGGACACGATATCCACTCGTCGCCGGAGGCACTCACGAATGTGCTCTCGCACTTCGAGCGTGTCATCGGGGAGCGGCCGGCGTTCTTCCACCTGAACGACAGTCAGCATCCATTCGCGTCGAACAAGGACCGTCACGCACTCGTGGGAGAGGGGGCGATCGGCGCAGACCCGTTCCGATGGCTGCTCGCCGATGCACGCAGCGCGAACGTGCCGCTCATACTCGAGACGCCGTCTGAGAGGGAAAACGTGGTCGAGGACGACCCGAGCGCGGACCCTGCGGACGTGCGCATGATCGCTCTGTTGGAGGGGTTTCTCGTCGGGTGAGGCAGGGTCCGCCGGGGGCGCTCAGAGGGGGACCCCTATTGCGCTAGAGGGAGACTGCCTTACTTTCGAGTCAGATCGCGCCGTGCTCGACCGGGCGTAGCACCGCGATCCATCACATCCTTTCGAGGAGACTGTAAGAATGGCTGCCAAGAAGAAGACCGCGAAGAAGGCTGCGAAGAAGGCCACGAAGAAGCCGGCGAAGAAGGCCGCGAAGAAGGCCACCAAGCGCAAGCCGAATGCGGCGTTCATGAAGCCGGTGACGCCGAACGAGAAGCTCGCCGCGGTCGTTGGCTCGACGCCGATCCCGCGCACGGAGCTCACGAAGAAGCTCTGGGCGTACATCAAGAAGAACAACCTGCAGGACAAGAAGAACCGCCGCATGATCAACGCGGACGACAAGCTCAAGGTCGTCTTCGGTGGCAAGGCGCAGGTGTCGATGTTCGACATGACCAAGCTCGTCTCGAAGAACGTCAAGTAAGCTTCGAGCCGCTGGGGGCAGGAGCGAGGGGCGCGCCGACT
>JBJXGK010000062.1:0-4119 GCA_046153705.1 Gemmatimonadaceae bacterium
TGGACGCCGAAGCGCAAGCAGAGGTAATCACGCCCGGCGGCGCAGCCATGCCACAGCACACTGGGCATCGGCGCGCCGCCCCGCTTTCGCGCGCCGGACTCCTCACTGCGGTCGCGGCCCTGACGGCTCGCGACCGCGGGCTGGCGCGCGTCGTTGATGCCTATGGACCGCCGCCACTCTGGGCGCGTCCGGGCGGGTTCCGTACTCTCGTCAAGTTCATCCTCGAGCAGCAGGTGTCGCTCGCGTCCGCGGCGTCGTTGTTCAAGCGTGTCGACGGAGAACTGCGCGGAGGCTGGAGCCCCGGCGCGGTAGCGAAGGCCGGCGAGGTCGGCATGCGTGGCTACGGACTCACGCGGCAGAAGAGCGCCTTCGTGGTGGCACTCGCCGAGCAGGTCGGCGACGACCCACAGTGGTTCCGACGGCTCGCTCGGCTCGACGACGAAGACGCGCACGCCACGCTGACTGCCCTGCACGGCATCGGGCCGTGGACAGCGTCGATCTACCTGATCATGGTGCTCCGCCGCCCTGACGTGTGGCCGCCGGGCGATCTTGCGCTGCACAAGGCGATGGGTGGGCTCCCAGGGCAGCGTCGTACGCCCAGCACCGACGAGGCCACGGCAATCGCCGAGCGATGGGCGCCGCACCGCGCGACAGCCGCCCGAATCCTATGGCACGGGTACTTGGGGCAGAAGGCTCAGGGCTGACGGCGGCTGGCGACGGGCCGCCGCAAAGAACCGGACTCACGCACCGAGAAGTTGCCGCGCCAGCTTCCGGAACTGTTCGGCGCGCGCTCGCGCCCATCGCCCTAGCGGTACGGCGCCGAATGAAAAGGTCGTTACCCCCATCAGCGCGAGGAACGAGATCCCGGTCGCGGCGCCGCGGTCGAGCGGCACCCCTTGCGACAGGAGGACCATCGCGGTCACGGCGCTCGCCGCGACCATCGCCCCTCCGGCCGTGATCAACGCTCGAGACCGCGCGTTGGTGGTGCGGAAGCGCACGCGACTCCCCGTCGGCGTGGGTTCGACCATCACCGAGAGGTTGCCATTCGTCCACTGACGCAGGCCACCGTCCACCGCCACAGTGCCGCGCGCGTCGAAGCGCTCGCGCAGCTCGCCGACGAATGCCTCCCAACGCGCGTCTGACATCGGCGCGTCGAGTTCGACCACATGCCGTACGCCGATCGGCATGCCGAGCGTCTCCCGCATCTCGGGGGGACGATCCTGTGCGAGCGACCTTGCGGCCGACGCGATGAGCTCAGGCGCGAGGCCGGCCTCCTGGCCGTACGATTGGAGCTGCGCGAGCGTCATGCCCTCGCGTGCGGCCAACGACTGGGTACCCGCCTGCTCCAGTTCGGCGGCCCGACGGAAGATCTCCGCCGCATCCGTCTCCGAAAAACGTCGCTCGGTCATGGCTGAAATATACGTCCGACACGTGTAAGTTCCGGAGTCTCCAGCCCATACCCCCGTGGCCACGATCCTCCAGTCCCTCCCCGTCGGCCAGCGCGTCGGCATCGCCTTCTCCGGTGGACTCGATACCAGCGCGGCGCTCCACTGGATGCGCGCCAAGGGCGCCGTACCGTTCGCCTACACCGCGAACCTCGGGCAGCCCGACGAGACCGACTACGACGCGATCCCCCGCAAGGCCATGGACTACGGCGCCGAGAAGGCGCGCTTGGTCGATTGCCGCCATCAGTTGGTGGCCGAGGGCATCGCCGCGATCCAGGCGAGCGCGTTCCACATCTCCACCGGCGCTCAGACCTACTTCAACACCACGCCGCTCGGTCGCGCAGTGACGGGCACCATGCTCGTCGCCGCGATGCGAGAAGATGCAGTGAACATCTGGGGCGACGGCAGCACCTTCAAGGGCAACGACATCGAGCGGTTCTATCGCTACGGCTTGCTCACCAACCCGTCCCTCAAGGTCTACAAGCCCTGGCTCGACCAGCAGTTCATCGACGAACTCGGCGGGCGCAAGGAGATGTCGGAGTATCTCATCGCCGCGGGTTTCGCGTACAAGATGAGCGTGGAGAAGGCGTACTCCACCGACTCCAACCTGCTGGGCGCCACCCACGAGGCGAAAGACCTGGAGTTCCTGGACAAGGGCATGCACATCGTGCAGCCCATCATGGGCGTCGCGTTCTGGAAGGACGATGTGAAGGTGGCGCGCGAGACGGTCTCCGTGCGATTCGAGGAAGGCATGCCGGTCGCGATCAACGGACGCACGTTCAGCTCGACGCTCGAGCTGTTCCTCGAGGCCAATGTGATCGGCGGGCGTCACGGCTTCGGCATGACGGACCAGATCGAGAACCGCATCATCGAGGCGAAGAGCCGCGGGATCTACGAGGCGCCAGGCATGGCGTTGCTGCACGTCTGCTACGAGCGCCTCGTGACCGGCATCCATAACGAGGACACCATCGAGCAGTACCGCATCAACGGGCGCAAGCTCGGCCGCCTGCTTTATCAGGGGCGCTGGCTCGACCCCCAGGCCTTGATGCTTCGCGAGAGCGCCCAGCGCTGGGTGGCGCGGGCAGTGACGGGCGAGGTCACGGTGGAACTGCGCCGCGGCAACGACTACTCCATCATGAACACCGCCAGCCCGAACCTCACGTACAAGCCGGAACGCCTGACCATGGAGCGCGGCGAGGCCTTCTTCACGCCGCTCGACCGCATCGGTCAACTCACCATGCGCAACCTCGACATCGTCGACACGCGTGACAAGCTCGAGGTCTATACGCGAATCGGGCTCCTCCGGCAGGCGTCGGAGAGTGCGGTGCCGCAACTGCCGGCTGGCGAGCAGGACTCGCGCGTCGAACGGTAGGCCTGATGAACACGCGTCGGGCGCGCGGCGTAGTATTCGTGAAGTACTCGCCCGGTAAGTACTCGCCCGGTCGTCCCACGCAGTACGTCACAGTTCAGGAGCTTTGATGCGCCGCACCTTCGCCCGCACTGGTCTTCTTCTCGCCTCGACGTTTGCCTTCGGTCCGCTCGCCGCACAGGGACCTGTGAACTCGAACACCGGCACCCGCGTGGAAGCCGGGCAGGAGTGCCCGTCGGGCATGACCGAAGTGCGGCCCCGCAGCTGCTCCAAGCCCACGATGGAGCCGCCGAGCATCCTCGACTACCGTCCGCGCTCGACGCTGGTGACGGTGGAGCACAAGGTGCCCAAGTCCAAGTTCCCGTCGATCGACTATCACGGGCATCCGCAAGGGCGCATCGGCTCCGATGAGGAGCTGAACCTGCTCGCCGACGAACTCGATCGGATCGGCGTGAAGGTGATGATCGCCGCCAACAACGTCTCGGGAGAGAATCTCAAGCGCAGCGTGGCCATGGCCGCCGCGAACACGCGCATGAAGGACCGTCTCCGGTTCCTCACCGGCATCGACTTCCGCAACGTGGGTCCTGGTTGGGCCGAGCGCGCCGTCGCCCAACTCGAGGCCGATGTCGCGGCGGGTGCCGTGGGCGTGGGCGAGATCGGCAAGGGCTTCGGGCTCAACACCCGGCGGGCCGACGGGACGCGCCTGCCGCTGGACGATCCGCAGCTCGATCCAGTGTGGCAGGCGGCCGCACGGCTGAACATCCCGGTGTTCATCCACACCGCCGACCCGCAGGAGTTCTGGCAGCCGATCGACAACAAGAACGAGCGCTGGCTCGAGTTGGCGCTCTTCCCAGGCCGTCGCTACTCACCGGAGACGAATCCGTCGTTCGAGCAGTTGATGACCGAACGCGACAACATGATCCGGCGAAATCCGAAGACGACGTTCATCATCGCGCACATGGGCTGGCACGCGAACGACCTGCCGCGCCTGGCGAAGATGATGGACGAGATGCCGAACATGCTCACCGAGGTGGGCGCAGTCCTGTACGACATCGGCCGTCAGCCGCGTGCGGCGCACGATTTCTTCGTGAAGTACCAGGACCGCATCCTGTTCGGGAAGGATTCGTTCCAGCCCGAGGAGTATCCGTACTACTGGCGCGTGTTCGAGACGCGGGACGACTACTTCGACTACTACCGGCCGTACCACGCGTTCTGGAAGCTCTACGGGATCGATCTGCCTGACGCCGTGTTGAAGAAGGTGTACTACCAGAACGCACTGCGGATCACGAAGGGGATCCCGACGGC
>JBJXGK010000071.1:0-32661 GCA_046153705.1 Gemmatimonadaceae bacterium
GCGGCGCGCACACGCGATCAGCATCGTGAGCAGGACGTCGATGCGGACGCTCTATCTCCGCCCCTCGCTCGCGCGGGAACTCGTCGACGGGATCCGCGTGATGGACGTCGCGCCGTTGCTCCGGGAGCTCATCCTCGAGTGTGTCCGCGTGGGCGCGCTCGATCGGCGCGCCGCGGAGGACCGAGCGCCTCTTCACGGAGCAGACGGGTCTGTCGTTCGGGCGCCGGCGTCAGCAGGCCCGGCTGCAACACGCGCTGCGTCGATTGGCCGAGGGCGATCGAGTCACGTCTGTCGCCCTCGCCTGCGGATACGACAGCCCGAGTGCGTTCTCGGCGATGTTCCGCCGCGCGCTCGGGGCGAACCCACGTGACTATCTCAGCGCGGCGCCCGCAGCAGCGGTGCCCCGCCCTGCCACCCTCGCTCGATCACCTCGAAATCATCCGCAGTGAGCTCCTGGAACGCCGCGGTCAACACGCTGCGGTTCCAACGCGGATCCATCGTGCCGGTGACGGCGAGGTCGGCTCCCACGTCGGCGACGATGAGACCGTGGGTCTTCATCGCCTGGAAGATGCGCCGCAACTCCGGCGAGAAACCGCTGATATCGACGTCCACACGCAAGCGCAGCCGCGCACCGAGCGGCGGCGCACCGCTGATGCTGTTGATCCCGCGCGAGGCCGGAAAGACGTAGCCGTTGCTCCCGCGCACGGTCACGCGGAATGCATGCGTGATAGGTGCCTCGCGCGAGACCTCGTCGTAGCGCACGAGCCCCGGGAACACCGCGAGCCCGGAGTTGTCCGCCGACACGTGGCCCTCCACCCGACGGGCGTTCGAATCCAATAGGAACACCGCGCCCGCGCCGGCTTCCCAGCGCTCGGCGTTCATGTTGTACCGCGTCGACCAAGTCTCGAAGAGCAGATTGCGATCACGATCGACGAGGATGAGTTTGCGGCCACCGATGCTGCCGCCACCCGCGACGTTGCCTTCGATGAACCCCGGATGCACCCGTGCCTGCCGTGGGATCGGATATCCGCGTGGCGACGCGGGCGCACCACTGTCCGACTCGGCGCCGTGTTGCGTGAACGTGATCGCCCTCAGCGGTTCCTGTGCGCTCACACCGACGTAGGGAATGCCATAGGGCGGCGGACCGAAGTCCGCGGTGAGCCGGCGGACCGCATTGGGCTGCGAAACCGAACGACCACTGACGAACGCGATCATCGAGTCAGACTGCGGGTCGACCGGTGCGTTCGACACATCGACGTTCCACCAGTTGTCAGCCGGCAGGAAGCTGCGCCCGGAGAAATCCTCGAGGAGCACCGCGCTATCGGCGCCAAGCGGGTCGGGTCCCAGATCGAGGTCCTGGATCTCGGAGCACGCACTGATGGAACCGACGGTGGCAACGATCGCAGAGCTGACTAGCAGGCTGCGAACTCGACGTGAGTGGGTGGTCACGGGGCTTCTCAACGGTTTGACGGGACGAGTGCCGATGTATCTCGATGATTGGAGGTTCGGCAGGGCCCATCAGAAGTTGAGAGAGCGGCTGGCACAAATCAGGGGATCAAGGCGGCGCACCCCAGCCCAATTGGATCACCTCGAAATCATCTGCGTCCAACCCGTGGAAGGCCGGGTTCAGCACGCCATTGTCCCAGCGCCCATCCATGGTCCCGGACACATACATGTCCGTACCGTTGTCTGCGACGATCAAGCCATAGGTCTTCATCGCCTGGAAGATCCGTCGCACATCGGCGGGATACGCACTGATGTTCACCGAGGCCTTGAGCCGCAGGCGTGCGCCCATCGGCAGCGCACCTGCCGTGTTGCCCGCCTGGTGCGAGGCCGGCCACACGTAGCCGTTGGTCGCGCGCACTGTCACGCGGAACGCATGGGTGATGGGCGCGTTGCGAGCTGCTTCGTCGTAGCGCACCAGGCCGGGGAAAACCGCCAGTCCCGCGGCGTCTGCAGACGTCCATCCGTCGGGTCGCCGCGCGTTGCTGGTGAGATCGAAGATCGCGCCCGAGCCCGCGTCCCAGCGCGACGCACCGTTGTTCCACCGCGTGGCGTACAACTCGAACAACATGTTGCGATCGCGATCGATGAGGATGAGATGGCGATCGCCCGAGGTCCCGCCTCCTGCGACAGCGCCCTCGATGAAGTTGGGCCTCGAGCGCGCGGCGCGCGGAATCGGATATCCCGCCGGACGACCGGGTGCGCCATCATCGGATTCATCGCCGTACAGCGTCCAGGTCACCACTTCGAGTGGTTCGTCCTCGGACACACCGACATACGGGATGCCATACGGCGGTGGCCCGAAGTCCGGGTGCATCTGACGTCGCGCCGACGGATTGGCGAGTGTGCGGTTCGAGATGTAGTCGATGTACTGCTGTGAGCTCGCGGCGACCGGCGCCGCCGAGATATCGAGATTCCACCAGTTGTTCGCGGGGAAGAAGCCACGCGCCGAGAAGTCCTCGAGGAGCTTCGCCGAATCCGCGCCCAGCGGACTCGGGCCGGCGGGCTCGGTGCTGGTACTGGTGCACGCCGCGGCGACGGCGAGCGCGAGCGCTGTCGCTACGAGTGCGCCCCGCGGGGCCGACTTTGGACACGTGGATCGCATACCGAATGGACGACGCAGGTCTGGCCGGGATGCGCGGACCGACCGGGAGGCGTCACAGCGTGAGGGTCCTCCCCTCAGCGCGTGGCGCTGTAGAGCAGGACCGAGACGAAATGGCAGGCGGTTCCCGCCATGACGCACACATGCCAGAGCGCATGCCCGTAACGGACACGCTGGTCCCTGACATAGAAGTACACCCCGCCTGTGTAGCAGAGGCCGCCGGCCAGCAGCCACAGCAGCCCGGCCAACGGGACCCGAGCGATCATGGGCTGGAGCACGACCACGCCGATCCAGCCCATGCCGACGTAGAACCATGTCGACAAGCGCGGATACCGGAACCCGATGGTGAACTTCGACACGATGCCGGCGACGGCGAGGCACCAGATGACGCCGAGGAGGGTCCAGCCCCAAGGCCCACGCAGCGCGCCGAGCGCGAAGGGTGTGTAGGTACCGGCGATGAGCAGATAGATCGCCGTGTGGTCGAGCACGCGGAACACTCGCTTCGCCCGGCCGTCGCGGAGCGCATGGTAGATCGTGGACGTCGTGTAGAGCAGCACCATCGTCACGCCGAACACGATGCTGCCGATCAAATGAGCCGGCTGGTTCTTGCCGACGGTTCCGAGAACGAGGATCGGGATCGCGGCGATGCTCAGCACCAGACCGGTGCCGTGCAGTGCACTGTTTGCGAGCTCCTCGGCTCGGGTCTGCGCGCGGTTGTGGGCGTGGCTCATGCCGTAAACTACACAGGTGCGCGGGGGCGAGGTGACTCGCCAGCGCACTCCATGTAAACACCGCCGATCCGAACAGAATCGAATGGACATGCGACCCTACCCCCTGCTCCTGCTGCTCGCCCTCCTCGGGCTGAGCGCCTCCCCCGCATCGACCCAACCGCTCTCGCCGCGCCGCATCGCCCTGACCGATGTCACCGTCATCGACGGCACCGGCGCCGCTCCCCGACGCGGCATGACCATTCTTGTCGAGGACGGCCGCATCGCTGAGGTCTTCCCCAATGGCGCCCGTGCCGTCCCGGCCGACGCCGCCCGTCCGGATGTTGCCGGCAGCTACGTGATCCCGGGGCTGATCGACAGTCACGTGCACCTCGCAACGTTCGAGCGCCCCGACAACATCCTCCGCGCCATCCTGCGCTTCTCGCTGCTGGGCGGCGTGACCACGGTGCGCGACATGGGAGGCTACGCGGAGCGGGTGCTCAGCTTCGCACGCAGTGCAGACTCCTCCAGCGCGCTCTCGCCGCGCATCTATTCCTCTGCGGTGTTCGCCGGCGCCGAGTGGTTCGCCAACTACGACTCCACGCGCGTCGCGTACTGGAGCGGCGGTGCGCCGAAGGGTCAGGCCGTTGGTGCGCGACGGATCGACGACAGCACCGACATCGCGGCGGCCGTGCGCGCCGCGAAGACACTGGGCGTGCGCGGCATCAAGCTCTACGCCGGTCTCACGGCCACCCAGATGGAGCGTATCGGTCGCGAGGCCAAGGCGCAGGGGTTAGCGGTGTGGGCCCACGCCGTCGCCCAGCCCGCGCTGCCGCTCGAGGTGCTCGCCGCACGCCCGACGAGCACGAGCCACGCGGACATGCTCATTTGGACGGCGGTGCGCCCCGGCGCTCTAGGAGTCGGCACGCGGGCGGAGCGCGCGCGCCTTATCGCAAGCGTTCAGCCCGACGCCCGGGTGATGCAGGCACTCTACGCTCGCATGGTTCGCGAGCGCGTCCTGCTCGAGCCCACGCTCATCGTCATGCAACTCGGCGATGTGCAGAACGGCCGTTTCGGGCCCTTGGGTGAAGTGCAAGCGTGGTCGGTCGCTGCCACGCGCGCCGCGCATCGCGCGGGAGTGGGCATCGTCGCGGGCACCGATGCGATCGGCCAGCAGACCCCGAACATCCACACCGAGATGCAGGTGCTCGTGTCGCAGGTGGGACTCACGCCGCTCCAGGCGATCCAGGCTGCGACCCAGCACGGAGCGCAGGCACTCGGCCTCGCGGATTCCACCGGCACCATCACCGTCGGCAAATGGGCGGACCTCGTCGTGCTGCGGGCGGATCCTTCGACCGACATCCGCAACACGCAGACCGTGCGCTCCGTGATGCGACGCGGAGTGCTCCACGAACGGAGCACCCCGTGGCAGCTCAGTCCCGGGGCGGAACCACCGCCGACACCGTGATCGCCTCGAGCACACCCCCGATCAACTCGGATAGGTCGTACGCATCATCCGGGCGCGAGAGGCCGAGCCGGACCACCACCAGGTCGCGCGACGGGATCACCGCGACCGTCTGCCCTTCGAAACCCGACGCGTAGTACAACTCACGCGGCAACAGCGGGAACGCGCGCTTGGTGGAGTCGTTCGCGGCCCCGGCATTGAGCCACCACTGTCCGCCGTACTCTCCGAGCGGTGCGGCCGGCGCCGGCCTGCGACTGAACTCCACCCAGCCCTCAGGCAGGATGCGCTCACCGTTCCACACACCGTCCTGCAGGTAGAGTTGCCCGAAGCGCGCCCAGTCGCGTGCGGTGGCGTACATGAACGAAGACGCAACGAAGAGTCCGGTGGCGTCAGGCTCCATCACCGCACTGTGCATGCCGAGCTTGTCGAACAACGCACGACGAGGGAACTCGAGATAGTGTTCGAGCGTCCCGCCGACGCTATCGCGCACCAACTGCGCGATGAGATTCGAGGTCGCGCTGGAATAGTACCAGGTGCTGCCAGGCTCCTTCGCGGAACTCGCCCGTACGGCCGTCGCGGCGATGTCGCGCGAGCCGAAGAGCAACTTGGTCGCACCGCCCGTCGGTGCGTACGACTCGTCCGCGGCAAGGCCGTCGCTCATCCACAGCATCTGGCGCAGCGTGATCGCGGCACGCTTGTCGCCAGGGGTTCGCCACGCCGCGAACAGGTCGTTCATGTCGAGTGAGAGCTTCCCTTCCCTGACCAGCGCCCCGACGAGTGCGCTGCCCACACTCTTGGTCATCGACCAACCGGGGTAGCGGTTCGTCGCGTCGAACCCCGGCGCATACCGCTCCGCGACGATCCGACCGCGATGCACTACGACGATCGCGCGTGTGTTTCGCTCGCCGGTCGCAGGTTCACGGAACGCACGCGTGAGCGCGGAGTCCAGGCGCACGGGGTCGATCTCCGCAGGAAGCTGCGCGAGCGGGCGATCACCCTCCGGCCATGGGAGTGCGTCGAGCGAATCGTTGCGCGCCGCGACCGGCGGCATCGACGGGAAGGCCTGGCGCTCGCCATCGGTGGGTACCAACGTGCAGCCGAGCCCTGCGTGGTGACGCGCTTCGCGCACGGCGATCAAAGGGACCGAGGCGCGAACCCGTCCCGCCGACTCGTCGACGGTCGTCCGGATCAACTTGGTCACCGCGAGCTTCGGCAGCTCCGCAACGGCATCACGCGGCGAGAGTCCGCCGACGAAGACCTGGGAGCAGGTCACCTTCGCGATGTAACCGAGCGCAGGGCTCGCCGCCGGCGCACCCACGACGCGAAGGACGAGCAGGAGCGCGACGACCACCGCCGCCGCACGGAGGACGAATCGTAGAGGCATGGTTGAATCTACTGTCGCTCGATCGCGGCGCTCAACTGACACCGCCGGGTGCCGTCGTTGACTCGTGCTTACCTTCTAGGTATGCGCCTCTCGATCTCTCGCTCATTGGCCGTCGCTGTACTCATGGCCGCCCCTGCCGCCGCCACTGCACAACACGCGAGCCTCATCGCGGGATACGACTCTGTCACATGCCCGAGCTGCGCGACATGGAACGCGCCTCAGGCGCCGGTCCGACTCTTCGCCAATACCTATTACGTGGGGACGCGCGGACTGAGCGCCCTGCTCATCACGTCGAACGAAGGACACGTTCTCATCGACGCCGGCCTTCCGAATTCGGCGCCGCTCATCCTTGCGAACATCGCCGCCCTCGGTTTCCGCGCGCGCGACATCAAGATCATCCTGAACTCGCACGCGCACCATGACCACTCCGGCGGCATCGCCGCCATCCAGGAGGTCAGTGGCGCGCGGGTCATCGCGAGCGCGGCGAGCGCTCCCGTGATCCGACTCGGCCTTACGGACACGGACGATCCGCAGCACGAGGTCCACCTGCCCATGCCTCCCGTACCGGCGGTGGACGTGCTCGGACCTGAACAGGTCGTGCGACTCGGACCACTGGCCCTCTCCCCGCACGCCACCGGCGGACACACGCCCGGAGGGACCACGTGGACGTGGCGCGCCTGCGAGTCGGATCGCTGCCTCGACTTCGTCTACGCCGACAGTCAATCGCCGATCTCCGACGACGGATTCCGGTTCAGGGACGGCACACGCTATGGCACGGCGCTTGCAGACTTCGAGCGCGGGCACGCACTCCTTGAACGTCTCTCCTGCGATGTGCTCATCACGCCGCATCCCGGCGCGTCCGCGCTCTGGGAGCGACTGGCCTCCGCACCACAGGGTCTCATCGACCGAGACGCATGCAAACGATACGCGGCCGGCGCGCGGCGCGCGCTCCAGGCTCGGCTCGACTCCGAACGCTAGTCATGCCACGGGCGGCCCCGCGAGGTCACGGCGCCGGCGTCCCTGTGCCGTTCCGGGTGCATTGGGAGTCGTCCTTCTGAGGGTACCTGACCCCGCCACTCAACATCGAATCCTGTGAAGCGCCTCCTCTGGCTGGCCGCACTCCTGGTTTGCTCCGGCCTCCTCGCGCTGCTCCTCGCCGAAGGCCTGCTCCGTGCGCTTCATCTGGCACCCACGGATGGGCTCACAACCGTGTCGCGGACCGAGTTCCTCCACATACCGGGCATGCTAGCGCCCGGCTCGCAGTTCATCGACCTGCGCAATGAGAACCTCCCGCATCGCGTCAGCATCGATTCACTCGGTTATCGCGGGCAGGAGTTCCCGCGCGAGAAGCAGGCGCACGAAGTCCGTATCGTCATGATCGGCGATTCGTTCGTCTACGGCGATTTCGTCGACGACTCCGCGTCGCTTCCGGCGCAGCTCGAGCGCGAACTCCGCCGGACGTGTCCCGGGTCACGCGTCATCAACGCGGGGATCCCCGGCACCACCGTCACGGAGCACGAACACGTCGTGACGCGGGCGCTCTCCCTGCATCCGGATCTCGTGATCCTGGCCTTCACGGAGAACGACGTCAGCGATCTCGCCAGCCGTCCGCAGTGGGACATCCTCGACGAACATCGCCGCGCGAAAGCCACGTTCCCGACGAACGTGTTGTATCCCCTGCTCCACCGGACGGCGCTCTGGAACCTGGCGATGCAGGTACGGGGACGGTTGCGCACGGAAGGTCACGCCGACGCAGCGTCGCGCCAGGTGACGACGGCTGGCCGCGCCGGCGTCGTGCCGGACTCCGCGTTGCGGGCGTTCTACGAGCGGGAGTTCACCGTGATCGCCACGGTCTTGGCGCAGAAACACGTGCCGCTCGACCTGCTCACGTTCCCGGCGCATCTCACGTTGTACGGGAGCTGGAGCACCGAGCAGCTCGAATGGGTCGAGGCGATGTCCCTGCGGCACGATGTGCCCGTGCTCGCCACGCTCCCGGCCCTCCGCGCCGACGGCGGGGACGAGCGGTCACTGTATCTGATGCCGCACGACGGTCACCCCAGTGCACGAGGTTACCGCGTCGCCGCCCGATCGATCGCGCCCGCGGTGCTGGCGACGCCGACCCTCGCGGCGCGCTGTCTTCCGCCAGCGCCGCGCGCGTAGCGACGCCAAGCGTGCCGCAGTGCCGGTACCCGACCCCCGGGGCCGGGTGGACCTCAGCCCACGCGGGCCAATCGCCGGATCGCAAGACCGCCGCACAGCACCGTCACACCGACCAGCACTGCCGCGGCCAGCCCGGTCGGGACGAAGATGAACTGCTTCACCCCGGCCACTCCAAGCGCCAACTGATTGAGGTGGAACGCCGGCCAGATCACCACCCAGCTGCGCAGGAAGTCAGGCAACGGGATGAACAGCCCCGACAGCCACATCATGGGAAGGAAGATCATGTTGCCCCACGCGGGCGCCGCCGAGCTCGAGACCAATGCGCCGATGAGCAGCCCGATGGCAGTGAACGGTATCGTGCCGATGACCAGCACGATCCACAGGGTCGCGATCTGCTCGATCGAGATCGTCAGCTTGCCGACGTAGAGCGCCGCAGCCACCACGAGCGTGAGTGCGACCGCCGCGACCACCATCGACATCAGTACCTTCGCGACGATCGTCGCACCCGGCGGCAGCGGCAACGCGCGCTTGAGCTTGAGCACGTTGCCTTCGCGATCGGTGGCCAGGATCACCCCGCTGAAGATGCCCGGCATCATCACCGCGAACACGCAGAAGCCGGAGAACAGGTAGTCGACCACCGCGGGACCGTATTCGCTCGTCTCTGCGACGTTGCCGCCGATCACCACGCCGAAGAACAGGTAGATCGCCACCGGAACCGCGATGAACGGCAATGCGAACCCCGGCGTGCGGAGCGCCGCGACCGTCTCCATCTGGGCCTCGAGCAGGTACGCGCTCAGCAGCCGTCCAAGCGGCAACGGCGAGCGGTCGATCGTCGGCCTCAGCGGCCCGCCGGACACCGCTGTCGTCACGCCGGTCATGCAGCCTCCTTGGTGAGTTCGTTGAATGCTTCGGCCAGACTCGCCTTCTTCACTTCGAGCTGGCTCAGCGCTGGGTCGGTCGCGAGCAGGCGACGCACCACCGCCTCGGCATCCGCTACGGTGAGGTGCACCAGTCGCGCATCGCGCTCGGCCTCGATCACGCCGGGCCAGGTGCGCAGTTCGTGGGTCTCGAGTACCGACGCAAAACTCACCCGTTTGCGCGTCACCACCGCACGGATCTCGTCGACCGTGCCCTCGGCGATCACGCGCCCTTTCGCCAGCACCACCACGCGGTCAGCCAAGGCCTCGGCTTCTTCGAGATAGTGCGTGGTCAGGACGATCGAGGTCCCGGACGCCACGAGGGCGCGGATGGTACGCCACATCGTCTCGCGGGCCTGGACATCGAGGCCGACCGTGGGTTCATCGAGGAAGATCAGGCGCGGACGTCCCACCACGGCGAGGGCGAACTGTACCTGTCTCTTCTGTCCGGTGGAGAGCTTGCCGTGCTTGGTGTCGGCGATCGCCGCGATCCCGGTGAGCGCGATCGTTTCGTCGACCGAGAGCGGCGTGCGGTAGTAGCTCGCCGTCAACGCGATATGCTCGCGCGCGGTGAGTGCGGGAGCGAGTGTGACCTCCTGCAACATCGCACCCACGCCGAGTCGGCTGTTCACGTCGAACGGCGACCCACCCATAACGGTCGCCGCGCCCGCATCCGCCTCGAGCGTACCGAGCCAGAGCCCGATCGCCGTGGTCTTCCCCGCCCCATTCGGCCCGAGCAGCGCGAGCAACTCACCCGCGCGCACCGCGACCGACACACCATCAAGTGCCAGCGTCGTGTCGAACCGTTTGCTGACCATGAGAAGTTCCGCGAGCAGTTCACCCTGCGCCCCCTGCGTTCCCGGTGTTTCAGGTGTTTCAGGTGGCGTCGCCCGAACCGGAATCTCGACCCCCAGACCCCGCATCCGCCGCCCATTCAGCACTTCACCGATGATCGTCCCGCGAACGAACCACCGGTATGTCAGGAGCAACACACCGACCGTCACTCCCACGATCAGTGGGAACTTGACGGCCCAGTGCAGCGGCCACCGCATCAGAAGTACCTGTAGTGCGAACACCAACGGGAGATGCACGAGGTAGATCCAGTACGACGCATCGGCGAGATACCGCCGCGCTGCACTCTCGGCGCTGAAGAATCGCATCGCGCCGCCGAGGAAGCCGAACGACCAACACCAGATCGCGACGCTGTACGCCGCGGCGTAGAGCACGCGCATCCCCGCGCCACCCGGGACCACGGTCAACGCCGCCATGTCAGGCGCCGTCCCGATGACCGCGAGACAGCTCGCGGTCAGCGCCACCGCGAGACCCAGATGCAGCGCCCAGCGCCGCTCCAGCAGCTCGAGCAGCCCGGTCTGGCGATGGAGCAGCCATCCCACGACGAACGCCGGCACGAATCCCGCCAACGCCGGCACCTGAGGCGTGAGTCCGGTGTCCGGCGTCCGGATGCCGAACCACGCGAACCACCCCGCGTCGCCGACGAACACGGCGAAGACCGGCAGCGCGAACACGATCGGCGCGAGATATCCACGGAACGCCGCACCGAAGAGCGCATCGACCTTCACTCGAAGCGTGCCCTTCGGATCGACGTACGACACCACCATGCCACGTGCGGCCAGCACCAACACGTAGCAGACGCAGAGGTAGTAGAGGAACCACAGGTGCGTCAGCGGGAACCCCCCCGGACTCGGCGCCGGGTTGTTCGCTGGTGCACCATCAGAGAACGTCCGCGTCAATCCCCAGATCACGACGGCCGTCGTCACTGGCGCAAGGATCACCCAGCCGACCGTCATCGGGACGACGATCCGTTTCGCGCGGTCCTTGATGAAGGCCCGCGCTCCGCGACGATGAAACGCCAGATGGGCGAAGAAGCCCGCGATGACGAAAAAGAGCGTCATGCGGAACATGTGGATCACATAGAACGTGACCCCGAGCGTCGTGCTCGGTGAGACGTCCTGCGCCGGGATCGACAGGAAGAACGACATCGTCGCGTGGAGTACCACGCCGAGCAGCAGCGCGAAGGCGCGCGTGGCGTCGAGGGCATGGTACCGTTCGTTCTGGGTCACGCTGCAACTCCTTGGGCGAAGTCGGTCCGACGGGATTGGATGTAGAACGCACTGCCGATCGCGAGCCCGGCCACGACGACCTCAGAGAGCAGCGCCAGCGCGACAGGGCCGCTCCAGACCGCGACAGCGCCATCGATGGCGGGCGAGAGTCTGGGGATCATCACCGTCATGAAGATCGGGACGGACGTGTTGGTCGCGATGATCCCCACCACACTCCACAACTCCGAGCCGCTGATCACACCGATCGCGGTCAGGACGCAGAAGTTCGTGAGCAGCAGCCCCATCAACGCGACGAGGTACGGGAGCGCGCCCACCGACGAGGGATCGAAGACGTGCGTCAGGCCCACGATCGCGACCGTGAGGATCGACCACGGGATCAGGTACGCAACCAGGCCACCGACGACCTTCGCCACGGTGTACTGCATCGGCGAGATCGGAAGACTCAGCGCGAACAGTAACGACCGGGTCTGGCGCTCCGACATCACGCCGTGCACCGCGAGGAACACCCCCAACACCACGACGCTGGTGACCAGGAGGATCTGTCCCGCGGTGCCCACCGCCCCCTCGACACCGGAGAGCACGATCGAGGCGAGTCCGACGATCACTGTGCCCACGATGAGCCGGCGATACAGGAACAGGTCCTTCCGGATCAGGTGACCGACAACCGTGCGTGTCATTCGCCGCGCTCCGTTCTGGTGTGCAGCACGGTCTCCACGAAGACCTCCTCGAGGGTGAGTCGATGCACGCCACGCACGGTGAATCCGGCGAGCCGGAACGTCGCCTCGAGCGCCGGCGTGAACGCGTCCGTGGTGACCACCGCCGTGCGATGTCCCTGCGTGATGCTCGTCACGCCCGGACGCGGCTCGAGTCGCATACCATCGGGCACATCGAGATGGATGCGGCGCCAGCGATCGAGGTACGTCTCCTTGTCCTCCGATGCCACGACCCGTCCACGATCGATGAACGTGATGCGATCGGAGATCTGCTCCACATCGAGCGTGTTGTGCGAGGAGAACAGGATCGAGCGTGACTCGTCCTTGAGCACGTCCGTCAACTCCGCCAGCAGCACGTGCCGCGCGACGGGGTCGAGCCCCGCCGTCGGTTCGTCGAGGATCAGCAACTTGGGCCGACGCGAGAGGGCCAGCAGCAGCATCGCCAACATGCGCTCACCGGTGGACAACCCCTTCACCGGCTGCGCCGCGCGCAGCGAGAATCGTTTGAGCAGCGCCGCCGCGTATGTCGCATCCCACGTCGGGTAGATGGAGCGGACGAACTCCATGTGCCAGCCGAGTGTCGCGCTGGAGAACAGCCCCATGTCGTGCGATACGAAGCCGATGTCCTGCTTCGCGCGCGCTTGCTCCGCGGGGATGGGATGCCCAAGCACCCGCACCTCTCCCGACTCGTGCTGGGTGACGCCCATAAGCACACGGATCGTCGTCGATTTCCCGGCGCCGTTCGGCCCGACGAACCCCATGATCTGGCCTGGCTCGAGCCGGAGCGAGAGCCCCTGCAGGGCGAAGTACGGATAGCGCTTGGTCACGTTTCGCATGTCGATCGCGAAGGCGCTCATGTGCGTCTCTTATCCAAGGGGGGATCGCGCCGCACGTGCTGACGCGCCTCGTTGAGTCGGGCTTCCATGGCCGCGGCATCGAGACCGAGCCGATGACCGAGCTCCGCCGCCGCGCGGAGGTGTGCGTCGAGCTCCCGCACCCGCAGGTCGGGGCCGAGCGTCGGGCGGTCCGCGACGAAAGTGCCGCGCCCCTGCTGGGTCACGATCACGCCTTCGTCCTCAAGCTCCTGATACGCTCGACGGATGGTGATGACGCTGATCCGCAGGTCGGCCGCGAGGGCGCGGATGGATGGGATCTCCTGCCCGCGCGCCCAGTCCCCGATCGCGACGAGATGTCGGATCTGCTCCATGATCTGGAGGTACATGGGCCGGTGGTCGGCCTGGGAGACGGACAGCGGAGTGTGCATATCGACATACACACTAGGTACGCGCCGCTGCCGGCGCAAGTTTCGCCGAGTGCGGTCCCCCTGCCCCACGAAGCGGTTCGGCTGCAACTTCGGGGACGCAGCAGTCGTCCTCCCCGCCCTGCCCTTCATGCCACGCGTCTCACACGCCCGCCGTCTCGGCCCGCTCGCGCTCGCGGCGCTCGTGTCTTTGCCCGTCGCCGTCGCTGCACAGGACGCGCCTGCGCGCACCACCGGCCGCCGCCCCATCGTCGCCTCCGCCGCCAAGCTCCTCACATGGAGCGAACAGATCGCCACGCGCGAGACCTGGCTCCGCAGGAAGCACGAGCTCATCCTCCCGATGATGCGCGAGCACAAGGTCGGCATGTGGGTCATCGTGAACGAGGAGTTCCACGACGACCCGGTGGTGCAGCACATCGCCCCCCCGCGCCCGTACACCGGCAATCGCGACATCTTCGTGTTCGTCGATGCCGGCGAAGCGGGGCTCAAGAAGTTCGCCATCACGGGCTACACCGAGGAGAACCTCGCGCGCTTCTTCGATGCGCCCACCACCGAACCGCTGCCGCCGGCCGCCACACTGCGAAGGCTCTGGGAGCAGTACCAGCCGAGCACCATCGGCCTGAGCATCGGCGGCGGGCGCGGCCAGACGCGTGCACTCGGCTACGATGCGCATCGTTTCATCTCCGAGGCCATGGGTCCCGATGCGGTCGCTAGGTTCGTGAGCGCGGCGCGCCTCACTACGGACTACCTCGACACGCGGATCCCGGAAGAACTGGAGCACTATCGCGCAGCGGTCGAAGTCACCGAGGAGATCGTGCGTCGGGCACTCTCGTCGGAGTTCATCACGCCGGGTCTCACGACGGTGGGTGACGTGCGTCGCGCGCTCTACGACCTGCTGTGGGCGGCTGGAGTGCGCACGTGGTTCCAGCCCGATCTCCGGGTGCAACGCGCTGACGGTGACATCGCGACGTCACGCGGCTTCGTCGCCGTCGCGCCGGAAGCGACGGTGATCCTCCCCGGCGACCTCGTGCACATCGACTTCGGCATCACGTACATGGGGTTCGACACCGACTGGCAGAAGATGGCCTACGTGCTCAAGCCCGGTGAGACGGACGCACCCGCCGGTCTCAAGCAAGCGCTCAAGAACACGAACACGTTGCAGGACGCATTGATGCTGCGCGCCGCACGTCCGGGCCGCACCGGCGGAGAGGTCTTCAACGTGACGATGGCCGAGATGAAGGAGCGTGGTATCGAAGCCATGGTCTACTCGCACCCGCTCGGCGCGCAGGGACACGGGCTCGGCGCGTCGATCGACTTCCGCTCTGCCCTGCGCACGGACACGACGGTCGTCGGCCAACGGCTCAGGCTCGGCTCCTACATTTCGATCGAGCTCAACACCGGCCTCGCCATCCCCGAATGGGGCGGCAAGAAGGCCTTCGTGATGATGGAGGACTGCGCGTATCTCACGGCCGACGGGTATCGCTTCTTCCGTCCACGGCAGGAAGCGTTCTTCCTCGTCGCGTCGAAGCGGTAGCCCGGCGGTTCATCGCAGCGACCGGCGCACCGAGGCGAACCACTTGTCCAGCGCCGGTCGCTCTGCGACACCTTGCAGTTCCCAGACGTGCGCATGTCTCTCATCGCCGCGTCGGAGATGCAGCTCCACGAGCCGCGCGAGCGGGGGCGCGAAGATGTCGTTGATGGTCGACGGGTGTCGCTCCACGAGCCGGGACTCGAGCGCAGCGATCTCGGCGCGGAGCTGACCGTCTCGCACCGCATCGTAGGCTTTCGCGCCGCCATCGGCATACGCGGTCCGGAATTCCTCGGCACGACTCATCGCCGGCGCTCGACAGCGTTCCGCGATCGCTTCCTCGAGGCGCCCCGCTGACTCGAGCAGACGCACCAAGCGATCCCTCGCCGGTGGATGCGCGGGGTCGATCACCAGTGTGCGCCGCAAGGCGTCCTCGGCGCCATCACCGTCCCCGACGGCGAGTCGCGCGGCAGCGAGCGAGCTGAGCATGTGCGGGATCCCCGGCTCGAGCCGCGCGCCTTCCTCCATCTCGCACAGCGCCTCGTCGCGCCGACCGACGAGCCCGAGCCACACGCCATAGAACCGCCGCGCCTCTGCGTACTCAGGATCCTTTCTCACGGCGGTCGAGAACTCGACCCCGGCGCGGTCCCAATCATCATCGAGATACAGCGCCTTCACCGCGAAATGCACGTGTGGCACCGCCAACGTGTCGTCCATCGCCAGCGCACGTTCGCTGTACTCGATGGCTTTTGCGAACGCCTCATGGAAGGGTGACAACACACCGCGACGTGCGGCGACGGCGTAGAAGTTGGCGAGGCCGGCGACCGCCGGGGCGAACGTCGGGTCGAGCGTGCACGCTCGCTCGTAGTAGTCACGACAACTCAACAGCTCGTGTACCGGGCCGCCATGCGCGCTGCGCAAGAAGAGATAGTGTCCGCGCAGGTACATCGCGGCCGCGTCCTGCGAGTGCGGGCGGGAGCGCGGTTCGATCGGTGCCGGGATCGCGATACCGCTGCTGGACGCGGCGACGCGGCGCGCGGACTCGAGGAGCGCGCGGATCCGATCCCGTTCAGTCGACATCCATTGATCGAACTCCGCCGCACCGTCCACGTGCAGCCCGCGCAACGGCTCCCCGTCGTCCTCGAGCGCAGAAGGCGCGTACCCGCCACGCTCCAGTTGCACCGCATCACAGGCGAGAAACGTCGGTTCGATCCCCACCAGGTGATCGCCTACCGAGACGATCACCTCCGAACCGAGTTCCCGGCGGACGTTGTACAGGGTGTTGCGCAGAGCTCGTCGCCCGCCGGACTCGTCATGTTCGGGCCAGAGCAGCGCGATCAGCGTGTCGCGGGAGTGCAGCCCTCGGGGTCGCGCGAGTGCCAGATACACCAACAGTGCAAGGTGCCGCGGCTGGGTGAGGCGCGACGAGGCGCCCGGGTCCGCCGCATGTTGCACGGTGACCGGGCCGAGCACGCGCAGGATGAGCATCGGGGAGGTCGTCATATCGGCGAAGCCCCCTATGCTGTGCCACGGGATCGGCGAGGTCAAGCGAGGCAGCGCCGGCAGCCGTCGGTCAGCAATCCCACGTATCGCGCCCGAGCGTCGCCGCGTTGAACGACGGTACCTCGACGCGACGGATCGATCCGGTCGCGCGTATCGTGCCGAAGTTCCCGCCCCCCCATCCGACCACGAGTTCCACCGACGCCGGCCCGGGCGGGACCGAATCGGCTGTGGTCCGGCTGTCGAGCAACCCGTACACGTCGTCGCCGTAGAGCGTGCCGGCGACGATCGCGCGGCTATTCGGTGGGACCAGTTGATTGCCGCCGCAGAGCCCCGTCGTCCACGACGGCATACCGAATTCAAGGCCGACGATGGAGACCAAGCGTCCACCCGTCGGCTCCCGTACCTCCAGCGTCGGAACGTAGTAGAAATGCGCGCAGCCGCTCCCGCATGAGACGCGATACTCGACGATCTCGAACGACTCCACCCCTAACGCGGCGCTGAGCGGAGGGCGCTCCTGCACCGCCACCGAGAAGCTGTCACGGAGCGCCCCGAGCGACGCATGCAGCGTAACCGATCCCGTGGAGCGGAAATGCAGTAGCGGCGGTCGGCGCGCCGTTCGCAAGCCGGTGATCGGGTCGATCGCGTCAAAGAGGTTCGTCTGTATGAGTTCGACGTCGGCGTTCGTTGCCGCGCCGAACGAGAGGACGGACGTCGACGCGTTCAGCGGGAGACCGTTCGGACCCGCCGCGCTCACGTTCACGCGCCGAGTCATGCCGACGAACGGTGGGACGGCGTCGATCCAAACGCGGAGCGCGGGCGGGAGGGGGGCGCCGGGTCCCGGTTGCGGACCACCGCCCACCGGCCCAGGAGCCAGCGGCGTCTCGGCGGTCGTGGAACACGCCGCGATGAGCACGAAGCCGATGAGGGCGAGAGCGGCGGTGCGTGAGGGTCGCATATGGCACGGACTCTACTTACACGCTATCTACAAATCGTCTTTCCCTAGTCCGCCGCCGCTGCATTGAGCCCGTACCGCATGATCACGGCATGGCGGCCACCTTTCTCCCGCTCGAGCGCGTACACGTCACCGAGCGGACCAGGGCCGACCCCTTCAATAGAATGGGCGATCGCCGACCGCTCCGCGTCGCTCAGCGTCAGGCGAAGCGCGGCCAGCGTGGCAGGAAGGTGCGAGACGTTCCGCGCCCCAATGATCGCGGCACCCACGGCCGGTTGATCAAGCACCCAGCGCAGCGCCACCGCACCGATCGTCGCCTCCTTCGCGACGGCAACCTCGCGCAGGGCCAGGAGCAATCGCTGGAACGGCTCCCATCCGCCCCACTCATCGATGATCAGCTTGTACTTCACGAGTGAGCGGTTCTCGAGCGGCTCCGTGGGCGCTGGTGCGCCGAGCCACCGCTCGTGCACGAACCCACCGGCGAGCGCGCCGAACGCGAGCAACTGCACCCCACGCGCCTCACAGAGCGCGCCCATCGCCCCCAGCGCGCGACGGTCGATCAGCGAACACTGCACCTGATGCGCTGCGATCGGCACACCGGCGTCGAGCATCGCCGCGAGATGCCCGGTGTCGAAGTTCGTGGCGCCGAGCCGGTGGATCTTGCCAGCCCGTCGCATGGCGTCGAGATGCAGCGCGGCTTCCACCACGCGATCTTGCTCGTAGTCCCACCAATGGAACTGCACGAGATCCAACCGTTCCGTCCCGAGCCGTCGCAGCGAGCGGTCGATCGTGCGCTCGAGATCCGCGCGGGTGATGCGCGGCAGGAGATCGAGATCGGGCACACACTTGGTGTGCACGTGGATCGCCGGAGCGCTGGTGCCGTGCCGATCGCGCCATTCGCGCAGGAATCGGCCGATCAGCGCCTCGACGCCCGTGTAGATGTCCGCACAATCGAAGGCGGTAATGCCCGCTGCGGCGAAGGCATGCATGTCGTCGAGCGCACGACGCTCCTCGACGAGGCCATGACCGCCAGCGAGCTGCCATCCGCCCTTGATGAGCCGCGTCAGGCTCACGGCGTGAGTGGCACGCGGGTGACCTCGCCGTGCCGCCAAGTGCTCGTCCCGGTGCGCGTGATGCGGAACCGTCCGCCGCAATGCGGGTCAGGACACGCGATCTCGGCGTCCGTGGTCATCCAGTCGTTCGGGTGCGTAACACGCTGCTTCGCCGGCAGCAGAGGCAGAATGGCCGCGAGCGGATAGAGCGGGAACGACTGACCCGGTGGGAATCGGAGGTTCTCACCCACCAGCTCGAACCAGTCGCCCGCCTTGTGGTTGCAGACCATCGGACGCTCTGTCGCCACGACCTCCACGCGCAGGTCATAGAGCGTGAAGGCGTCATCGTGCGGCGAAGACCGGTCGGGCGTCATGTCGCGAAGGATAGCCGCCGCAGCGTATCTTCGTCCACCATGCATCCCCCCGCACTCACGTTCCACCTCGGCACCGCCGGGGCGCTGGCACCGTTCGCCGTGTTCCTCTCCGGTGTCACGGCGCTCGCGCTGCGGGGTGCACCCGATGAACGTGGCTTCTGGCCCGTGCTGCTCGGCGCACTCATCGTCGGCCTGCTGCTCGCCAAGGACCGCACGCGCTACGCCGAGGCGATGCTCGACGGCATGAGCCAGCGCATCGTGATGATCATGCTCTGCGCCTGGCTGTTCTCGGGCGTGCTCGGCTCGCTGCTGAACGCGAGCGGGTTCGTCGGGGCACTGGCGTGGTCGGCGAAGGCGATCGGGCTCAGCGGTGGGGCGTACGTCGTGGCGGCGTTCATCGCGTGCGCGATCATCTCCACCGCGACAGGAACGAGCTTCGGCACCATCCTTGTAGCCGGCCCTCTGCTGTACCCGGCGGGCGGTGCCGCGGGGGCCGCACCGGCAGCGTTGATCGGCGCGATCCTCGCCGGTGCGACGTGGGGCGATTCCATGTCACCGGTGTCCGACACCACCATCGCGTCGAGCGGGTCGCAGGGCGCAGACATCGGCGGCACGGTGCGCGCGCGATTGAAGTATGCGGTACCCGCCGGACTGATCGCCCTCGTCGCGTCGTACGCGCTCGGCGGCAGCGGTATGGCGTCGGCGCGAGTATCGGCAGCCGCGATCGCTTCGACGGCTGCGCAAGCGGGCACCGCGGCGGGTACAATAGCGGGTACCGCGGTCGGCGACGCGCCGCAGGCGGCGCGGGCGCTGGTCATGCTGGCAGTGCCGTTGATCGTCATCGGCCTCCTGCTCGCCAAGCGCCACCTGCTCGAGGCCCTGCTCTACGGCATCCTGGCGACGACGGTGCTCGGCCTCGTCACCGGTCTGCTCGCCCCGAGTCAGCTGCTCCGAGTGGAGCCAGGCGCGTTCGGCGCGACCGGCGTGGTGGTGGATGGCTTCGGTCGCGCGATCGGCGTGAGTGTGTTCACGTTACTGTTGATGGCGCTCGTGGGGACGATCCAGGCGACCGACCTGCTGGCCCGCCTGGTCGCCTTCGCGGCGACGCGCGCGCGCACGGCTGCCGGTGCGGAATGGTGGATCGTCGGGACGGTCTCGGCGGCCGTGATGCTCACCACACACTCCGTGGTCGCGGTGCTGATGACGGGGCCGTTCGCGTCGGAGACCGGCGAGCGGCATGGACTCAACCCGTACCGCCGCGCGAATCTGCTCGACCTCACAGTCTGCACCTGGCCGTTCCTGCTGCCGTGGTTCCTGCCGACCATCCTCGCCGCGACGACGACGCGTGATGCGGGAGCACTCGGCATGCCCGCGCTCGGTCCGCTCACCGTCGGCATGCACAACACGTACGCATGGGCACTCGTGGCGACCGTGGTCGGCATGGTCGTGACCGGCTACGGGCGCCACGGCGTGGTGACGGCGCGTGATCACAGCGGGTAGCTCTCGGTATGCGCATGCTCCGCCATCGTCTCATCCGCAGACTCGGCCTCACCCTCGCCGCCGCACTCGGCACTGCCAGCTGCGACGCCGAGGTGTTCAGCCCTGAGTACGGACGGGTGTTGGCCGAGAACGCCATCATGGAGTTCGTCTCGGGTCATCGCGATGAGTGGCGCGTCGTCGTGCGCGGCGTGGAAGCGCCGGCGGTCCTGGAGAGCGGCAGCACGTGCGGTACGCTGGACCTCTCGGGTGGACGGCTGACCGTCAGCATCGACACGCCGCTGTTCGCTGTCGATGGGCACAGCACACGGCCCACGTGCGTTCCGCCGCAGGACGCGGTATCGGAACCGGAGTGCTACGTACAGCGTCCGTTCGCGGTACCGCTGCGTCTCACCTTCTCGGTGCCGTACACGAACTGAAGCCGCGCTAACACGCGGCGCGCAGGAAACCGACACGTCGGCGACTCGTAGGGTGCGGGAGCGTCTCGCGTGTCCTCGCCTCCGGTGCTACCTGTGCATGCTGACCGTTTCCCAGACCTCCGGCTCCGTTTCGTCGCCACGCTCACGCTCGCCTACTGGGCGCTGCTCGCCTGGCAGTATCTCCACGACGGTGTGCCAGCCCACAGCTTCGCCGCACGAGACGATATGCCGGCGATCTCCAACTGGTGGGGTGCGCTGACCATCCCCCTGGTCTCGTGGGCACTCACGGGACTGATCCAAGGAAGTCTCAGCGCGTTCGGAACGGATCGCTCCGCCGCCGACGCGTCGCTACGGGTTTCGGCCGTTGGGTTCGCGGCCGCGCTGCTCTACGGCGCGGCGATGGCCACGTTGTTCAGCTTCGACCGTGAGAGCTCGGTGCTCACCGCCCTCTTCTTCGCGCTGCCGGTCATCGGAGCGGTCGTACCGATCTTCCGTCCCGAGTTCGTGTTGGGCTTCGTGCTCGGGATGACGTACACGTTCGGGCCGGTGCTGCCGCTCGTGGTCGCGTTCGGAGTCGCGTTGGCCAGCGGGTTGGTGCACGTGCTCCTGCGACCGCTCCTCCTCCGGTTGGCCCGCGTCGCGCGCTGAATCCGGAGGCGATAGCTTCCATGCATGACCGACCGCCTCTCCTCCTTCACCGACGCCCTGCAGGATCGGTACAGGATCGAGCGTCAAATCGGCGCCGGCGGGATGGCGACCGTGTATCTCGCGCGTGACCTCAAGCATGAGCGCTGGGTCGCGCTCAAGGTGCTCAAGGAGGAACTCTCCAGCGCCATCGGCGCACAGCGCTTTCTCTCCGAGATCCGCACCACCGCGAACCTGCACCACCCGCATATCCTCCCGCTGTACGACTCGGGAGAGGCTGATCAGACGGTCTTCTATGTGATGCCGTTCGTCGAAGGCGAGTCGCTGCGCGACCGGCTCAAGCGCGAACAGCAGCTGCCGATCGAGGACGCAATCGCGATCGCCATCGAAGTGGCCGATGCGCTGCAGTACGCGCACGAGCGCGGCGTGGTGCATCGCGACATCAAGCCGGAGAACATCCTGCTGCAGGGTGGCCATGCGCTGGTCGCCGACTTCGGCATCGCGCTCGCGCCGGACGCGCTCGGCGGTCCACGCGTCACCGGGACCGGTATCAGCGTCGGAACACCGCACTATATGAGTCCCGAGCAGGCCACAGCGGACCCCATCGTCGACGCGCGCACCGATGTGTACGCGCTCGGCAGCGTCCTCTACGAGATGTTCACCGGCGATCCGCCGTTCATGGCGGGCAACATACAGTCGTTGCTCGCGAAGCTCCTCACCGAACCGCCGCCGAGCGTGGTGAATCAGCGTGCCCGCGTGCCGCTGCACGTGGAGGCGGCGATCCATCGCGCGCTGGAGAAGCGTCCCGCGGATCGATTCGCCAGCGCCAAGGCGTTCGCCGACGCCCTGAAGGACCCGTCCGTGCGGCCCAGCGCCGACCTGCGGCAGGTCTCGCTCCCGAGCGACTCCACCGTGCGCCCCTCAGCCGATCGCGAGCTGAATCGTAGCGCTCCTGTGGGCACCGACCGCTCGATGGCCGTACCCGCGACCGTCGCCACAGGTCAGTCGCCATCATCCCGATGGCGCGTGCCCGTCGGCGTCGCGCTCCTCGTCTCGCTCGTGGGCGGTGGTGCCTGGTACGCCACACGTGACCGGGGGGCCGCTGAGACGCTCGGAATCACGCCGGACACACGGCTCACCGTGCTGCTCGGTCGTGTGGAGAACCGCACCGGCGACTCCACGTTCGATGCGCTGCTGTCGGAACTACTGGCGACGAAGCTCGAGCAATCGCGCACGGTCGCGGTGTATCCGCGCTCGAACATGCCGTTCGTGCTGCGCCGCATGAAGCGCGCGCCGGACTCGGCGGTCGACGACTCCACGGCACGGGAGATCGCCGTCCGTGAGGGCCTCGCTGCGGTTGTGACCCAGTCCATCACCAAGCTCGGTGACTCGTTCGTGCTTGTGGTCTCCGCGACGGAGCCCAACGGAAGTCCCATGGCATCGGCGACGCAGACGATCGTGAACGTGGGCGACCTGCCCGCCGCGATGGACAAGATCGGAGTGGAGTTGCGGAGAGCGTTCGGTGAGTCCGCCGCGGCCCTCGCCAAGGCCTCCACGCCGCTCGACCAGGTCACGTCGCGCTCGCTCGAGGCGGTGCGCTTCTATTCGCAGGGACGCGCCAAGCTCTACAACGGCGATCCGCGCGGTGCCATCACGCTGCTGAATCGTGCCGCCGAGCTCGACCCCGAGTTCGCCTCGGCGCAGGGCGCGCTCGGTGTCGCCTACACCAACGTGATGGACATGGCCAGCGCCGCCGTGCACCTGCGGCTGGCCGCGCAGGTCGCCGATCGTGCGCCCGAGGTGGAGCGCGAGAAGATCCTCGGCGACTTCGCGATGACGCGCCGGGACTTCAACGCCGCCTGCCCGCACTTCGAGGTGCTCGTCGCCACGCGTCCCCTCGACGTGTCCGCGAACCTCAGCCTGGGCTGGTGCTCTGCGCAGAAACTCGACTTCACCACAGCGCTGCGCGCCACCGAGCGCGCACATGAGCTCGCGCCGTCGCCGCGCACTCAGATCAACTTGGCCATGGTCTCGTTCATGAGCGGTGAGATCGACCGCGGCCGCGAGAACGCCAAGGCGGTGCGCGCACTGGCGCCGACGCTGATGCAGGCCTGGTTCGTCGAAGGGAAGACCTATCTCGCGCGGCGCGAGTTCACTGCGGCGCGAGCATTGTACGAGGAAATGGTCGCCAAGGGCGGCGACTTGGAGATCGAGGGTCACCACGGTCTCGCGGACCTTGCACTCAGCACCGGCCGCTTCGACGAGGGGCGACGGCACTACGAAATGGCCCAGAGCACCGCCGCCGCGCGTGGGAACGCCTCCGTCGCGATCGCCGCCGCAACGGGCGCAGCCGAGCTTGCCCTGGAGCAAGGCGCGCGCGACCGCTTCGCGACGATGATGGACAAGGCCGCGATGTCGCAGGACCCGTGGTTGATCTATCGGGTCGGTCGAGCATGGGCTCGCGGCGGCCGCAGCGACCGAGCGCGCCGCGCCATCGCCGCCATCGATTCGCTCTCCATCGGTCCGTCCGCACAACATGACGCGTTGCGCGCACTGATCCGCGCGGAGATCGCACTCGCGGGCGGCGACCCGGCGACTGCGGTGAACGAAGGCGAGGCGGCGGTGCGTTTCGAGGCCTCAACGGTAGCGCACGAGACCGTCGCGCGGGCCTACGTCGCAGCCGACCGTCCAGCGGACGCGGCGAAGGCCTACGCCGAGGTCATGAATCGACCGCACGAACGCTGTGAGTCGTACGATGGTCCGGGCTGCTTCCGCGCCGTCGACGCGTTGTACTGGACCGGACGGTTGCGCGCCGATGCGGGTGACGCCGACGGTGCGAAGCCCGCGCTCGAGCAGTTCGTGAAGGCATGGGACGGTGCGCCGCCCCACCCGCGCCTCAGCGACGCCGTCGCGCGTTTGAAGGCGCTGTCGCCTCGATAGGCATCCCCACGCCGACCACATAGAGCACTGATTCGTTCACACCGTCGATCCCGATCGCACGTTCGATCGCCGTGTCGGCGATGGCGGCGGTGGCGAAGGGCGCGAGGCCGAGCCAGGTGGCGATGAGGCAGAACGTCTGCGCAAGGTGGCCCGTCTCGAGCGAGACGATGCGGTACGCGCGTGGTGCGCGATACTTGTACATCGAGCGCGGGAACACCGCCGTCATGAAGCACACCGCGTTGGCCGCACCGACGTGCTCCTGTCCGAGCGTCTGTGCGAGCACTGCTTTGCGCATCGTCCCGGACTTCAGGCGTTCGAGCACGTGATCGACGTGGTTGTAATGGTAGAGCCCGGGACGCAGGCCCTCCACGTCGTTGATGACCACATAGCACTCGGCGGGATGCCGCGCGCCACCCGACGGGCTGGTCTTCTGCAGCAACGGGCCGAAGTTCGGCGCTTCGATGGTACCCATCGCACCCCACGTGTAGCGCAGCAACGTGGAGAGACGGTCCAGCGGGAGCGTCTTGCCCGAATACTCGCGATGGGTCTTGCGGGCGAGCAGGACGCGCAGGAACTCGTCTGATTCGCGTTCGGGAGGGGGCAGCACGCTGCGCGGCTTGCCCGGATAGGTCTTCACCAGTGGCGGTTGCGGCGCGACCTTCTTGAACCCGCGCGCCATGCGCGCCCACTGCTTCGGGCTCGCGAAGGGGGCGTCCTTCGTGGCGAAGTGGAACGCCCCGTGGGGAAGCCAGTCCGCCCAGACCTGCTGCACCTGGGCATCGAGGCGTGCCGCAGCCGTGCCCTCCTCCACGAGCAGGGAGTGGTCGACGAGTTGTCGGAGCGCGCGGCTGATGCTGGTGCGCGTGTACTGCGGCAGCAACGGCGCGAGTGCGCTGCGGGGCTGCCAGTCGGCGAAGAACGTCAGGATCTGCAGCGTGATGGGAGCGGCGGTGACGGCGACTCGTGTGACGAAGTTCTCGACCACGAGGTCGCCGTCCTTCCAATACGCCTGTAACGTGCGTGCCCTACGAAGTCGTGCCACGCCGCGCGATCACTTCGCGAAGAACATCGCCGACATGACCTGCTTGTGCTTCTTGAGCTTGAGTTCGAGATTCTTGTGCGCCTTTGACACTTCGCGCTGCGACTTCGTCATCGCCTTCTGGCGCTTGGCGCGTGACGCGGTGGATGATCTCTTCTTCGCGGCCATGCGAACTCCTTGGAGAGAGGGTTCAATGAACAACGTGGTACCCGTAGATACGAGCCAAGGGGAACGTTGTCAACGGAGAGCCGCGCCGTGAGTCGAGACACAAATGGCGGGTTTTCCGTCCTACGCGAATCGCGTGCGCGACCGAACCGTCGCGCCTTGGTCAAGATCGAAGGCACCGCGCTGCCGGCCTTGGCCGGCGCGACCCGCGAACGGATCCGTGACCCACAGGCGCCACTCGCCATCACGTTGCATCTGCGCTCGCGCGAGCGGAGGCGCGGCTCGCTGGAGCGCGTCCTCGACGAGATCATCACCCTCCAGAGGCCGCCCCTCACGCATAAGGAGTTCAAGCAGACCTTCGGTGCTTCGCCTTCCGACCTCAAGGTCGTCCGTCGGTTCGCCGCCGCGCACGGCTTCACGCTCGGTGGCGTGAGCATCTGCAAGCGCATCGCACGGCTGACCGGGCCGGGTGCGGCGCTCGCCAAAGCCTTCGGTGTGAACCGCGTGCGGTATCGGCTCGACGACACCGCGTGGAACAGCTTCATCGGCTCCGTGTACCTGCCGGCCGAACTCGCCGACGCGATCGTGGGTGTGCTCGGTTTCGATGCACGGCCGGACCTACGCCGACACGGCGGCGACGCGTTGCTCCAGCGCGCGAAGGACGAGCGACACGGATACACGGCGCTCGAAGTCGCTGCGATGTACGGCTTCCCCACCGGGCTCGACGGTCGGGGGCAACGCATCGGCGTGATCGCGCTGGGCGGCGGCTATCAAACGAGCGATCTCAGGACGTTCTTCAAGGCGCTCGATCTGCCCATGCCACGCATCCGCGCCAAGTCGGTGGATGGGGTCCGCAACGCGCCCCGTGGCCCCACGGCCCAGTTCGACGGCGAGATCAGCGGTGACATCGAGACGGTCGGGGCGATCGCTCCGCGAGCCGAGATCTCCGTGTACTTCGGTCCCAACACCTCCCGCGGGTTCTTCGAGTGTGTGGCGGCCGCCGTGCACGATGAAGGCGCGCAGAACAACGTCCTGAGCATCAGCTGGGGCCAGGCGGAGGCGCATTGGCGCAGGAGCACGCTGATCGGCTTCGATCGCCTGCTGCTCGAGGCGGCGGTGCGCGGCATCACGGTCTGTTGTTCGTCCGGTGATTACGGCTCGTTCGCCGACACGCGCGACCGCGTGGCCCATGTGAACTATCCGGGCTCGAGTCCCTACGTCTTGAGCTGCGGCGGCACGACACTGCACGGCAAACGTTCGCGCATCCACTCCGAGACGGTGTGGCACAATGCCACAGGCGCGAGCGGCGGCGGCGTCTCGTCCGTCTTTGCGAAGCCGCATTGGCAGGCCCATGTATCGGTGCCGCTCGAGCGCGGCGGCTTCGAGGGGCGCGGCGTACCGGACGTCGCGGCCAACTCCGACCCGCTCACCGGGTATCGCGTCTTCGTCCACGGTGCGTGGCATGTGGGCGCTGGCACCAGTGCGTCGTCACCGCTCTGGGCCGGACTCATCGCGCGGATCAATCAGCTTCATGGTGCGCCGATCGGCCTGCCGACGCCGCATCTCTATAAACGGTTCGCGGAGCTCACGGCCCTCGGTGCCGTCGTCCCCATCACCAAAGGGAACAACGGCCTCTTTCGCGCTCGCAAAGGATGGGACTGCTGCACCGGCGTAGGTACGCCGCGCGGGTTGAAGCTGGCGAAGGCGCTTCGCACGATGCTCAAGCCGGGCGCAGGATCTCCCGAGCAGTCTGCGACGGTCGCCACCCACGTACGTCGAGATCCGCACCCGCCCGCACGAGCAGCGCAACCACGCCGTTCCACCCGTTCAGCGCGGCGAGATTGACCAGCGGCTGGTCCCAGAGCTGCAGGTTCACGTCGAACCCACGCGCGCGAGCGGACGGCCAGCCGTAGCGATCAACGACTCGACCTCGGCGACGGACATCCGCGGGTGACCACACGGTCGCTCGTTCAGACCGTTGCGCGGTGGGCTGTCCTCGACGTTCCGCTGCATCAGCACCTGCCAGCTCGGTGCGCCGTACGTGCGGGCGATCGCAAGACGGAGTTCATCGTCGGTGACGGTCGCACCGAACACAGCATCGACATCGAGACCGTAGAAGCGCGGCACATAGGCTGCCACCGACCGCGCCGCACCGAGTCGGCGGTCGGCAGGTTTCCGCGCTCGCCGTCGGAGAGGCGGCGCAGCAGCGCCTTCGCCTCTTTGCGATCGAACTCCAGATTCGGCTGCGACGGCAGCGTGCGGAACGCGGACATGCGACCTCCTTTCGTGACGGCCCCCGTCCGCATCGTGGGCCTGAAAGAAGGATGTGGCCTGCGACCAACGATTGCTCGGATGGGACCCTCCCTTCCCGCGGACCGGGGGCGCTCCGACGCGCACAAGGTGACGGTCGTGCGGTTCAGGGACGGCGTCAACTAGATTCCGTGAATCTCGTCCCAGCCCGGAGCCCTCGATGCCCCGCTCGACCTATGCCGCCCGCCCGATGCGTTTCGCTACGCGCCTCGCCCTCGCGAGCCTCGCCCTCTTGGCCGCCTGCGCCACCAACCCCGCGACCGGCCGACGCGAGTTCATGCTGGTGAGCGAAGCGCAGGAGATCGCGATGGGCCAGGCCTACGATCCACAGATCGTCGCATCCATCGGCCTCTACCCCGACTCCGCGCTCCAACGTTACGTCCAGAACCTCGGCAGCCGCATGGCCGCGCTCAGCGAACGGCCCAAGCTCAACTGGACCTTCCGCGTCCTCGACGATCCGCAGGTCAACGCCTTCGCCGTGCCCGGCGGCTACATCTACATCACGCGCGGCATCCTCGCGCACCTCGACAACGAAGCGCAGCTCGCCGCGGTCATCGGCCATGAGATCGCCCACGTCACCGCGCGCCACAGTGCGAGCCAGATGAGCAAGCAGCAACTGGCGCAGATCGGACTCGTGGTGGGATCCGTCGCCAGCGAGACGTTCGCGCAGTACGCCGAGCTCGCGGGCCAAGGCGTCGGCGCGCTCTTCCTCAAGTACTCGCGCGACGACGAAACCGAAGCCGATGCCATCGGCCTGCGCTACATGCGGCGCTCGAACCATGACATTCGCGAGATGCCCGACGTCTTCACCATGCTCGGCGCGGTCACGGCCGCGGCCACTGGTGGTGAAGGCAGCAAGGTCCCCGGATGGATGATGACGCACCCGCTGCCCGAGGATCGCTTTAGCCGCATCTCACGCGCCATCGCCGCGCAGCCGCAGGATAGCACCACCGCCATCATCGAGCGCAACAAGTACACACGGCTCCTCAACAACGTCGTCTACGGTGAGGACCCGCGCCAAGGGTTCTTCCGCGGCACGCGCTTCATGCACCCCACCATGAAGTTCGAGATCACCTTCCCCACCGGCTGGCAGACCAAGAACGAGGCCTCGGCGGTCGTCGCGATGAGTGCGACCAATGACGGTGCGATCCAACTGACGCTTGCCAACGCGCCGACCGCCGATTCCGCCATGCGCGCCTTCGCCGCACAGCAGGGGCTGCAGGTCGGGCAGTCGCAGCGCGCCAACACGAACGGGCTCGCCACCAACACCGTTCCGTTCGCTGCCGCCACGCAGGGTGACACGCTACGCGGGAACGTGCTCTTCGTCGAACATCAGAAGATGGTGTTCCAGGTGCTCGGCTACGCGCCGCAGGCCAAGTGGACCACGCACCAGCCCGCGATCGATCGTACGCTGCGGAGTTTCGCGGTGCTCACCGACGCCACGGCGCTGGCGGCACAGCCGCAGCGCCTCAGTGTGATCACCCTCGACCGCGCCAGCAGCATCGCCGAGCTCAAGGCCCGACGCGCGACACCGCTGACGGTGGAGCAACTCGCATTGATCAACCAGGTGCGCACCGGCGAGGTGCTGCCGGTCGGACGTACCGTGAAGTGGGTGGTCGCTACGGCGCCGCCGCGGCAGTGACGCGCCAGATCTCGCCTGCATCCGTCGCGATGTACAGCGCGCCGTCAGGTCCGAGCGTCAGCGCGCGGTAGCGCGCCGCCGGGAGTGTCGATGCCGCCGTCTCGTTCGTGGCGACCCCGGACCCGTTGATGGTCAGGATCGCGATCCGCGTCCCGGCCATCACACCGACGGCGAGTCGGCCGTTCCACGCCCGCCATTGCGTCCCCGAGAGGAACACCGCCGGCCCGGTGCCCTGCGAGATGTCGTTGTTCCTCCAAGCCGGCAAGATCGCCGAGGGGAAGCGCGCGACGTCCGTCATCGGCATCGAGGTGGGTGAGCCGGCGTAGCCGCAGTAGTTGCTGGGGCAGGACAACGCGGGACGGTTCTGCGGATCCCAGCCCGCGTTTCCACCCGCCACCAAGGGCGTGACCTCATCGCTGTGGTTGGGCCCGTGCTCCGCCGAGAACGCCTGCCCCGTGCTCGGATGGAACGCGAGGCCCTGCACGTTGCGGTGCCCGTAGGTGTAGATCCGCGCATCGAACCCGGACGGCGCGTTGTTGCCGCTCGCCGCCGCGCCCGACGTGGTCACGCGCAGCACCTTGCCACCGAGGTTGGTGGGATGCTGCGGCAGCGTCGCGCTGTGATTGTCGCCCGTGCCGATGTAGAGAAAACCGTCGGGCCCGAAGCGGATGCGACCGCCACTGTGGGCGCCCGACCCGCCGACGCCATTGGAGACGTCCTTGAACGCGAGCCCGGTGACGATGTCCGTGCGGTTGCTCGCCGTGGTGTACCCGGCGTCGAGTTGCAGGCGCACCACGCGATTGGTGCGCGGCGACGTCGTCGCGTTCGACGACATGTAGACGTAGATGAGTCGGTTGCTCGCGAACTGCGGATCGAGCGCCACACCGTTCATGCCGCTCTGTCCTTCGCAGAAGAAGTCCGTCGCAACGAGCGCGCTGCCCGCGGTCCCGAAGAGGCGCACGATGGTGCCGTTCGTGTGTCGCACCACGAGCCCGCCACAGCGCTCCGTGAAGAACACCGCCCCGTCGGCCGCGACGGCGATGTCCCAGGGACTGTTGCGCCCGGGGATCAGCACCGACCGCGTGAGGACGGGAGTGTCCGTCGCCGGCGGCTCGTCCGGCGGATCGACGGGGCCCTCCTCACTGCAGGCCGCGACAAGAGCAACCGTGGCGAAACCACCGGCGATCGCCAGGGAGCGGAGCGTTGACAGCATGACCGGAGTACCTCGATGACATGGGATCGGTGCAACGTCTCGTACCATGGGAAATGACGAACGGGTCCCGGTCGTGGATATATGCGATCCGCGCCTGGACCGTGACGAGCGTCACAGCGTGACGGGCCCGGTGCTCCGCTGGCGTCCGTCCCCCGAACAGGCGACCTTCTAAGCACACCTCATCCAAGGAACCCATGCGCCACGCGTTCATGTACCACGGCGGACTCGAGCGGAACCTCCCCGCGCTCAAGCCCGGTGCGACGACCTTCATCGGGACGGACGGCAAGTCACACGACCTTCCGGCGTGGCCCGAGTCGGCGTATCTCCGCTTCGGCTACATGGAAAAGGCGGGCAAGAAGTTCTGCGTCGTCCGGGTCATGGATGGGCAGTCCGACGTGGTGCTGCCCAACGAACTCGTGATCGAGCCGGGCCGCCACACCGGATTCGGCGTGCGCATGAGCCCGGAGCCCACGATGGTCGAGGATGACACGGTCATCCTGACGCTCCTCGAGGACCTCATCAAGCGCAACTCCGAGGCGCCTGGCGACTTGCTCGCGATCCGCGAACGCTTCAAGAAACTCCTGAACGCGAAGTGACCATGCGCGCCGTCCGTCCGCTGCTCGTGTTCGCCGCCGCGCTCGCCCCCGTCGCGGCGGCCGCACAGGCGGCGCCGGTGATCACGCTCAGCAAACCGGTCGTCGAGTTCGCCGAGCCGATGTCCAACGTGCTCACCGCGATCGAACTGAAGGACGGACGGCTGCTGTTGGTCGATGACAAGGACAAAGCCCTCCGCATGATCGACCTCGCGAAGGGCACGATGGTCGACGCCGCGCGGCAGGGCGCCGGTCCGCTCGAGTTCCAGCCGCAGGGCGTCTTCATCGGCTACCTCGGCGACACGACGTTGTTCTTCGACTTCATGCAGCGTCGCTACCTGGTGTTCGACAGCAAGGGAAAACCGGTGCGCACCACCGGTGGCAGCGCCGACCAGAGCCCGACGGCGATCCTCAACATGCTGATCCCGCGCGCCAGCGACACCAAGGGTGCGATCTACGGAACCGGCATCGGCATGCGGATGGGCGCGCAGGGCATGCCGGACCCCAACCGCATGTTCGCCGATAGCGTGTCGATCGAGCGCTACGACTTGAAGAGCGGGCGTCGCGACACGTTGACTCGCGTGCAGAATCCGGCGAGCACGGTCGCGCCCAAGATGCAGATGGGTGAAGGGCGGCTGAAGATGCAGTTCACGCCTCCCAACTACGCGCCGGTCGACCTCTGGGGAGTCCTGCCCGACGGCCGAGTGGTGGCGCTCCGCTCTGGCGCCTATCAGCTGCAGACCCGTGGTCTCGACGGACGCTGGACCAAGGGTCCGGTGCTGTCGTACACGCCGGTGGCGGTGACCAATACGGAGAGGCAGGCCATCCGCGACTCCATGCGCGTGCAGCTCGACCGCCAGAAGAAGGCGTCGGAGGAGCAGATGCGCGACGCCATCGCGCGGACGGGAAGCAACCAGCCGGTGCCCTCGCTGGAGTTCGAGCTGGTGGAGCCGGACTCATGGCCCGCGCAGAAGCCGGCCTACACCAACCTCCTCGTCGCCCCCGACGGATTCGTGTGGGTCTCGCAGTCGCGGCCCACGGCGGGCAAGGTCGAGCGGTTCGACATCCTAGACGGCACCGGGACGCGACGCGCCCAGGTCACCATGCCCGCCGCCGAACGGGTCATCGCGCTGGGCCGCGGCGCAGTGTATACGGTGCGCGTCGACGAGGACGAACTCCAGTACATCCGAAAGTACACCGTGGCCTTCGGCACGCCGCGCTGACGCGGATGCCGTAGATTCTCCCGCAGCCTCGACACCTGTCGAGGACCACCACGAGCCGGGAGTCCGTCATGTCCGTAGCCAAAGTCACCGAGATCACCGCGTCGTCCAAGAAGTCGTTCGAGGACGCCATCGAAGTCGGCCTCAAGCGTGCCAACAAGACCCTGCGCAACGTGAAGGGCGCCTGGGTGCAGGACTTCAAGGTCGACTGCGACAAGGGCAAGATCACGGCGTACCGCGTGAGCATGAAGGTGACCTTCGTGCTCGGCGACTGAC
>JBJXGK010000074.1:0-15900 GCA_046153705.1 Gemmatimonadaceae bacterium
CGACCAACGAGTTCATCTGGTGGTCAGACCGCGACGACTGGACGCATCTGTACCTGTACGACCTGACGACCGGCCAGCTCAAGAACCGCATCACCACCGGCGTCGGCAACGTCTCGTCGATCGTGAGGATCGACGAGAAGGCGCGCGAGATCTGGTTCATGGCGAACGGCCGCGAGGCGGGGCGCGATCCGTACTTCCAGCACTTCTATCGCATCGGTTTCGACGGGAGGGGGCTCACCCTGCTCACGCCGGACGTCGCCAATCACTCGGTGGTGCTCTCTCCCGACGCGCGCTACTTCACCGACACCTACGCCACGATGAACACGCCGCCCGTGACGGTCGTGCGCGACCGGAACGGTAAGCTGGTGCAATCGCTGGAGAAGGCCGACGTCACCGCGCTCGTCGCCAGCGGATGGCGTGCACCGATGCCGGTGACCGTGAAGGCCCGCGACGGACAGACCGACATCTACGGACTCATGTACGTGCCGACGCATCTCGATTCGACCAGGAAGTATCCGATCATCAACCACATCTATCCAGGGCCGCAGTCCGGCAGCGTGGGCACACGCAACTTCTCTCCGGCGCGTGGCGACAACCAGGCGCTCGCCGAGTTGGGCTTCATCGTAGTGGAGCTCGACGGCATGGGCACCCCGGGTCGCTCCAAGGCCTTCCGCGACTTCTACTACGGTCGCATGATCGACAACACCATCCCCGACCAGATCGCGGGCATGAAGGAGCTCGCGCAGCGGCACCCGTTCATCGACATCGACAACGTCGGCATCTGGGGCCACTCGGGTGGCGGCTTCGCGACAGCTGCCGCGATGTTCAGGGCACCGGATTTCTTCGACGTCGGCATCTCGGAGAGCGGCAATCACGACAACCGCAATTACGAGGACGACTGGGGTGAGCGCTACCAGGGCCTGCTCGTGAAGAACGGCAACAGCGACAACTACGCCGCCGAGGCGAACCAGACGCACGCGGCGAACCTTCGCGGCAAGCTGTTCCTGATCCACGGCATGATGGACGACAACGTACCGCCGTACAATACGACCCTTGTTGCCGACGCGCTCATGAAGGCAGGCAAGGACTTCGACATGCTGATGTTGCCGCAGGCGCGGCATGGCTTCGGCGCGGACTCGCCGTACATCATGCGGCGTCGCTGGGACTACTTCGTGCAGCACCTGCGGAAGGACATCCCGCCGAAGGAGTACAAGATCGGTCAACCGCGCGTGCAGCCGTAACCGAGGCTATCGTTCGGCATCCGCCATCCTCCACCCACCATCTGCCATCTCCTCCCATGATCACGCGCCACGCTGAAGCCCGCTGGACCGGTACCCTCAAGGAAGGCACCGGCAACATCCGCCTGGGCAGCGGTGCATACGAAGGGAAGTACTCCTTCACCACGCGCTTCGAGGGTGCGCCGGGGACGAATCCGGAAGAACTGCTCGGCGCCGCGCACGCTGGTTGCTACTCGATGGCGCTGAACGCCAAGCTCTCGGCCGCCGATCTCCCGCCGAAGAGCATCAGCACCAAGGTCGAAGTCCATATGGACAAGGTCGGCGGCGGCATGACGATCACCGGCGTCACGATCACAACGGTCGGCGATGTGCCAGGGATCTCGCTCGAGAAGTTCCTTGGGTTCGCCGAGGATGCGAAGGCCAACTGCATCATCTCGAAGGCGATCTCCGTGCCGATGACGTTGAAGGCGTCGCTGGCGTAGCAGGCCGCCAGCGGCTCACTGCTCGAGCGCGGCCCTGGCCAGGCGCTTGAGCAGTGCGATCTGCCCAGAGTGGTAAATGTCATGCTCCGCCAACGAGAGCAGCATCGTCCGATAGCTCACCCCACTCCCCTCGGGGCTCCCCGGCGTCGCCGCCATCCGTTCGGCGAACTTAGACTCAGGCGTTTCCAAGACCGCAGCCACGAGACTCTCGTGCGCAGCATCGAGTGAGGCGAACGCCGCGCGCCACGACTTCTCGTGCATGGTGCCGACCGCAGGCCAATCCCCATCGGCCGGATCCCCGGGTGCTCCGCCGCGCAGCCGACGCTCTACCTCGCGCGTCCAACTGCGCATGTGCAGCACCGTCTCCCAGACGCTGTGCGCACCTGCGCCCGGATGCCACGCCGCGATCGCCGGCGTGACGTCCTCAAGCAACATCGCACGCGATGGACCGTGCCACGGGTTCCCGCTGTGCGCGCGCCGGAGCGCCGCCGCGATCTCATCAGCGACGCTGCGAGGTTTCTTCGTTCCCACCCGTGGCGACTCAGTCATGATCTATCCCCGCGAACGCGCTCAATGTGATGGGCAGTGGCATCTCCACCGCATCCTCGATCGACACCTTCAGCTTCGTCACGCGCGTCGGCGCGATGTGCCCCAACCGCCGGTAGCCAATGGTCGTGCCATGCTGCAACACCCGCCAACCCATGCCATCGAATCCTTCGACGAAGTACCGCGCCACGCGCTGACCTTGCGTGATGTCCTCGCGCAGGTCGAGTACGCCGACCGTCGAAGCTTCCTTCAGCGCGAACTCTCCTACTGCTGCCGTCGTGCCGAGCATGCGCCACTTCGCGTCCGCTCCCGCGGTGACGTCGCGCGCGAATATGCGATCGAGGTGCGCACGCATCCCCGCCAGGTTCTTCGCGTCCGTCTGATGGATCAGTCCCTCACGCGTCGGCGGGACGTTGAGCAGCAGCTTGGAGTTGCGCCCCACGGACGAGAAGTAGAGCCCCACGAGGTTCTCCACAATGCGCACCTTCGCATCCTCTGCCGGGTGATAGAACCAGCCGGGACGGATGGACACGTCGGTCTCGCCCGGGCGCCACACCGTCCCATCGCGATCGCCATGCTGCAGCGACCGCATCACCTCGTCGCCGCTGACGCCAGGCGCCGTCACGATGTCCGGTCGCACGAACGACCAATTGGTCGCGCCCGCGTACCCGGCCTCGTTGCCGATCCAGCGCACATCAGGACCCGCATCCGAGAACACGACGGCGTCAGGCATCAACCTGCGCACCAGCCCCCACACGCGCGGCCAGTCGTAGACCTGTCGCTTGCCGTTGGGACCTTCGCCGTTCGCCCCGTCGAACCACACCTCGTGGATCGGCCCGTACTGGGTGAGTAGCTCAGTGAGCTGTGCAGCGTACACGTCGTTGTACGTCGGCGAGTCGCCGTATGTCGGGTGACTGCGATCCCACGGCGAGAGATACAGTCCCGCGCGCAACCCCTCAGCCTCGCAGGCATCGACGAACTCACGCACCACGTCACCCTTGCCGCCGCGGAACGGGCTCGACGCCACGCTGTGTGTAGTGGTCTTGGTAGGCCAAAGGCAGAAGCCATCGTGATGCTTCGCCGTGAGGATCATCGCCTTGAAGCCGGCGGCCTTCGCGGTGCGCGCCCACTGCCGTGCGTCGAGCGCGCTGGGATCGAACGATTTCGGATCCTCCTTGCCGTCGCCCCACTCGCGGTCGGAGAAGGTGTTCACGCCGAAGTGCAGGAAGAACGCGAGTTCATCGCGCTGCCAAAGGAGCTGCGAGCCGCTGGGCCGCGGACGCGACTCCATCCGGCGCGACGCCAGCGCGGGCGCTGCATCCGGCGGCGCCGCTGACAACGCTCGCGCCATCGCTGAACCGCCGACGGCCATACCACTCATGGTCCCCACGAACCCGCGCCTCGAGATGCTCATCGCAGTGTGAACTCCCCTCGCAGTCTGATGTCCTTCGACGACGCGCCGATCATCACGCGGAACGCGCCTGGCTCGACCACCCAGCGCATCTCCTCGTTCAAGAGCTGCAGTTGTTCTTCGCTCAGCGTGAACTGCACCTCGGTGCTGGCGCCTGGCTGCAGCGTGATGCGCGTGAACCCCTTGAGCGCGATCAACGGCTGCGCGACGCTCGTGAGCACATCGCGCAGGTACATCTGCACCACTTCGCTCCCTGCTCGGCTGCCGGTGTTCGTCACGCGAGCACGCACCCGCACCTTGGCAGCCCGCGGCACTGCGTCCGTCAGCGAGCGACTCATGGAGCCGGCGAGGCTGTCCAGCACGTCGATCCTCAGCTCGCTGTACGCGAAGGTCGTGTACGAAAGTCCATGCCCGAACGGGAACAACGGCTGGCCCGTGAGATCGAGATAGTCGTCGCCGCGGCCGGTGGGCTTATGGTCGTACGTCAGCGGTAGCTGACCTTCCGAGATGGGGAACGTGATCGGTAGGCGTCCTGACGGCGATTCGTCGCCCCACAGGATATCGGCGAGTGCAGCACCACCTTCTTCGCCGGGATACCACGCGAACAACACCGCGCCCACATCGCCGAGCCAGCGTGACATGGTCACGGCGCTCCCGCCCACGACCACGACCGTGGTCGGCACACCGGTGGCAGCGACGGCCTTGATCAGTGCCTCCTGATGACCCGGTAGCGAAAGGAACGCACGGTCGCGGAACTCGCCCTCCTCGATTCCCACCACCACCACCGCCGCTTCACTCGCGCGCGCCGCGGCGACCGCGCGAGCGATGCTCGCCTCCGCGTCCCGTGGTGCGCCGCGTTCCCAGATGAGCTTGAGTCGCGCGTTGCCCGTGCTCTCGAAGTACTCGAGCTTGATCTCGTGGGGCCCTGGCGTGAGCGTGACCGCTTCGAGCTGTGCGCCGTATGAGCGCTTGTACCAGCGGTCGATCAACAGCTTGCCATCGACCCAGAGGCGATAACCGTCGTTGCCCTCGACACCCAATCGACGCGCGCCGCCAACGGGCACCGTGAGCGTGCCGGTCCACCGCGCCGAGTACCAGTCGTATGGGATGCCTTGGCCCGGCGAGTTCAGTGTCCACCCGAAGTCGATCCTGGCGTCCACCCGATCGATCCGCGCGGGACCCGTGAGCGCGTTGTTGTCCCAGTATTCCGCGCGCAGTCCCGCCACGCGTCCACTCGCCGCTTGGTGCGAGAAGAACGTATCCGGTACCACGAGGTGCGTGGGCGCGAATCGACCGGGGCCTGGTTCGTAGCGCACCGTCACGCCCTGCCCCGCGCGTGCCCGGATACCCGCCAGCATCGACACCGGTGCGATGCCCGGACCGGAGTACCCACCGTAACGAGATTCCTCGGCTTCCGACCCGATCACTGCGAGCCGCGCGATTCCGCGCGCGAGGGGCAGCGTCGCACGCTTGTTCTCGAGCAGTACCATCGACGCACGGGCTGCCTCACGCGCGATCACGCGATGCTCGGCGCTGCCGTTCCAGCGAGCCGCACTGTCGGGGTAGACGCGCGCGTCGTCGAACAGGCCGAGTTGGAACTTGGCACGCAGCACACGCGTGACTGCGGCATCGATCTCCGTGTCCGGCACCGTACCCTGCTCGAACGCGCGCCAATACGGACGATGCTCGGGCCACGACGTCTGGAACACCACATCGAGACCCGACGCGTACGCATGTTTGGTCGCCGTCATGGTCGAGGCTTCGGTGAGATGCAGCACCGTCGCACCAGCGGTCGCAGCGGCATCGGAGATCACGAAGCCCGGAAACCCCCAGCCGCGTTTGAGCACCTCGGTCATCAAGAACCGACTCTGCGTCGAGGGCGACCCATCGACGGAGTTGTAGGCGGTCATCAGCGAGCGCGCACCGGTCTCCTGGATCAGTGACCGGAACGGCAAGAAATGCTTCTCCTCCAGTGCACGCCGGCTGATGTCGATCGGATAACTGTCCCGTCCACCCTCGCCGACGTTCACCGCGAAGTGTTTGGGTGTGGCGATGATCCCCGCGCGCTCGAACGCGCGCACGTGCGCACGCCCCATCACACCGGTGAGGTGCGCGTCCTCGCCGAGTGTCTCCTCGACGCGGCCCCAGCGCACATCGGTCGCCAGGTTCACCACCGGCGAGAGGACCATCCGGATCCCTCGGCTCCGCGTCTCGCGCGCGACCGCACTGTGCACGCGCTCGACGAGGGTGGAATCCCAGGTCGCCGCGAGTGCGATGGCCTGCGGGAACACCAATGCGCCCTCTCGCGTCAGCCCGCGCAGCGCTTCATCGAACGGGATGATCGGAATGCCGAGCCGGGTCTGCGTAGTGAACCAGCGCTGTATCGAATCGACCTTGGCGGCATGGGCGCGGGCGGCGAGCCGCGGCGCGATGCTTCGGGCCGCCGGGATCTGCAGTCCGAACGAGCCAGACGAATAGTCGTGCGCCGGCGTACTGAGATCGCCCGGGATCATGAAGAGCTGCCAGAACTTCTCCTGGCGTGTCATCCGCGGCAGCAGGTCGGCGATGCGCGCGTCGATCGACAGGCGGGCATCGCGGTAGGGTGCGGAAGGAGCCACCTGCGCCTCCGCGCGCACCAGCGAGAAGGAAGCGAGCAGCACGGCACAAGCGACCGACTTCATACGGGTTTGCATCCGGAGAATCTCGCTCAGACGGCGGGGTTGAGCGAGGCTGAGATGACCGCATGACCCGCCGGTGGTACGTCCCCCCCTTGCATTCCCGGCCCCGGCTCGCGACGATGAAGGTTCAACCCCAAGATGGAGCCTTTCATGCGCGCCCGTTCCTTCCCGCTGTTCGTCGCACTCGCCACGCTCGCCGTATCGGCCCCCACCGCGTCCGCACAGGACGCCGACCGCTCCGTGAAGGGCGGCCTGCAGGTGCCGGGGTGGAAGGCGCGCATCGACCGCCGTGCGATGTCGCAAGGCAAGACCGTCAACGATTCGAAGATGGTCGCTGAGGGGAACGCACTGCGCCTCTCTGTGGGACCGGCCGGCAACTTCTGGAAGCCGGAGCACATGGCCAAGGGCGACTTCGAGATCATGGGCACGTTCAAAGAGCACAAGATGGCGGCGTCGCACCCGCACTCTTATGGCATCTTCATCGGCGGGAACGACCTCGAGTCGGCCACCGAGACGCTCTTGTACTGCATCGTCTACGGCAACGGTACGTACTCGATCAAGAGCTTCCACGGCGAGAAGGTCACGACCTACGTCAACATGGAAGCCTCGCCCGCGCTCAAGAAGGCCGACGGCGACGGCGTCGCGACCAACTCCGTCTCATGGCGTGTGAAGGACGGCAAGGCCTCGTGCGTGCTCAACGGTACGGTCGCGAAGACGCTCGACGCCACGCAGTACGCTGGCCCCGACAAGATGAAGACGCTCGACGGCAACTACGGCCTGCGCGTGAGCCACAATGTCGAACTCACCGTCAGCGGCTTCATGAAGCACTAGTGCGCAGGCGGCGTCGCGCGGATCTCAGGGCACCGGGAACCGCGTGATGCGGCCTTGCGTGCCGGCCGCCCACACCGACGTCGGCGACGACGCACCGACCGTCCAGTAGTTGAGTGTATCGAGGACGGTCCACGTCCGACCTTCATCGGACGAGAGCGCGGCACCACTCGGGCCCACGGCGACCACCGTGGGCCTTCGTGCGCCCGGCACCCACGTGCCGCCCCACGTGCCAACCTTGAACGGCGGTGCCGGCCGAGGCGTCCACGTCTCCCCGCCGTCACTCGTGACCGCGATCAGCGTGTCACTCGGCTTCGCTGCGTATCCTCCGCCGAGCACCATGCCGTGCAGCGCGTCGCGGAAGATCACGCTCTGTGGTCCGCTCCCTTCGTGCGTGGTGATCGGCAACGTCTCCAGCGCCCAAGTGCGGCCGTAGTCGGCGGTGCGCAGCATCCGCGCCCGCGTCGGTGTGCTCATCACGATCCACGCGCGCCCCTCTGCGCCGGTCTCCACACACGTCCCACTGGCTGCGAAGCTGCCCTCACTCGGCTCCGCTTCAGGCAGGGTATTGGGATCAACACGACGCCATGTCGCGCCACCGTCTTCAGTGAGCAGCACCGCCATCGACCGGCCCGTCGCGTCACCGATCACGATACCGCGCCGCGCATCCCAGAAGTCCAGACAATCGTAGAAAGCGGCGCTGTCCGTATTCACGAACTGCGCCTGCCACGTGGCCCCTGCATCGCGCGTGTGGTAGATGCGGCTCTGAGGGCCGTTGCCGATGCTGAGCACCCACGCCGTGCGAGCGTCGAGGGCATGCACGTCACGGAACTGCAACGAGTCGGCGCCCGGCACCCTGCCGGCCGTCCACGTCGCGCCTCCGTCAGTGCTCCGCGTGACGGTGCCACGCGCGCCAGCTGCCCACACGACCTGCTCGGAGACGACGTGAATGCCGATGAGGAGCGCGGTCGTGCCGCTCTGTTGCACGAAAGGAGCTGCCGCCACGCAGCAGAAGGCAGCGCCGAGGACCACGCGGGTTCTTGTCGTCATGCCCTAGTGTAGCACCCTCAGCCGCCGAGCGCCTCGATGGACCGAGCGAGGTTCACACGGGCCTTCGCTTCCAATCGGTCGCGCAGCAGCGGGGTCTGGTAGATCACCGGCCGCGCGAGGAATCCGGCGAGGATCTGTCGGCGTTTCGACCGGAACAGTGGCCCCGGCACCCACGAGTACTCTTCGCGCACCTGACGCTCGTATTCCTCGAACCGCTGAGGCGCCGCGCCGAGGATCGCGAGATCGACATCGACCACCAGCGACGCATCACGGTCAGGTGGCGCCGCATCATGCTTGGTCGCGAGGATCATCGCCCGCACGTTGGCGATCAGCGCGTCATCGCCGCCTAGCACCGCGGCCGCGAGGTCGGCGCTGCGTGCTTCGTTGTCCGACGCGAATGGATCGTACACGGCGTCGTGATACCACAGCGCCATCTCGCATTCACCGGGACGGACCGCGAGCTCGCGCACACCGTCCCATGTAGCGAAACACTCGCCGAGGTGCTGCACGGTATGGTAGTGCCGCGCGGGTTCCGCATACCGCGCCAGCAGCGCCTCGTATTCCCCACGTGGCGCACTGCGTCCCACCGTCGCCCACGTGCGCTCCCAGCGCTCCGCGACCGGCATCAGCCCTCCCGGTGACTCTTCCCAACCCACCAGCGCCCGAACCACGTACCGGTCACGGCCAGCAGGACACCGATGCCATTGGCCGCGCCCCCGAGCTCTCCGGGCGCTGTCGCACCGACGAATGCGAGCGCCACCACGCTCCCCGCCCACAGCTGCATCCGTGTGCGGTACTTGCCCTCAGCGCACCGATACGCCGCCGAGATGGAGAACGACGCGAGCCCGAGCACGATCGCGGACATCATCAGGTTCCCGAGCGAGAACGTCCAGGCGACGAGCGCGACGAGTATCGCGGTGCCGAGGGCGCTCCCGACCAACAGCGCGGCCGTGCGCTCCGGACCCTTCACCAACGCGCGGCCCTCCGCCTTGGCAAGCAGCAACAGGTTGAGCAACGGATCCGCAAGCCAGCTCGCGACCACGAACGCGATGTACACCGCGAGCACGGGGTAGATCACGACACCCATCGCCGGATTCTCGATCGCCACGTTCCGAAGGATGCGATAGCCGAAGATCCCACCGATCACGATCATCGTCTGTGTGCGTGGCTCGAAACTCTGGATCCAGTCGAAGAAGCGCAGCAGCAGCCCGTAACCCGGGTACCGCGCCTTGAGCGACACCAGCAGACCCTCTCGCGCCCAATCGGCGGTGGGGTCCAGCGCGAGTGCGTCACGGAACTCGACCTCCGCGTCGCGGCGCTTGCCGCGCTGCAGCAGCGCCCACGCACGCCCCGTGCGCGCGAGGGCGTTGTGCGGGAACTTCGCGGCGAACGCCGCCCACTCGTCCTCGCTCAGCTTCCCCTTCCCACCGCGCATCGACTCGATCGCCGCCAGCCGCAGCAGCACCGCCTCCTCGAGGTCCGGATCACCGGCGAGCACATACTCCGCGCGATGTTTGGCGTCCTCCCACCTACCGAGCAGGGCGAGCGCGCGCGCTTCAAGCATGATCGCGACCTCGTCCGCCGGATCATCAGCGAGCAACTCCGCGGTGTATTGCATCACGCGATCGGGTTCACCGAGCACGAGGGCGACGCTCGCCGCGATGACCCGGGCGAATCGCGGGTCTTCGTCGTCGCTGTGAAGCAGGGCGAGTCGGGCGCTCTGATCGGCGTCCACCGGGCGGCCAGAGTCGAGCAGCAACGACGCCTTGAGCGCGTGCATCACGCCGGACTCGGGATACTCGGCCAACCATCCGTCCACGCGGGCCATCGCGCCTTCCGCATCGCCATCCTCGGCGAGGTAGAGGATCTCCGAGATCGGGTCCGGCGATGTCGGCTCAGTCACGTCAGGACGAGTGAAGGGTGAAGAGGAGCGAACAACAGGTCACGGCGCCCTCGGCCTTGGCGAGTTCGTCGGCCAGGACGGTCCGTACAGTGTACCCGCGCGACTCGAGGCGCGCTCTCGTGCGCGGATACTCGGCCGCCATCAGCAATGTCGATCCGACGCGCACGATGTTCGCGGCCCCGGACTCCCCGGGCGCGATCTCGACGGTGCTGAGCCCACCGAACGCGTCCGCACGCACCCACGCGGGATTGATCAGCACGGTCGCGTCGTCCAACGCCGTCGCAGCGCTCTTGAGGTGCAGACAGCCCGTCACCTCCACCGGCACGACAGCGTAGCCGTGCGGCGTGAGGAGGGTGGCGAGTTGAGCAATCCCCGCATCGTTGGTGCGCTCGGTGCGGCCGGCGAAGACCCGATGGCCCGCGGCGAACACGTCGCCGCCGTCGAGCGTCCCGGGTGCCTCGATACGGGCCAGCGGGCGATGCGCGGCCAGCGCCTGCTCCACCGCCGCGACTTCACCGCGACGCGACGCCGCACCGGGTCGAGTGAGTACCGCGAGCTCATCGAACACCAGAGCCGTGTCCTCGATGAATACACTGTCCGGATGTTCCGGTGCCGGCGCGACGCGCTGGACCGCCACGCCCAACGCCGTCAGTGCCATCTCGTATGCACGGTGTTGGGCTTCGGCCCGCGCGACGTCGATCGGCGCGCGCGCGAGATGTGTGAGTTCACACTCGACGATCCGCGGCGAGATCGCTCGGGTGAGCGCGAGCAGCGTGCTCATGCGACGGGCGTCGGTACCGCCCGCCTCCGCGCCTCGACCTGGATCGGCATGCTGCGGTTCGGCATTGCGGGATGTTACGGGGGGCGGGTTGGGCGCGCAATCCGAACTTATCAAGTGCGGCTGCATGCGGCCGATACTCATCGATGCGTCGTCTCTTCATCCCACTTCCGCCCTGAGGTCCAGGTGAGCGGAGCACGCCTGTATGCCTCGCTCGTGGATCTGCCTGCCCCGGAGCAGGCAGCATTCGACGCGGCCCTGCTGCGGATGAAGGGCCGGATGGGCGAGAGCCACGCCCTGTTCATCGACGGCGCGGACAAGGAGACACATCACTTCCGAGCCAAACACTCGCCGATCGACCGCGGCCTGGTACTCGGGCAGTTCGCCTCCGCGACCGAACACGAAGCCGAGGAGGCCATGCAGGCGGCGGTCGCGGCCTACCCAGCATGGCGCCGCACACCGGCGAGCGAGCGCATCGAAATGCTGCGCCGCGTCGGCGCGATCATGGTCGAACGCCGCGCCGAGTTCGCGGCCGTGCTCTCCATGGAAGTCGGGAAGAACCGCGCCGAGGCGCTCGGCGAAGCGCACGAAGCGGCGGAGTTCTTCACGACGTACTGCGATGCGTGGGAGAAGAACGACGGCGTGTTGTACGACCTGCCGAGTGGCCCGTCCATGGACGGAGAGCCACCGAGTCGGCGCGTGCTGAAGCCGTACGGCGCGTGGCTGGTGCTGGCGTCGTTCAACTTCCCGCTCGCCCTGCTCGCCGGACCGTCAGCAGCGGCGCTGCTCGCCGGGAACACCGTGATCGCCAAAGGCGCCGGCGACACGCCTTGGAGCGGTCGCCTCCTCGCCGACGTGTTCCGCGATGCCGGTGCGCCACCCGGCGTGTTCAACTACCTCAGCGGCGCATCGGCCGACATGGGTGATTCACTCATCTCACATCCGCTGCTGGCGGGCCTCACCGTCTCAGCGTCGCGCGAACGCGGTTCCCAGCTCGCGCGTCGCATGTCGCTCCGCGGCGGTGTACGGCCCTGCATCGCCGAGCTCGGCGCGCTCAACGCCTGCGTCGTCACCTCACACGCCGACATCGATCGCGCCGCCATGGGCATCATCCACTCCGCGTTCGGGATGTCGGGGCAGAAGCACTCGTCGCTGGCGCACGTGTACGCACACGGCGCCATCGCCGACGAGTTGATCGACCAGATCCGTCTCAAACTCCGCTTCATGCCGATCGGCGACCCGACGAAGCGCGGCAACTATCTGGGTCCGGTGACCAAAGCGAGCTCGTATTCGCGCTACCGCACCCTCGTTCACGAGCTGCGCGAACACGGCTCGCACGTGCTCGCCGGCGGCGAGGTGCTGACCGAACGCGGACTCGGACATGGCCAGTTCGTCGCCCCAACGCTCGCCGAGACACCGTACAGTCATGCGCTGTGGAAGGTCGAGACGTTCCTGCCCATCCTGTTGGTCCATCGCGTGCATGGCCTCGAGGAAGCGACCGGCCTGATGAATGCCGCGCATCCCGGACTCAACGCCGGTGTGTATGGTGATGAGACCGAGGTCGAATGGTTCTTCGAACACGTCGACGCGGGACGCGTCTACGCCAACCAGCCACTCGGCTCAGGCGCCAGCACCTGGCCCGGGTACCATCCCATCAGCGGCTGGAAGGGCTCCGACGCATCGGGCAGGACGATCGGCTCCTTCGACTACCTTGCTCAGTACCTGCGGCGGCAGGCACAGTCGACGGCCAGGTGACCCTCGCGCAATCGCGCCGATTGCACCAGCTTCACCCGCGTGAAACGCAAGCGATTCGGCTTCTGGACCGCGACCGCGCTGGTCGTCGGCAACATCGTCGGTGCGGGGATCTTCATGCAGCCGGCGTCGCTCGCGCCGTATGGATGGAACGCCGTCACGGCCTGGATCATCAGCCTCCTCGGCGCACTCGCGCTCGCCGGCATCTTCGCGCGGCTGGCTGCCGCGTACCCTGAAGCGGGCGGCGCCCACGGATTCATGGAGATGGGCGTCGGGAGCAACCTCGCCTTCGTCGGCTCGTGGGGCTACGTCGTCTCCATCTGGTCGACCAACGCCGCACTCACCATCACGGGCATCAGTTATCTCACGCGCCTCATCCCTGCGCTGCGCGTCACACCCGGCGCCGAGACCGCCACCGCGCTCACGGCGATCGTGCTGCTCACGTGGGCCAACCTGCGCGCACTGGCCGGTCCGGTGCAGATGGTCTCATCGATCATCAAGCTGCTCCCCTTCACCGCAGTGATCGTCCTCGCGGCATGGACCTTGTTCCGCGAGGGCGCCGCGTCACTCGTGCCGGTCGATTCCGTCCCGATCACCAGTGCCACCACGCTCTCGGCGATCGGCATCACGTTCTATGCGATGCTCGGCCTCGAGAGCGCGGCGATGCCCGCCGATGCCGTCGACGAGCCGGAGAAGAACGTCCCCCGTGCGACCATCGTCGGCACGACGCTGAGCGGTCTCATCACCATCTTCTCCACCTGCGCTGTCGCGCTGATGATGCCACTCGCCGTCGTCTCACAGTCCAAGGCGCCGATGGCGGATTTCGTCGGCGGCTACTGGGGCGAGTGGGCCGGCGTGTTCGTCGCGTTCTGCGGCGTGGTCAGCTGCTTCGGCTGCCTCAACGGCTGGATCCTCATCGGCGGCGAGTTGCCGGCCGCGATGAGCAAGCGCGGTTCGTTGCCGGCGTGGTTCGGCGCACGGAACGCGCACGGCGTCCCAGCACGAGCCGTGGTGCTGAGTGCGACCGTCTCGGCGGTGCTCACGCTGGCGGCGAGTTCGCGCGTCGGTATCGGTGCGTTCAACTTCGTCGCGCTGATCTCCACGGCGACGACACTGGTACTGTACCTGTTCTGCACGCTCACCGCCGTACGCTTCATGCGCGACGGTCGCCTGCGGCGCACGCCGGGATTGGTTCTGTGTGCCGTGGGCGCGCTGTTGTTCGTGGCCGGCGCGTTCTACGGCAGTGGCCGCGAAACGCTGCTCTGGGGCGCCGGTCTCATGCTCATCGGCTGGCCCCTGCGACAGCTAGCGCTTCGGACGGTAGGCTGACGCGTCGCCGTCGCAGCTCGGACGACTCTCCTCATTCCAGTCGGGGCCGAAGTTCACACGGCAGTGCTCCGGCGTCCGAGTGGGATAGGACGCACGCGCCCTGAACCCTGTGGGTGTGACGACGATCGAATCGATCACCACACCCGTGCTGGAGCGGAACTTCAACTGCCCGAGTTCTCGCGTGTAGCGCTCATGTTCCGCGAAGTAGCGGCCCTGCGCGTCGACCAGATTGTGCAGATCGGACCGCATCGCCGTGCGATAGGCTTTGTCCTTGGTGTTACACGCACAGCCCGGCACGCCGAACAGAGCGAGCAGAGCGACCGGGACCAGCAGGAACAACAGCACTCGACCGAGCACCGGCAGAATGAGCAGGTCCATTAGCTCGGCGATCTCCCGCAGCACGCGCATCCCGATGCCTCCGTTGACATGGAGCATCAGCAAGACTGATACCAGACCGAACCGATCCCCTTGGGCGGAGCGCCGCAAAGCCCAACATCCCACGCCGCGACCACGTAATTTCCCGTGGCAGCGTCTGTCCCGACACACCCTCGTGGAGCACTGATGCGGTTTGTAAACTTCCGTCGTACCGTCCTGGCACTCCCGCTCGTTGCGAGCACCGCGCTCGCGCAGGGCGCACCCAAGGTCAATCGCTACGGCAACCCGCCCGTAGTGAAGCCGGCGCCCACCAAGGCCGCCATCAACGTGCGCGATCTGCAGATCCGCCTCTACCAGTTCGCCGACGACTCCATGCAGGGGCGGCAGGTGGGCCGACTCGGCAACAAGAAGGGCACCGACTACATCGCCGCCGAGATCAAGCGCATCGGCCTCATCCCGGCCGGCGACAACGGCACGTACTTCCAGGTGCTGCCGTACCACCTGCGGAAGTTCACGTCGAGCTCGCGGCTCACGGTGAACGGCAATCCGCTCAAGTGGAACGAGCACTTCGTCGCGGTGCCGGGGCAGCGCGCGCCGCGCCCGATCCTCAACGCCGAGGTGATCTTCGGCGGCACCATCGGCGATACCACCACGCAGATCTCGGCGGCGGACGCGGCCGGGAAGTTCGTGGTCCTGCTCCCGCAGGCCGGCCGTCGCGGGGCCGGCGGTCCGCAGGGCCCTCAGGCATTCGGCGGCGGTCGTGGCGGAGCGCCAGCCCCCAACCGCTTCGCCGATGCGGCCGCGGTGGCCACCATCGACCTCGATGACCTGACAGCGGCACAGCGCGCAGCGATCAACGAACCGACCGTCGCATCGCAGACCGCCGCCAGCCGGCCGGGATTCGCCCCGGCAACGCAGGCGCCGGTGGACTCCGTCGCGCTGCTCAAGGCGCAGCTCGCGCAGCTCAATCCGCAGGCCCAGCTCCGCATCACGCGTGACGCGGCCGCCGCGCTCTTCTCGCGCTCGCGCTTCGAATCGCTTGCGCCGGGCACCAAGGGCGGCACGGTCAATGCCTCGCTCGAGTTCGTCGAACTCCCCACCGAGTTCGGCCGCAACGTGATCGGCATCATCCCGGGGTCCGACCCGGTGCTCAAGAACCAGTACGTCGCCATCGGCGCACACAACGACCATGTCGGCTTCACGACACCGGTCGACAAGGACTCGCTGAAGGTGTTCAACGACATGCGTATCAAGTGGATGCTCGCCAACAACATGGTGAGCCCCACCATTGAGGTGTTGACGGAGTTCAAGGTCGACATGGACAGCATCCGCAGGATCTATCCCAAGCCGCGCCTCGACTCGATCAACAACGGCGCTGACGACGACGGCTCTGGTTCGATGGGCGTGCTCGAGATCGCCGAAGCCATCGCCGCGATGCCGGTGAAGCCCAAGCGGTCCACGTTGTTCATCTGGCACACCGGCGAAGAAGGCGGCCTGGTGGGTTCGGCGTTCTTCGTCCGCAATCCGACC